>DAHXLC010000179.1 GCA_027371815.1 Candidatus Melainabacteria bacterium | reverse complement strand
GTCTACTTGAGCTCTATTAGCCCAGATATTAAGTTGCGATTCGGCTGCAGCTCTAAAAGTATCACCTGCAGCAATTACAACTTTTTTACCCAGGTTTTTATATTTATAAGCCAATTTACCAATACTGGTTGTTTTACCAGTTCCATTTACTCCAACAATTAAAATAATATTTAATTTAGTATCACTAAGGTCTAAAGTGTTTTTAAAAGGGGTTTCAAGAAGATTTGTAAATTTAGTTTCTAAATAACTTTGGACGTCATAAGGATTTTTTTCCTGACTAATTTTAGTCAAATCCTGAATTACTGAATTAATAATATCAAGGCCTAAATCTGCTTTAATTAATGATTCTTCTAGATCCTCTAAATATTCACTATCAATAAAAATTTCCTTAGGTATTTTTTGAGCATGTTCATGATTTTCAGCAGTACGTTGTTGGTGCGCTACTGAATCAATAACCAGCTCACGCGTTTTGGTAAGTGCACTCTTTAATTTAGATATTGTATTATCTTTAATTTTAGCAATTGAATTTAGCCAATTTTTTCCTTGTATCATTTATTTCCATATCCAACAAAAATTATTTTATTTTCAAACCAAATTAGGTTATTTCCTGTAAAACCATTTCTTCAGAACTGGTTTCAAGTTTAGAAAATCTGAATTTATAGGCATCTTGTTCAAGATTAGCCAAAATACCATTGATAAATTTAGTCGATTTATTATCACCAAACTCATTGCTTAAAATACAGGCTTCACTAATTGCCACATTAATAGGTGTATCAAGAAAATAAAAAGCTTCAAGACTGGCTAGTCGGATAATATTTTTATCAACACTAATCATACGGTTAATTTTCCAGCGCTTAGAATAATTATCAATAAATTTATCAATCTGATCATAGTATTTTACATAATCAGTTATAAGTCTGTGAAAATAATCTTTAGCTTCAAGTATAATTTTGGTACTTATATTTACTTCATTAACTTTATGACATGATTTACAAACATATTCATTGGTTTTTTCATTAGCCAGTAAAAGTAATTCAGGGACATCTAAACTATCATCAATTAATTCAATGGCTGAACCTAAAAGATCTAAATAACCCTTTAATTCATCGGTTTTAACTACAACCGGGGCAATCTCAACCACATGCAATTCATTGTCTTTATGATTTAACTCTAATTCATTTAAACTGTTATAACCTCTTTCAATAAAGGCTTCAACATCTTTTAATGAATTTTTGGCATTAATCATTAACATTTTTAAAGATCCGGCCACTAAATCATTGATATTGGGTTCTTGCGATAATTTTAAATTTCGATCTAATGATGGAATCATCATTAATACAAGTTTGCGAGCTAAGTGTCGGGATATCATATATTTTCCTTGTTAGTTAAGTTGATTAATTGTCAAAGTTCAGTAAAGCAATACGCTTATCTTTATTATAATATCACGGTTTAAAATTTTCTTGACAAGTTAAGGTAAATATTAATAAGAATTTATTTTAATTGGTAACCATATACAGTCTCAACAGCTAAAATCATTTTAATCTTTTTAACATCAGGAAAAGTAATAAAATGATTTAAATTAAATCTCTTAATCAACTAATCAAGTTAGGATTTAATTGCAGGCAATTTATTAATTATGGTTTTAATTAACTTCTTTAATCTGCTATTTAATAATTATTTAGTTACTTTTTTAAAGTTAAGGAGCAAAATTATTTTAAGGATAACGGCCGGATATTTAAAAGGACGTATGGTTAAATTCCAACCAGGCGATAGTAAAGCCAGGCCAACTTCAAGCCTAATTCGTCAGGCTATTTTTAATACTTTAGGCTCTAAAACCCTTAATACCAATTTCCTTGATTTATATAGCGGCAGTGGCATAATTGGTTTTGAGGCATTAAGCCGCGGAGCCAATAGCGTAACTTTTGTTGAACAGAATCGCCAGCTTTGTGCTTACTTAACTGATAATATTAATATTTTTGAAGCAGCCGAAAACACCTTCTTAATTAACCATACTGTAGAAGTCTTTTTTAATAAAATCATAAAAAATGCCAAATTTGATATTATTTATGCAGATCCACCATATAAGAGTAAATTACAGGGTTTAACTTTAAATTTAATCGCTAATCATGATGTATTAACAGATAATGGAATGGTAATAATTGAATCAAGCCTAGAAAACTCACTAAATGCCAATAAAGGTGCTCTCGAAAAAAAATATCCAAATTTAATTTTTGTTAAAACCAAAAAATATGGGCAAACGGAATTGACTATTTATGCCAAGGATCCTAGTTAAACTGTTCTTAAATTTTCTTAGCTAATTTAAATAAATAGTTCAAACTAAATCAAATAAAATAATACATTATTTTCAAAAATAACTAAATAAATATTCTGAACGAAATTTTAATTTAAATCAAAACCCAATTCACTTACAGCATCTTTGAAGTCTACTCTAGAACGCTGGCAGTAGTGTAATATAATTATGGCCTGTTCAATTTTCAAAGCATTTTTCTTTAAATATTCACTAGCGGTAATAGCAATCTGTAACAGTAATGAATCAATAAATTTATCTTGAATTAATATAGAACTTAATTTTCCACCATTATTGGCATATTTAAGTTTTGCTTTTTCTAAATCATCCTTATTTAATAATCCAGCATTAGTAAGCAATTGAACTGCATCACTGACAATTTCCGGATCAGTTTCGTTCTGTTTTTTAGCTTCTTGGGTTAAGGCAATTAATTTTTTATGCTCCAGAGTAATAGTTTTTAAAGCATCATCTATATTAATCGATCCAGTTCGAACTACTTCCTGCAAAGCTAAAGCTGATTTTAAAATACTAGCTGGTAAAATTCTAGCATCGACTAACAATTGTCCTAAAGGTGGACCCTGAATTTTGGTATCACCACCACTTAAAATTTTGGGACTTAAATCTTCAGGAATATGATTATCAACATTTCCACCTCTTTCATGCGTGCGCCTTAAAGCAATGGCTGCTTGAGCTTTTGTTAAGGTTTTAGCTTTAATCATATCTTGTAATTGAAGAGCAGCATCAATAGTTGGTTCAGGTACTAATTTAGCCTCAACTAAAAATGTCCCTAATAACAAATTTGGTCGTTTTTTGATTAAATTCTTATCAATAATTGAAGTATTATTATAAGCCAAATTATCGATATTACTATCCAAATGTTTTAAATCCGATTGTATTAAATTTAAAGATTTAGCTGGACTTAAACTACCTAAGGCATTACTGGAGGAATTAAGGATACTATCTTCAATGACCGGAAAATTAGGATTAATAGAATTTTGCTGGTAACCTTGTTGAGGATATGGCTGATTTGGATTAGGTGATTGGGGATAACCTTGTTGCGGATATGGCTGATTTGGATTAGGTGATTGGGGATAACCTTGTTGAGGGTATGGCTGATTTGGATTAGGTGATTGGGGATAACCTTGTTGGGGGTATGGCTGATTTGGATTAGGTGATTGGGGATAACCTTGTTGGGATTGTTGGGGATAAGGTTGATTAGGGGCAGGCGGGTAACCTTGTTGAGGGTAAGGCTGATTTGGATTAAGTGATTGGGGATAGCCTTGTTGGGATTGTTGAGGATAAGGCTGGTTAACTGGATTAGTTAGGTTGCTTGGACTGTCACCAAGCACAGACGCTGGAAGACCTTCATTTAAAATGCTAACTAATGATTTATTTAATTTAGGCGGTGGCGCTGTAAAAAGAATAACATCATTTAATAATTCCATGTCCGTAAAAGTTTGCGACCAGAGAATTTTTGAATTTGCTCCCTGCTCATATAACGCCCATATTGGGGATTGACCACCTAATTCAACCCTTACGGTTAAACTATAACCCATCTCAGCTCCTTCCAATTTCCAAGGCAATTCAACCGTACAACCTCGAGTTTTCTGAGCTGTTTCTAGACTCATAAGTAAATGATCATTAGTTGGATATTTTTTTAAAGGCTCTAGCCTTACATGTTTTTTATACATTTTAATGCTATCTCTATATACAATCAAAATATTATTAGAAATATTTCATTTTGCTTTCATTTAATTTATACCCAAAATTTCAAACTATCACATTAAAAATTCAAAATTTTGTTAAGTTGCAAAAAGCCTGTCACCACAATCACCTAGACCAGGAACGATATAGCCAACATCATTTAAACACTTGTCAACGCTAGCAGTAACAATTTTAATTTGGGGAAATTTAGCATGAATTTTGGCAATTCCTTCAGGCGCACAAACAATTGAAATTAAGTTAATTTCTTTAACCTTTAGATTATCAAACAATTCACAAGCAGCTAAAGCTGACCCGCCTGTAGCTAACATCGGATCCAGAATAAATACACGGCAATCAATTGGGGCTATTTGAGGCAAATTACTATAATAAGATACAGCCTCGAGCGTTTTTTCGTTACGTTTTAAACCCACATGATAAACTTTAGCTTGAGGCAATATTTTTTGGGCTTCTTCAGCTAAAACTAAACCAGCTCGTAATACAGGAGCCAAGATAATATAATCAGTTAAAACTATGCCTTTAGCTTTACCAACCGGTGTTTCGATTTTTATTTCTCGTGTAGTTAGCCCCGCTAAGGCTTCGTAGATAAGGAATCGGCCTAATTCAAGACAATGCATTCTAAATTGCGGTGATTGGGTATTAACATCTCTAATTTTAGCTAAATGAGCCTGAACAAGAGGATGGTTTACAATAGTAACTTGTTTTGTCGCAACAACCATAATTTATTTTCCTTTATAATGAATAAACAATATAATCATAAAACATATTTGGCAGTTTGACTAACTTTAGTAAACTAATATAATTTTAAACGAAGATTTTATTTATTGATTCACAAGCCATCTTTCGCGAAATCCTATCCACTTCAAGAATAGCTTCCAAATTAGTTAAAGGCTGTACTTTATGATTAGCAATAGTTTTTTGAATAATTTTAGCAATGTCCAAATATTGGATTTTTTGATTTAAAAAAGCCTCATTAGCAATTTCATTGGCGGCATTAAAAGCACATGCATAAGATTCATCACTACAAGCTATGTCCATAGCCAGTTTTAAGAGCGGAAATTTAGTTAAATCTGGTTTGAAAAAATTTAAATGAGCAATATTAGTCAGATCAATAAATTCGGTCGGGCTTGGATAATTATTATCTGGATAAAATAAACCATAATGAATTGGTCCAAGCATTGTAGTTTTGCCAAATTGAGCAATTATTGACCCATCAATAAATTCAACAGCTGAATGCATAATTGATTCAGGATGAATAATTACCTCAATTTGATTAGCCGGAATTTTAAACAACCATTTAGCTTCAATAATTTCTAAACCTTTATTCATTAATGTGCTGGAGTCAATAGTTATTTTAGGTCCCATTTTCCACTTAGGATGATTTAAGGCTTCATCCAGGGAAATATTTTTAAAATCAGCCGCAGCTTTATTTAAAAATGGACCACCAGAACCAGTCAAAATCAACTTATTCATACTCTTTGGGTTGCGCCCACGCAGACATTGAAAAATAGCACTGTGTTCAGAATCTAAAGGAATAATTTGACTATGATATTTATCAAGTAAATTATTTATGAGACTACCACCAACAACCATGGTTTCTTTATTAGCTAGACAAATGTTTTTTTGAGTTTCGATAGCCCAAATGTTAGGTTTCAATCCAGAAATTCCCACCATCGCACTAATTATGGTATCAGATAATTGATTGATCACAAATTCTTTTAAGCCATTTTCATCATAAAGAATTTCAAAATTATTATCTTTAACCAAATTAAGCAATTTGTCCTTAGCTTCCTTATCAGGTACACAAACTAGCTGCGGGTTAAATTCCATAATTTGTTTAGCTAGTACCGGTAAATTATTTTTGCCACTGCTTAAACCAATAACGTGAAATTTTTCCGGGTTTAATTTTATAATTTCAAGACTCTGAGTACCAATTGAACCCGTGGAACCTAAAATAGAAATTTTTTTCATGCTTATCCTGGTGGTAGAGCTGGCGGAAGTTCAATTGGCGGTAAAGCATTGACTTGAATGAGATTTCTTAAAAAGGTCAAAGCTACTTCACGACATCTTGCCTGATTCAAGCTTCCACCCCAAAATCCATAATAATATGGTGAACCAGCTATCCCATTATATATGCCATAAGGGTCTAAAGGCAAATTCGTATTTTGGGGAGGCAATTCGCCGTATGGTTTTAATGAACCAATTGATTCGGTTTCAGCTTTTTGTAACAGACTGATGGCTGAATTTAAATACTGCAGGGTTTGCGGATTCTTTAAATTAGCGCTCCCGGTTGTTAACACCTCGTTTATAATTGGTTTAAGGGCTAAAGCGACATCAACATCGGATAAGTAAATTTTAAAATAAGGATTATCTGATGTTTGTGCTGAGTCAAATAAAGTTTTTTGTTCTATGGCTAAAACATTATCAGATAAGCGAGACATTCGCGTAAAATAATTAATTGCACTAGTAGCCTTGGTAAAATCACCAAAACCACCAGCAGCTCTCATCATTCCTTCATTAACGTTTATTTTCTGAGCTTCAACATTTAAACTTTGCCCATTAACGTTAATAGTTTTTAAACTACTCGGAAAATAATAGCGATTATTTTCATTTGCTGAATTTTGCAACCAGAAGAAATAACCATTTGAGTCAGCCCAAAATCTTAAATGAACTTTTGCTGGCAAATTATTAATTGTTAACTCTGTTAAATTAGGACAATCTGTGCTTAAGTTATTAATTAAGGGATTATCTAAATTTAAAGTTAAGTTTTGGGCGGTGTTAATACTTTCTTTAATTGTCGTTTCGGGTATATTAACAGACTTAACATCTTGATTGATAAAAATATTGGCAAACGGGTTTTTCGGACTTGA
Organism: Candidatus Melainabacteria bacterium; assembly: GCA_027371815.1. GTDB lineage: Bacteria > Cyanobacteriota > Vampirovibrionia > Obscuribacterales > JAKAZS01 > JAKAZS01. The sequence continues at coordinate 10,862 of DAHXLC010000179.1, read as the reverse complement.
ATTGTCAAAGGCTTGGATGTTTTGCCAGGATAATTTATCAGACATAGGTTAAAAAAATAATTTATTAATAGCTATAAACTTCTTAATTAATTTAAAAGGTGATAAAACAATAAGTCAATGTTAATTATACGCAGTTTTGCAACTATTTAACCTTGATAAATTAACCTTCACCCCAAAAATAGTAGACAGCACCAAACAACAAGGAATTATAATGAATTTAGCGCCATTTATTTATTGGTTATGGCTAAAATAAAACTAATATTAAACTTACTATTTTATATTTATATGCTTAATTTCAGCTTGACATCAATCGTAAATTTCGTCAATAGAATTCAAATCAAACAAATTTTATCTTTTAAGCACGATACCTATCATTTAGCTTTCATAGAATTGGCTCAATTAAACTAAACTTATTAAAATACTACACGATAAGCTTGCTATAATAGTAATTAGACGAACTAACAATAAACCAAATTGAAGCAAATTATTGATACTCAAATTATTCAGCTGTTAAATCAAGATCATGAAAGTGTTTCTTTAAGATCTTTTGTGAAACCAAATAATCGGTCAGCGTTAATTTATTTTCACGGTATTGAAGGTCATAGTGAATGGTTTAGTAAAACGGCTAATAATTTGGCCACTCAAGGCTTTGATGTTTATGCTTACGATCGCATTGGCTGTGGTTTAAGTAGTGGCCAACGCGGACACATTCGAAGTATCAATAATTTAATTAAGGATAGCGAATTAATTATAAATTATATAGCGGTAAAACAATATCAAAGTATTGGTTACTTAGCCAGTTGCTGGGGAGCCAAACTAGCTTTATTATTAACGGCTAAATTGGCTTTTAAACCGAATTATTTAATTCTAACTTCACCAGCAATTTTTACTAAAATTGATTTAAGTTTTATAAATAAGTTAAAGCTTGTTTATTATGCACTCAAGCAACGAAATTTAGATTTAATACCACTGCCGATAACTACAACTATGTTAACAACTAATCCGGATTATTTTGATTATCTTAATACCGATCCATTGCGCAACCGCAGTTTAACAGTAAACGCTTATATTGAAAACTTAAAAATTGACTTTATGGCTATATTTATGACTAAACAATCCTTTAATAATATTGATTTACCGATACTACTATGTTTAGCGCAAGATGATAAAATTATCAATCGTCCTAAAATTTTAAATTGGTTTGCAAAAATAAAATCCGGTCAAAAAGAAATCAAAACATTTCCCACAAATTCACATTGCTTGGACTTTGATGCTCAATGTTATAATGTCTATATTACTTATCTTTTGGAATGGTTAAATAAAATTGTCAAATAAATTAATTAAATTAGTAAAAATTACCCTTTACGAAGTAAATTTACCATTCTTAGTGGCTTTCAAACATAACCTTGCTAGTCGTAAACATACTGTTAATGTAATCGTTCAATTAGATTTTAGTTACGATAATAAGATTATATCTGGCTTTGGTGAATCAGTGCCGCGTGAATATGTAAGCAATGAAACAAGTTCAACCTGCCTTAATGATATTAAAAATTACTATATCCCTTTACTTAAAGGTTTTAAAGCTAATGATTATAATGAAGCTTTAAATATTTTTTTTACGCTGTTAAAAAATCCTGCTCAAAATGACACCGGTAATACCGCCAGATGTGCCGTTGAGCTTGCCTTTTGTGATGGTATCGCTAAAATTCAAGATATGCCAGTTCGTAATTTATTTATTACGAAACCTAAATTAAATATTGCTAGCCTTCAATATGGTGCTGTTGTCCCCTATTTAAGCAATTACAAACTTAAGTTTTTACTAAACTTATACAAGTTTTTAGGCTATCGGACAATTAAAATTAAAGTTGGTACCAATTTAGCGGACAATGTAAACATCGTAAAATTAGCCCGCGAAATTCTTGGACCTCTAGTTACGCTTAGAATTGATGCCAATTCGGCCTGGACTGTAAGAGAGTCTATTGATCAGGTTAATGCCTTAAAGAAATATAATATTGCTTCCGTCGAAGAACCTTGTTCTGGCAGTGCCGAAGATATTAAAACAATTCAAGAAAATATTACTATTCCTTTAATAGCTGATGAATCATTAGTCAGTATTAATGATGCCCATAATCTTATTGGTGCCTGCCGGGGTTTTAATATTAGGATATCTAAAAATGGCGGGATAAGTTCAGCTATTTCAATTGCTCAAATCGCCTATACCAATAACATTGAATGCCATTTAGGCGCTCAAGTAGGTGAAAGTAATATATTATTTATGGCTAATCAACATTTAGCTTTTATCCTAGCTAATGAATATAATTTAAAATTAATGAATATTGAAGGAGCCGGAAATAATCTCTTGTTAAAAAATAATTTATCTAATTCTTTGTTGTCAAGTAAATTCCCTACTCAGTTTCAAGCCACATCAAATAGTGGATTTGGGGCATTGATAAATATTTTAAGTTTAAATAAATATCTATTAGCTAAATTTGCCCAAGAACTAATATAGATTAATATTTGATATGCTAATATGTTATGCGCCAAAAATAATATTGATTAAATTCATTCGAACTATTACTAGAATAATATATTTAGACGATGTTTTTACTTTATTCCCCGAGCCTTAATTTTTTGTAGGTAGAAAAATGAATCAAGAAGAAGTTCCGGTCATTGCCATCACTGGTGCTAGTGGTTTTGTAGGGCATCATTTAGTAAAATTCCTAGCTGCCTACAATTATCCAATTATTGCCATTACCAGAAATCAAAAATATTATGAACAGCCCATTAATAATGTTACGGTGCGGAAAGCTAATATTTTAAACTCAACCCAAATGAAAAATGCTATTGCTGGAGCCAATATTGTTATTCACACCGCAGGAATTATTGATCCTCATGGATCCAGAGTTGAGTTGTTTAATACCAATGCCCATGGTACAAAAATAATTTTAGAAATAGCCAAAAATGCTAATATCAAACAGTTTATTCATATGAGTAGTTTATCCGTAATAACCGGAGTAAAAGACTGTTATGATGTCACGGAAGAAAAAGTCCCTAAATATTCTGGTGAAGCCTATGGCGATAGTAAAATCTTAGCCGAAAAATTCGCTTTAGACTTTGATGACAAGAATGGTATGCGCGTAACGATCTTAAGACCAGGTTTTATTTACGGTCAATATGAAAACAGTTGGGTGACAAGATTAGTTAATTCACTTAAGAATAATCAGGTTATGATAATTGGTGATGGCAGCAAAGAAACCAATTTAATTGGTATTGATAATTTGTGTGAGGCAACCAGACTTAGCATTTTAAATCCAAACGCCTATGGGGAAAAATTTAATTTAACTGATGGCCTTAAAGTCACAAAAAAACAGTTATTGGATACGTTAGCCAAAGCCTTAAATTTACCACCAGTTACCCGCCAAGTAAATGAAAAAATGGCATATCTGGCCTGTCGCTTGGTTACAGTGATAACGCCAATTTTAGCCAAAAGTGCTAAAAAGAAATTATCGCGGCTTTCCCTTCCAGCTTACAGGCTAATGGGTGTAAATCAAGGTTTTAATATTGATAAAGCTAAGCGTTTGCTTAATTATTCGTATATCGTAAGCTTTGAAGAAGGTATGAAAAAAACCATTAAGCCTTATATTGACAGTTAAAGGATTTTACCGTAACTTAAATTAAGGTTTTATCAGATTAATATATGTTTTACTCCCAAATAGCTAAATTTACTACAAATTATTGGTTGAGGCATTGTCACCCGATTAACTTATGCCTGCATATTATTGGAATTCCATTGACTTTATGGGGATTTATCAGTTTAATTAAATTACAATTCCTGACTGGACTGGTTGAACTTCTAATTGGTTTTGGTTTACAATTCATAGGTCATTTAATTCAAGGCAGTGAAATGGGGGAAATTTACCTAGCCAATAAATTTTGGCAAAACTGGAAAAACAAATTATGAGTCCAAAATCCCTTATTATTTCTGGTGCTACAGGTTATATTGGTAGCCATTTAGTAGCATCATTACGAATTTTGCAATACAATGTATATTGTTTGACTGGTGCCAAATCCAATCCTCTCGATGTTGCCTTTTTAAAAGCAGCTGGGGCAAATGTAATCGCAAATCATAAATTAATCGAAAGCATAAATTACCTGCCCCGAGATGCCGATGTCCTAATTCATTTAATTGGTTCAGTTGAACCTAAATATGGTGATAGCAGTAAAAAGCTTCATCTTGAACCAACGAGGGAAATTATTCACAACTGTCAGAAAAACAATTTAAAAAACTTAATTTTAATTTCAACCCTAAATGCCAATAAAGATGCTGATACTGAATATGCCCGCAATAAATGGGCGCAGGAAGAATTAATTAAACAAAGCGGTCTAAATTATATTATAATTCGTCCGGCTTTAGTGATTGGGCGTTCAAAAGGAATTAGGGATAGCAAACTTGTCTTAAAATACCTCAAATATATTCAGAATGCACCGTTTATCCCATTGATAAATAATGGTAAAAATCTTATACAACCAATTTTTATCGATGATCTTATCCAAGCTATTATAATTAGTATTGAGTCGTTAACTGAAACTAATTTACTGAATATGCTTACCCTTGAAATTGGTGGTGATACTACTTTAACTTTTAGAGAATTTGTGCTTAAACTTATGCAATTAACCCAAAAAAACAAGCCGATTTTTAATATTAAAGCAAAGACAGCTTTAAATTTTATCTCAGCCATCAAACACTTTTCACTTAAAACAGATAATCTTTGCGATCAAATATTACTAGCCAGTCAGAATAATATTTGTCAAAACAATGACTTAGCCAGCCGTTTTAAGATTACGCCAACAACTTTATATTCAGCTCTTGATACTTATCGCTAAAATTATACAGGTTCAATAATTTCTTGGCCTTGAAAATAAGGAACCAGGGCTTTTGGTATCACTACTGATCCATCTTCAAGTTGATTATTTTCCAAAATTGCACATAACGTACGGCCAATAGCTAATCCAGAACCATTTAAGGTGTGTACATACCGAGCTTTGCCACCATCATTGGGCTTGAATTTAATGTTAGCACGTCTAGCCTGAAAATCAGTACAGTTACTACAAGAGCTAATTTCACGATATTTGTCTTGGGCTGGTAGCCAGACTTCAATATCATAACACATAGCTGCACAAAAGCCCATGTCCCCACTACATAAAAGCATGCGCCGATAGGGTAATTCAAGTGCTTCTAAGATAAATTCAGCATTACTAACCATGCCTTCAAGTTCAGCAAATGAATTATCAGGATGGCAGATTTTTACTAGTTCAACTTTATTAAACTGGTGCTGCCGAATATAGCCACGGGTATCTTTACCAGCGCTACCAGCTTCTCGGCGAAAGTTAGGGGTATAGGCACAATGATAAATTGGTAAATCAGCTTGCGCAATAACATCGTTAGCATATAGATTAGTTAACGGCACTTCGGCCGTTGGTACTAAAAACAAATCTTCATTATCAATTTTATAAAAATCACCATCAAACTTAGGTAATTGACCAGTGCCAATCATGGCCTGTCGATTTACGAGAATGGGCGGAAAAATTTCTTGATAGCCTTTTTTAGCATGAGTATCAAGCATAAAATTCATCAAGGCTCGCTCTAGTCTAGCGCCATTGGTATTTAGGACTGTAAACCGGGAATGAGCTAATTTTACGCCACGCTCAAAATCAAATATATTTAATTTACTCCCTAATTCATAATGATGCGCTGGATTTTTAATTTTTTTTGGTTCACCAACACGTTTCATTTCCACATTAGCATTTTCATCTTCACCAATAGGCACAGTTTCGTGCGGTAAATTAGGTACGATTAATTGCAAGGCCAATAATTTTTCTTCAATGGTATTTTTAAGATTTTCAATACTTTCGCGTTTATCTTTTAATCCCTTGCTTTCGGATTTAAGCTTATCAATGTCTTGCGGATTTAATTTTCCGGTTTTAAAGGCTTGCGAGATGTCATTAGTTCTTTTATTGCAATGTTCCCAATCATTTAAAGCTTGCCTAAGGTCAAGGCTTAACTGCCGTAATTCATCCAGATTAAAATTGCCATTACGTCTTTGCAAAAGACTAATAACATAATCCGGATCGTCTTTTAATAATTTAAGGTCAATCATCCTTAAAACCTCCTCAAGTTCTTTTATTAATAATATCTGAACATTTGCGAAAAACTAAATATTTCATAGAAAATTCGGTAACATTTAATAACTCAACTTATAATTATACTAAGAAATCATAGTGAGGATATTAATCATGAATTCAAACAGTAATAAATCGGTGGCAATAGTTATTGCGCCTCAAGATTTTCGCGATGAAGAGTTTAAACTACCCTATCAGGCATTAAACAATAACAATATTAAAACCATAATTGCTTCAACTCAAATAACTCAAGCTAAAGGTATGCTTGGTTATAGTGTTAAAACTCAATGTTTAATTAAGGATCTTCAAGCCGATGAATTAATGGCCATTATCGTCGTTGGCGGAATGGGGTCACCAACTTTTTTATGGAATGATGAAGCCTTACATAATTTGCTTAAAACAATGCACCTGGATAAAAAACTCATTTGTGCTATTTGCCTATCAACAGTGTGCCTTGCTAATGCAGGAATTTTATCAGGTATTTCGGCAACAGTTTGGCCAAGCGAAGATGCAATCAAGGTTTTAATTGATCATGGCGTTAAGTACGAGGACAAACCACTTATCCATGACCATAATTTTATTACGGCTAATGGCCCACAATCTGCTCAAGATTTTGCGGAATTAATTGTAACTCAATTAACGAAGGTTAAGGTTTAATTTTTTGCTCATATCAATTATGTTAAAATACTTAAACTTGGGCGATTGGCGCAGTTGGTAGCGCAGCACGATCACACCGTGAAGGTCGGGGGTTCGAATCCCTTATCGCCCATATTTTATTCATAAAAAAAACGTTGGCCAACCAGAACAGTTTACCAACTAATCGTTCAATCTAAACTCATATTGACAAGACGCAAGGCAAATTAAGTCAGCTTTACAATTATATTATTTTGGGGAAATAAATCAGAGAATCACTAAGTTTTTAGACTTAATTCCTTTAGCTTGCGACACATTAGGATGATTTTTATAGAAAAAACGCCACGGCTTATCTAATCCAGATTTTATCCCAATTCTTTGCGACTGTTCAATACAATTTGATTTATTTGCATAATCGGACTCTTGGCTAAGCCATAAATTTGACAAGGGATTGAGTAAATCAATTTTATTAAATTCTTTGGTTATATTTAAGACTTTACATAATTTACCCGGACCATTAGCTTTATGGTTATCCAGGGCTCGTATTAAAACAGCGCCAGGAGTATGTTCCGGCTCACAAACAATATTTAAACAATAATACATGCCATAAATCATGTACACATAAGCTATTCCAGGCATGCCAAACATAACTTCACTTCGTGGTGTTCGCCCCTTATAGGCATGGCAGGCTGGATCATCTGTAGAATAGGCCTCTACTTCAATAATTTGATAACTTAAAATGTCTCCATTAGGTAATTGGCGATTTAAAGTTAAACCTAAGATGTATGGCGCTATTGCATAAGCCTTGCCTAACAAAAAATTACGATCTAAATGCATTTAATTAAATCCAGATTTGTTTAAATTAACATTTTTAAGCCACTATTTAAACTGATTATATGCATTTTACAATTTGCCTAAACCCATGGCTTCCTTAGAAAACGGCTTTTCTTTGCTATATTTTACACTATTGCGAATACCCCAAAATGGAGACTGCATAAAGCCACTAAGTAATCCATAAGGTGTGCTTATGCCTGTAGCAATAGTTTTAAAAATAATATTGTTATACTTGCCAACTAAATCAACTTCACCTTGTTTGATTTCATCAACTGTATGACGCACCAGCGCTACCGGAGTACCTACGACAGTGCAAGTTACCACTGAAGTTACATAAGGGAAAAATTTCACTTTAGACTTAGACTTTTGAGCGGTTTCTTCTTGAGTATGACTATTTTCATCATTACTAGAATCACCAGGCAAAGTATTAATTGTTGGCGTTGTTGGTGTAATTCGTTCCAGCGCATAAACCGGCAATAGATTAACACTGGTCACAAGAACAATAAATAAGTTAAATTTAAGCTTTAAAATAGGCTTCGTCATATATAAATCCCTAAACTAGATTATAATTATATGCTATTACATAACGATTTTAAAACATTAATGTTTTGTTATTTTTTTTTGGTAATAAATGACTTTAACAAACTCTCAACTTGACTCCAATGACTTCAGTTTCAATGAGGATCAAACCAATTCGTCAAACATATTAAATGATAATGATCCTTTAAAAATAATTAACTTAACTTTAAATGATACGTATAAAATCATTGAATTTATTGGTGCTGGAGGCATGTGTTTAGTTTATAAGGGTAAACAAGAGTTATTAAACAAAACCGTTGCCATAAAAATCTTACTGCCACAATTAATGTCCAATAAAGATATTTTTCGCCGTTTTCAACAAGAAGGTAAAACATCTGCCAGCTTAGCGCATCCAAATATTATCAATATATATAATTTAAATATTGCCAGTCAAGGTTTTCCTTATTTGGTTTTAGATTTTATTGAAGGAAAATCTCTAAGTCAAATAATTCAAGAAGAAAAATATCTAAAAATTGATCGCGCACTAAATTTATTTAAACAAATTGCTAGTGCCTTAAATCATGCTCATGAAAATAATATTGTTCATCGCGATCTTAAACCTAGCAATATTTTAATTATGGTAACTGACGACGGAAGTGAATTAGTAAAACTGGCCGATTTTGGTATTGCCAAAATTCTCGTCAACCAAGACGAAGAATCAATGAAATTAACTAAAACTGGCGAAATATTTGGTTCACCATTATATATGTCACCCGAACAATGCCGTGGTGATAAATTGGACGGCCGTAGTGACATCTATTCTTTTGGCTGTCTGATGTATGAAACGCTAACAGGCCGAACCCCTTATAAAGTCAATAATCTTGTGGAAAGCATGTATGCTCATCTGAATGAATTTCCCCAACGTCTTGAAATTGCTAATCCGAAAATTAAAATTCCCGATAAGTTAGAAGCTTTAATTATGAAATGTTTAGCCAAAGAACCTAGTATGCGTTATAGTGATGCTAAAACTATATTTAAAGAATTAAATGAAATTAAAGAATACCAATATAATTTCTTGGGTTTTTTTACCAAAATAATTAATGAAATTAAAATTCATTATTTCCGCCACCTTAAATTTTCTTTACGGGAAAACATTTTTTTATATATTTTAGTTTTTACCATCACTTCAATCTTGGCCGTTTTAGTTTTTACTAATTATCAAGCTAGTAAAATAATGGATAAATCACAAATTAATTGGAATTTTGACTTAAATAAATATTTTCCTACTAACGAAGTTAAACGAAGTAAATTATCAGAAACATCCATTACTGAGCAAGAGAACTTTATGCGTTCATTTCTAGCACCTTCAAATGTAAACGATCCCAAAAAATATGATATTAATGGTGGCTATTACAATCCCGTTGTTGCTTTTCAAGAATTAACTAGTTCGGCGCAAAGATTATTGGAAGAAGGTAAGTACCGACAGGCTGGTAATATTTATAAAGATGCAATTATTTTGGCCAATAAAATTCATGGTAAAGCTGCTGCACCCACCGTGCAATGTCATTTGCATTATGCATTTTGCCTCGATCAACTAAATGAATTTGCTAAGGCCAGACAAGAATACCAACAGCTAATTGAAGGTATGAAAATAACTGCAACTAAACGCAGGCGTAATATAATTTTAACGCAAAGCTTTATTGATCTAGCTAATATGAATGGTCGCGAAGCTACACTTTTAATTAATGAAATAAAGGATAATAATGCAAATGATAATGCTAAAATTATCAAAATAATTAAAGATTTTAGCAGTGCCGCACAAATTTATTCAGGCCTACCCGGAAAAACCGACCAAGAACTTGATGAATTAAATGATTATATCCTCCAAGAAGCCATCTGTTATTCAGAGGCTGCTGATTATAATCTTAAATTGTCGCAACTAAAACAGTCTATTCAAGATTATTTGTTAGCCTACCATGCCTGGACAAATTTGGTATCAGATGAAGCTAGTTACAATCAATATATCTGTTTATATAAACTAGCTTATGCCTATTATTTAAATAATGATATAGATAATGCCAAGGAAACATTAAACAAACTCTTAGTAATTCTCCAAGAAAAAAACGGTAATGCTGATTTGCAAAAAATTCGTACAGCTAGTTTAACTCTTAATATTAAAATATTAGAAAAAAACAATCAATGGTTAGAAGTTGCCCTTAAAAAAATACAAATGCTCCTCTTAAATACTAATAAGCAATGAATATTTTATTTTTAGTTTAATCCCAAGTAATAGGTTATAATTTGCACGCCAAACTAAATACAGCCAAATATCCCGGAATCAAACAGTCTAAGGTTAAAGCCTTAAAAAGTTTATTGCAAAATCGCTTTTCTAGCGATGAAATTCTTGATTTAGAAACAGCTGATGCCATGGCTAAATTATCATTTGAATTAAATTATCCACTATCATTAGTGGTAAATCGTCAAGGCAAATTTATCAGTTTAACCGTTGGTGAACCAAGTGATGTTGAATTACCTGAATTAAAAAAATTTCGTACTGGCGCCAGTAATTTATGTGGTCATCGCATTATCTATATCATTATTTAAATAATAGGCATAAGCTAGTTTATATAAACAGATATATTGATTGTAACTAGCTTCATCTGATACCAAATTTGTCCAGGCATGGTAGGCTAACA
>DAHXLC010000173.1 GCA_027371815.1 Candidatus Melainabacteria bacterium | reverse complement strand
CCAGCAACCTTTCTGCTGCAGTAACTGGCGCTATTAGTTTTGGCTTAGTTACTCAAGTCGAAATTTCGCCATTGCGCCTACTAGCCTTACCCTTGCCGTTAGCTTAATAATTTTGGGGAGGACAATAGTGAATACAATTTCTGAATTTATCGATAAGCATTTTCGTCATTTTAATGCCGCAACAGTTAAAGATGCTGCTAATGGTTATGTAAAGCATTTGGCCGATAATGGCGCAATGATGGTTACTTTAGCTGGAGCGATGAGCACTGCTGAATTAGGGTTGTCGTTAGCCCAAATGATTCGTTGCGATAAAGTTCAAGCTATTACCTGTACTGGGGCTAATTTGGAAGAAGATGTTTTTAATCTAGTTGCTCATGATCATTATGAACGGATACCTAATTATCGTGAACTTACTCCAGCTCAAGAGACGGCGTTACGCAAGCGTGGAATGAATAGAGTTACTGATACCTGTATCCCTGAAGATACGGCTATTCGTAAAATTGAACATCATGTACTTAAATTGTGGAAAGAGGCAGACCAAGCTAACGTTAGGTTATTCCCTCATGAATTTATGTATAAACTATTAAAATCAGGTGTTTTAGAATCTGAATATCAAATAGATGTTAATGATTCTTGGTTAATGGTGGCCGCTCAAAAGAATTTACCAATTATTGTGCCTGGTTGGGAAGATAGCACTTTAGGTAATATTTTTGTCTCACATGTTATAGCTGGTGATTTGTCTTCATGCCAAATTGTACGTGGTGGCACTGAATACATGATGGAGTTGGTAAAGTGGTATCAAGATGTAAGTAAGACCCAAAGTGTTGGTTTCTTTCAAATTGGCGGTGGTATAGCTGGTGATTTTCCGATTTGTGTTGTTCCATTAGTTCATCAAGATTTACAAATTAAATGTCCTTACTGGGGTTATTTCTGTCAAATTTCTGATAGTACCACATCCTATGGATCATACAGTGGAGCTGTGCCAAATGAAAAAATCACTTGGGGTAAATTAGAAGAACATACTCCAAGATTTATCATTGAGTCTGACGCAACTATAGTGGCGCCATTGATTTTTGCTTATGTACTGGAACGTAGTACTAAGCATGATTTAGCTCGGGCGGCGAAAGTTAAAATGACTAGTGTATAATTTGGAATTAGTTATTCGATTTTTGGCTTAAATTAACTTTTATTTATCTGTAAATACAAAACTTATAGACTTTGAAACTACTCTCGATGAAATTGCTATTAAAAGAGTCATTAGCAATTTACTTCATAATGCCATAAAATTTTCACACCCAAATAACACAATTGATATTGAATCAGCTACTAACGATAATCAATTTGAATTTAGTATCACTAATTATAATGCTCATATAAATGAAAAGGAACAAAAGCTTTTATTCAATCGTTTATTTCAAGGTAAAACCGGTAAATCAGCTAAAACAGGAAGTGGACTTGGTCTATATTTATGCCATCAAATTATTTCTGCACATAAAGGCACAATTACTTGTAATTCAAACGAAAACTATACTACTTTTAAATTTACAATTCCTGGTGAACTATGATATTTAGCCATGATTTTCGAGATTGCTATCCTTCCACAGATAGCCATCGAATAGCTTAAAACCAAATGTCACAATAAATTGATACACCTAGGTTTATTACTGATATTACCATAATACAAACATCGTGAAATTGCCAATATAATTTAGCTAGACTAAAATACCATTAATTACTAATATTGCTTTAATGGTTCCTCGTATATTTCATACCAGCGTTTTAAAATAGTATTACATAATAACTCACGTAAACTTAACGATTGACTGTCATTAACTTCCCGCCCATCAATTTTGACCATAGGCAAAATCTTTGACTGTTCACTTTCAGTCGTCTCAATAGCAATTGGTAATCTTTCCTCAGCAACAATAGATTCGAGTATATTTTTTATTTTTTTATAAGTACGGCAACCCGGTATATGTAATAATTCAATTTTCATCTTAATTCTCCGTGCAAAACCAAGCAATATTAATCAGGGCTTTAACAAGCCTTGTTAGCCTAAAACTATTAGATCCCTTAACATTACTATACATTCAGGGAGCCAAAAATCAAGTTAATCTTTGAATTTACAGATAAATAAAAGTTAATTTAAGCCAAAAATCCTAATGCAGATTGAAATTTAGCAATATCCGCAATATTGTTGAGAATAGCAATTAAGGACTCGTTTGATTTTTTAAAATGACGAAATATATCTTCAAGCTCTTCAGGATTTTTTTTGTTTTTATTTTCAATAAGAAAGTCAATAATTCGATCAATTGACAAAATAGGGTTTTTGATATCATGAATTAGAGTAGAGACAAAATCTTCAATTTGCCTAAGGTATATGGACTGATTAGTATGATCGTAAATAGTTACTAGAATAGTTTCTGGCTCAAATTGCCAAAAATGAAGATCTAAATAATTTTTGGTTTTTTGGAAATTTAAATAAGCTAGATTTTTATAGTTAAAGATATTATCGATAAATTGATCTTTGAGATTTTTTGGTAAATCGGTAAATAAATTTAATAAATTATTCTTCTGGGTCAATGGTGTGTTGTTTAGTAAATTTAAGAATTTATGGTTGGCATTAATAATGTTAAATTCGTTATCGAGTAGAGCTGATGGAATGGGGAGATTATCGATGAATTGTGTGGCAAAAATTAATTGCCCATCGATATTGGTATACGAAGATGTTTTTACATCTTCGTGCCTTTCACTGTTAATTTCCAGAACAATTACATTGTTTTGGGAAATTGACTGTTCTTTTTTATTAATTTTTTCAATTATATTTTTAACTTTAGTAAGAAAATGTTGTGGCGATATTGTTTTTTGTAGATACTGAAGATTGGGTGTTTGATTGGGAGGTTGTTCATTTAGGGTTAGCGCTATGATGGGGATTTTTTTAGGCTTGGTATTATCTAGTAAATTTTTATCAATTAGATTTGAATCAATTATGATGAGATTATAGATTGTAAAATCAAGATCTTGATGATTAAGAGTTTCATGATGTGTAAAATTTATACGGGCATTATTTTCTTTAAGAATTTTGGCAAAGTCCTGAATATTTGTTGGTTTATAATCAATAAATAATATATTTGTATTATCATTAAACATAAAACACCTGGTTTGGATTTTTTTAGTAAATTTATTTTGACTTATATTATTATTATCTTTTAATCTTGGCGACTTGGCAAGAGTATTGATTTTAAAGAATAATTGAGCAATTATGCTTTTTTTGTGAATATTGTATGACTTTGAAAATTATTGGAGAAATTTACAATTTAGATTAAATTTAAAATTTAATCTAAATTGTAAATTTAAAAGGTTAATGTTGATTTGTTTTACTGAAAAGCTTCTAATAAGATAGGTTGCTAATTTAGTTTAACTCTATTGGGAATTTAATCAATTGACGAGGTTGATCCTTTGCCAGTTTATGAATTTGGTTCAAAGTTATTTTAAGTGAAAATATAATCTTCCTTAACAATAATAGGCGTTTTATTAGGCTGGTTAAGGGTCTTTTGTGGGTAGGTTTTAAGCGTATGATTCAATATTAAGTTTTACTTGGTATTAGTCTGGTATTTATATGTTAACTAAGTATAATTAATTGATTGTTGTGTTAGATAGGAAAATTTTATGGAAGAAAAATCTGGATTGACTGAAAATATTGTTCATAAGTATAATAACGATGATCAATTAGGGTTAGCTCTGGGCAAAATCGTCTCAGGCGTTTATGTCATTACGGTTCAAAATGAAAATGAATTCGATGGTCTTTTATGTAGTTTTGTTCAACAGGTGGCTTTTAAACCTGCTAAAATAATGTTTTCACTTGCTAAATCGCGGCCATTTCTGAGAACAGTTAAAGCTGTTCAAAAGCTTACGCTCAATATTTTACCAGCTCAAAACAACCAATTTCTTAAAGCTTTTGGTAAACCTGGTTTATCTAGTGAAGAACGATTTGACATGATTAAATTTCAAAAGCAAACTGTATTTGGTCCTATTTTTCCTGAGGCTTTAGCGTATATAAATTTAACTTTGGACGGGTCTTATGAAGTTGGTGATCATGAAGTGATTTTTGCTAATTGTAATAATGGCGTGTTATTAAATTCTGAATTAGAACCAATGATTCATATTCGTCCTGACGGATTTAAGTATTAAACTTGGTGAAAACGTCCAATCAGCCTAATTTTTATAATGGTAAAACAGCTAATGATAATTTTGGATTAAAGTTAGCCAAAAAAGTCCACGTAAATTAATTACCCGAATTTTTCGTTAACTGATCGATAGTATCTAGATATCCAGCTTTAATTAGAGCTTTGGAACGTTGAGGATCAATTTCCAGTAAACTAGTGTTTACTGGGTTCTTGGGTTGAAAAATATGGAGGGTTACATTTTTACGCCCATAAGATTCTTTTGAACCACTTTCTAAAAGGCGGTTATAGAGTTGCGCTGAATCTATTTCGCGCCTGGCAGATGCATCTAGTACAACATCAAAACAACGACCCATCATTTTGAAAATATTAGTTGGGCATTCGTTAATGACTTCGGGATTTAATAAAACCATATAAATTTCATCGGCACCAATTTTAATGGCATGATCTAAAGGTGTGTTTTTTACAATACCGCCATCTACCCATAAACCATCGCCATTTATTTGTTGGGGTGGAAAAGCGATGGGAATAGCAGCTGTCGCCATTAAAATATTAATTAAATGTTGTTTAGACAATACATCATCGATTGTAAATAGTTTGGTTTCTAAGCTGCACATGTCAGTAGTGCACCAACCAGCTTTCATTGGACTTGATTGTAATTTAGGTAAATCAATTTCCCGCCAGAGTAGATTTTCGAGTGGACTAGTGTCCAGTAAGCCTAATTTGTGCCCAAAAATTACATTGCCAATTTGCGCTGCTGACGGTAATAAAAAGATGTCACTACTTTTTACATTTGACCACAATTCAGTGAGCCGTAAAAGAGAATTTTGCGCAATCATTGTTGCATTAAGAGCGCCAATACTAGTACCAAAGACATAGTCAAAACCAATGCCGGCTTCTAATAATGCTTTGCTCGCGCCTACCTGATAAGCTCCTCTGCTGCCCCCGCCTGGCAAAATTAAGGCTTTACGATACTTAGTTGCTGGTTGTGAATTCGGCATTTTGGTCGTTAAAAATAAAAAAAGCTTAAGGTTATTCTAAATTTAGTTTATCCTAAATTTAAATAATTACCATATAATCAATTGAAAAATATATAATTGTAATTACCAAAAAATCTATTTTAGGGGTATGAGGAAATGCAAATTACTAAATTGGCGGTAATTGGAGCTGGAACAATGGGTTCTTCGATTGTTATGGCATTGATTATGAGCGGCTTAAAAGTTGTCTTAAAAGATACCGATAGTCAAGTGCTGGAAAAAGGGTTAAACAATATTGACCAATTTTTACAAAAGAAAATTGATAAAGGCCTAGATCCCCTTAAAGCACAAGCTATGAAAAAACTAATTATTCCGGCAATAGATTATAGTGAATTTGCTGATGTTGACATTGTTATTGAGGCAGTTTCTGAAGCCATCAATATTAAAAAACGAGTTTTTGAGGAATTAGACGAATGGTGCAATTTAGATACGATTCTAACTACAAATACATCTAGCCTTTCGATTACCCAGATCGGATCCTTTACGCGACGCCCTGATAAAGTTATTGGATTACACTTTTTTAACCCTGCTCATATTATGAAATTAGTTGAAGTTATACCATCAATGGAAACTTCTAATGATACCATTCAGGCGATAATTCAATTAGCTAATTTAATCAATAAGGTATCGGTAAAAGTTGAAGAATGCCCATCTTTTTTAGTTAATCGTCTTTTGACTAGATATATGAATGAGGCTTTATGGTGTTTACAGGGGAATGTTGCCAAAATTGATGAAATTGATAAGGCTGCTATTGATATGGCTATGCCTCTTGGCCCATTAGCTTTACGAGATATGAATGGTGCTGATATTGGTATTCAGGTTGCTAATTATAATTTTAAAGAATATGGCAGTCGTTTTGAATTTCCCCAATTGTTAAATAATATGGTGAATAATAATTATTTGGGTAAGAAGACTGGTAAAGGTTTTTATATATATAGCGAAAATAAACCAAAACCAGTAAGTGTTAATAATGAGATTTATCAATTAATTGATCAATCGTTACCAACTCAACGTTCAAATGTTCCTGTTGATATTCGTTTGTTTTTACCGATGATTAATGAAGCTTTTCTTGTTATTCAAGAAAAAATATGCCGTATTGATGCTATCGATTTGGCCTTAAAAACAGGTTTGGGCATGCGGATTGGCCCACTGGAATTGGCTAGTAATATTGGTTTGGCTAATTGCTTAAATTACTTAGAAGAATTATATAATTTATTTGGCGAACGATTTAGACCAGCTTTTTATTTGCGTAAATTAGTTTACGCTCGGAAAACAACCGTACTATAAATACACTTAAATATTAATTTGGACAATTTTTCATGCAGCATTTATTGGTTAAATTTGATACTAAATGGCAGCTTGTTTGTATATTACTTGTTGGAGTTTTGATTTATATCATTCCTGTTTTTTTCTATCCGATAAGCGATCCTGGCGAATCTTATTATATTGCTTCAGGTTTAGAAATGCTTAATAATAATGAATTTTTGGTACCAATTTTAAATAATCAAATTTATTTTTCTAAACCAGTGTTAAGTTATTGGCTTGTGGAAATGGCTTTTAAGGTGTTTGGTATTAATGAATGGGCTGGTCGTATTCCATTTGCTTTAGTAGCCATAGTTAATAGTTTTATTGTTTATATTTTTGTAAGATTAATTTACACCCAAAAGGCTGCTTGGTGGGTAGCTTTAATTACATTGGCAGCACCAATGTTAGTGTTAAATACTAAATTATCGCCAATTGACATTGTTTTTGGTGTTAGTCTTAATTTGGCTTTATATGCTTTTATTTTGAGTATAAATACTTTTAAAACTAAGCTTTATTGGATATTTATTTATCTAGGTTTAGCTGTTGCCTGTTTAACTAAAGGGCCTGCAGCTATAGTATTATTGGCTATGCCTTTGAGTTTAGCTTTTCTGGTCTTGAAGCTAAAGAAGTTAATGTTTATAAAATGGTTTAAACGCTTACATATCATTCAAGGAGTATTAATTTTTCTTGCACTGGTTTTACCTTGGTTTGTATTAATTACTTTAAAAACTAAAGGATTATTTATTAAAGTTTTTTTGCTCTATGAAAATTATGGTCGATTTCTAGGTCGAACGAATATGAGTAAAACTAAAATCTGGTATTTTATTCCGGTAATTTTGTATAGTTTATTCCCCTGGATTTTTGGTTTGCCGTTTGTAGTCTTAAATAAAACGCCAAATTTGCCATATCATAGATATTTAAGCAATATTTTTTTACTTTTATTTTCTTTAACAACATTTTTGATTTTTAGTATTTCGAAAACTAAACTTGATACCTATATTTTGCCAATGATTTGTCCATTAGCTATATTAATAGTTACTGGTATTGAAAACAGTCTTACAAGTGTGCACAAAAAATTTAAAGTATTATTATGGTTTTTTATTTTAATTCAAGCACTGTTAGCTATTGCTTGTCAGGTTTTAGTTGTTTGTTTTACTGATCTTATTCTGCTTGTTAAACTCTTATTGTTTGTAGCTTCCTTAATTCTGGCCTATCTGACTTTTAAAATCATTAAAGCTTATCAGCAACACAATTATACTAGAGTCATTAATCTTACCATTTTTAGCGTTGTGTTTTTTGAGGCAATGTTAATTAGTCCGTTTTTAAATAAATATATTAATAACAAACAGGCAAGTTTAAAGCAATTAGCTATTTATTTAAAAAATCAAAATGATCCGGCTATTTTTTTTCAAGGGTTTAAACCATCGGTTCAGTTTTACTACGGCAAGCCAATTAATACATTTTTTCACGGTGAAAACTTGACTCAAAATTTAAGTTTTAAAAATAAATATTTAATATTATTGCCTGAAAATAAGCTTAATGACTTAGTTGAATTTTTACCGTTAGGTTATAAAATTGCCATAATTCAAAAACCTTATATGATTATTAGTGTAGACCATGCTAGTTTTAAACCGATACCAACTTTAAGCGAAAGTTTTAGTGATGATAATAGCTTTAAACAAATTATTTCAGGGCATACTCAAGCTGGGCCATTTACTGTTCCTTATGCGGTTGGTGATTTTTTTAAACATTAATTTTCGGTTTCAGTAATATTATTTAAAATTTGCATATTTTTTTTATTTGGGGTAATAAAGTATAAGGCCGTAAAATTATCATTAAAGGTAGTAAGTGGCATTGATAATACCCCATTACCAAGATTACTTACTCCATTAGTTGTTTGGCCAACCTCAGGGAGATTTATTTTACCAACACTTACAATAT
>DAHXLC010000139.1 GCA_027371815.1 Candidatus Melainabacteria bacterium | reverse complement strand
AAATATTTTAGCAACTTATGTTGATAGTTGTGTGGTGGCATTGGATCCACCATTTACATTTACTTTACTTCGATCAAGATTTAACAGTTTTTCACAAGCCAGATATTGAACAGCAAAGGCTTCATTTATTTCCCATAAATCAATATCTGCTATATTTAAATTTTGCTTTGATAATAATTTTTTTATGGCAAAAACTGGTCCTAATCCCATTTGATATGGATCCAATGCCACCACACAACTATCAACATAAGTTGCTAAAATATTTAAATTCATTTCATTAGCAATAGTTTTTTGAGCCAATAAAACCAAACAAGCGCCATCATTAATCCCCGAACTATTTCCTGCGGTTATAGCTTGTGTCTTTAAAACCGGCTTTAATGCACTTAACTTTTCGAGGCTGGTTTGACGTGGATGTTCATCTTTTAACATAAACCCACGATTAGGTAATAATACCGGCTCAATTTCCTGATTAAAACGCAAACTTTTTTGGGCAGCTAAAGCTAAGACTTGCGATCTTAAGGCATACTCATCAGCCTGATAGCGGGTAATATTAAAAGTATCCATTAGTCTTTGAGCCGTTCCGGCCATATAAACCGTTTTAAGATCCCAAACTAATTTAGTAGGCGCAAGCCCATCATTAGCCAGTTTAAAAATAATAGGACGTGGACCAAATTTAATATATTTAGCAAAAAAACCACTAAACCGCATATCCGCTGGTAATAAATAAGGAACAGTTGACAAAGATTCAGCTCCACCAGCGATAATTATTGAAGCATTATTTAACTGTAATTCCTTGACCGCCAAATTAATTGCCTCAAGCCCCGAAGCACATTGCCTTTGAATCGTTACCCCGGGAACTGTAACAGGTAAA
Source organism: Candidatus Melainabacteria bacterium (assembly GCA_027371815.1). GTDB lineage: Bacteria > Cyanobacteriota > Vampirovibrionia > Obscuribacterales > JAKAZS01 > JAKAZS01. The sequence goes on along the minus strand of DAHXLC010000139.1, from coordinate 4,346 downwards.
GCTGATTTTAAAATGGCACATCTAGCGGTATTTGGATAAAATGAGTTTTGATATCCATGACCTAAATATAAACTATCTATATATTGATTGTTTATATTACTTTTACGCAAGAGCGCATCAATTAGATTACCCACCAGGCTGTCAATTTGAATTTTTTTTAAAGCCTTACCGTAACCACCAATTGGTGTTCTTAAACCAGATACGATAACTACTTCTTGAATACTTGCCACAAAAATCTCCTCAATAATTATATTTTAAGCATAAATGAGCCTTTAAAACATTAAATACAAACGATTTAACTTATTGAAAATAATAAAAATCATCAGGATTACCTTTAACCCTACAAACATTAGACTGATTTAGCAAAGCTTTTAGTCTTCTTTACAACTTCATCGATAGGTTATATTTTATTTCTTAATTTGATATTAATGTAGCTGTTAATTAGTTCAGTATTAAAATCTTCAATTGGACTATCTAAGATTAGGCATTTTGATTTCTTTAAATTACTTAAGGCTAAATGACGATCATTTAACATATTTAGACAAGTAGTCCTCTTAAATAGGCTATTGAGGTTTTGCGGAATTGATTTATAGTTAGGTTTCGCTAAAGTCATTATTTCTTTGTCATAAATAGTGGCTACAAATGTCAAATGTTTATGATTAATAATCTGAATACACTTAAGCAGGGAGTTTGAGCTTATTTCATCGGTTATATCAGTTAGAATAACCACTAAACTTCTTTCTTTTAAATGTTTAGTAAAATATAAAAGTGTCGTAATATAATCAACCTCATTGCTTATAGCATTTATACTGGCACAGGCTTCAATTATTGTATTAATATAATTAGAATCTCGTTTTGGTTTTAAATAAAGCAAAGGTTTATCAGCGAAAATTCCAATACCGACATTATCTTTATGAAGCAAACCCGTTAAGGCTAATCCAAAAGCAGCATTTAAGGCGTGATCATATTTTGTCATACCTTTAAGATGGCTGTTCATAATTCTGCTGGCATCAACGAGAATTAATAGATTCTGTTCATTTTCTCTTGTATACGTCTTTACAATTGGTTTATCATATCTAGCTGTTGCTTTCCAATCTATATAACGCAGGGGGTCACCATGAGCATATTCTTTTAGGGAGCTAAAATTTGTGCTAAGACCGCTACGATTCTGTTTTAGTTCGCCAATTGCGGTACTTTTTGAAATTTTAATTAAAATATTATTTAGCTGAGATTTGACAAATAAGGCAAAGACTTCTTGAGGAGCACTAACATTAACCTGTTTATAGAATAGACCAAAATAGCTTAAGTAACGGTAAGAGATTGAAGTGAAATTATATTTTATGCGTTTATGGGGAATTAGATTATAAATATATTCAGCATTAGCTAGTGGTGGAATTTTAATGTTTTTTTCTATGGTATCGCAAGTCATAAAATCCGGATAATTATCTTTGACCTTTAATAAAATACTATAATTATTATTGTTACTGATAATAATTTTAACTGGATTCTTGTGCTGTAATGAAAGCCGTGAATCACAAATTCTGGATATAGTAATTAGTTTATGAGCTTTGGTTTTTATGACATCAACAATTAGATAAATAAATAAGCCGAAATCATAAAAGTAAAATAACAATGTACAAATTTCATATTTATATGCAAGTATGGCCAGAATCAATGGTAGTAATAGTAAAACCAGTAATTGCTTACTTAAAACCATGATTCTACCGAGGAACTTTTACTTGTTCTAGTAATAAATTGATAATTTGGCTGATTGTATTACCTTCGAGCTCTGATTCAGGATTTAAGATGAGACGATGTTCGAGAATTGGTTGAGCTACAAATTTTACATCATCAGGTGTAACAAAATCCCGACCTTGAATAAAAGCAGTAGTCTTAGCAGCTATCAGCCAGTTTAAGGTGGCTCTTGGGCTAGCACCAAGAAGTACGCTAGCTGAGTTACGAGAAACATTTGATAATTTAACGAGGTATTCATAAATGGTATCATCAATGGTGATTTTGGTTAATTCTTGTCTTAGCTCAAGAATTTCATCAATTGATATTACCGGTTCAATATTTTGAATCAGTTTTTTTTGACGTGAATTCTGCCATAATTTTAGCATAGCAATTTCATTTACTTCATCAGGATAATTAAAATTCAACTTAAACATAAAGCGGTCTAATTGGGCTTCTGGTAAAGGATAAGTCCCTTCAAATTCTATTGAATTTTGAGTGGCAATTACCATGAAAAATTCAGATAAAAATTGAGTTTGTCCATCTATGGTTACCTGACGTTCTTCCATGGCTTCAAGAAGAGCTGACTGAGTCTTTGGTGGGGTACGATTGATTTCGTCAGCTAGAATTAAGTTCGAAAAGATAGGCCCTTGATGAATATGAAAGTTTTTCGTGTTAAAATCATACATACTGGTACCAGTAATATCGGATGGTAACATATCTGGAGTTAGCTGTATTCGTTTAAAGGGTGCATTTAAGAGTCTGGCTAAGACTTTTACTAGTGAAGTTTTAGCTGTTCCTGGTACACCTTCTAAAAGAACATGACCACCTGCTATTAACGATATTGTTATAAAGTCAATGATTTTATCTTGACCAAGAATATATTCATTAAGCTTATTTTGTAGAGTGGAAATTTTGTTAAGATTTATTGAATTCATAGTTGATTGATAAAAAGTCTTTGTTAACTTTGATTATACATAAGATTTTAGCTATTTAATACCTAAATTTAAAATGGTTTGATCCATTTTGTTTACGATTGTAATTAATTCTGTACTAGCTAATTGGTTTTTTTCATTAAGACTATTTAAATTATTTAATAAAGCTATTAATTCTTGATTTTTTTGTATATTGCTGTCAAGTAATATTTCGTTTAGGGAGATATCATATTTAAGTTGAAAATGATTTCTAAGACTAATTAGAAAAGCTTTTAAAATAGTTTCAAAAGCATAAAAGTTTAATTTTTTTGATTGTAAAAATAATGCCATATTTTCCATGTATTCAGTCTGACTAAGAACCCTCTGATTAGCTAAAGGACGAATTTTGCCAAAACGCTGCATCCGACTTAACATAAATATCATAAATATAAAAAATAATTGGATAGTGATAAGTTTATTATTTCCCTTAAGCATATAGCTATAGACACTGTTACTATTGTAGATGGTGGTATTTCGTTTTGGCTCATAAAAGTATATAGATTTATTTGTTTGTTTTAGAATGTTAAGAATAAATTGGAAATTATCAAAGCAGCGGTTGTCAATCAATGTTGTGTTGTTTATAAATGAGCTATCGTTAATAAGTATTAAACCACCTTGGTTAACTTTATAGATGCGAATAAAATCCCATATAAATGATTCAAATGGACTGTTTATGCGGTTAAATTCATAAAGAAATGAATAAGTTTCAAAAGATAGGTTTTTCACATATTCCCAAGCATTAGTAGATAATATTGAGTTAAAAGTTTTAATATCATTATCTTTAAGGTTGAAATTTACAAAATTATTATCAATGACTGTATATTTATGTGATAGCGGTACATTGGCCTGATAATTAAAATTGACTTTATATTTTATTAAACTACTTCTAACTTTAAGATTGAAGCTTTTATAAAATGATCGATAAGGTTCTTCATTGCTAAAATCATCAAACCAGATTAAAATATTGCCATTTTTGATCCAATTGGTAAGGAGTACAAGCTCAGTAGCATCTAGTTTATTCTTATTTCCATAAAATATTAAAAGACCATCAATTTTATTGATGTCTGCCAGGTCTTGAGTCCAAATTTTTGGCTTTAAATTGACTTCATTTAGAACTTTATAAAATTCAGAAAGTCCCGATAATTTAGTATTGTATATAGATGGATTAGGAGTTTCTTCAGGGATAAGTGCATCCAAAGCTGAAAAATTTCGATATTTAACAAACAATGACATTAAAACAATTAGCAAGAACAATAATGCAATAATTTTTATGGTATCTTTATTTTTCATTTGTAATACCAGTTTTTTTAATATAGTCTTTACAAAATTCGTATGAATCTTTAACTGTATAGTAATCTTCAATCTTAAGCTGATATTCACCAAAAAAAGCTTTCTCAAATGTTTTGGCAATAATCAGAAAATTTTCCTTTAGCTGTTGATGTTTAAACAGAGCTTTACCTATTTCATAATTAGTTTTATTGTAATCATATTTAATTATATTATTTTCAACCATTAAGGATAGGCACGCAAAATAGAGTGATTTTGTTGCTTCAGTGTAATTGTTTTCTTGAATAAAAACTTCTGATTTATTTTGCCAGTAAACTGAATTTATTAGACTGGTAATGTTTATATCACTTTGAT
>DAHXLC010000117.1 GCA_027371815.1 Candidatus Melainabacteria bacterium | reverse complement strand
GATTACTTGGATTTTTGTCTAAGGCTTTAAACGTCAGTGATTCAATCCGGGCAATAAAATTGGATGATTGCGTTAATGTTAAAGGAAATGATTGCGGCAAGTCATTTAAATGGCTTGCGTAATTACTGGTTATATTTTGACAATTATTAAATCAGGAATATTTTTATTATTTAAATTCTTAGCTAAATAAGTAAGATTATTATTACTTTCGCCAAGCAATTCAGTTATTTGATAATTTTCGTTGAGGGTAATCCCTACAAAAGAATCAACATTACCAAATAAAGAAATGTCATTAGGATTTAAGTCGTTGTTGTCGCTCATAAATGTTATAATTTCAAGTTACTTTAAAATATTATAACTTGTAAACAAAGTATTTTTAATTAAACTGTTTAATTAAAAATATTAATACTTCTAATAACTACACTATTTCTAATGGCTAGCATGACCAAACCGGCCACTGTGGCTGCCACGATACCAGCCAAGATGTTCCCAGACTGTGGCTCCTGGTCTATGTCCGTAAGACATTGAAGGCCCAAAACTTGTATCAGCCCAAGTTGCATTTTCATCTTGGTCATAGTCATTAAGTGTTTTCAAATGTTTAAACCCATAACCGCCTTGATGAAACCCATAACCTTTATTAGATATATTAGGCAAACCATAATTTTTGGCAATTAAAATCGTTGAATTTAGCTTAGGTAAAGTAAAAAAATCAAGTTTTGGCGTTGCTGGCGGGGTATGTATATAGGCTGGTTTAGACAAAGCCACAGGAGTTAACAAGGTTAAGCCACATATAATGATGTTTAAATAGCGCATATTGAAATCTTCCTGATCTTGAAAAGTGATTATTAATTGTAGTATATATCTAAATCAGTTATTACATTGTAATGTTTGGATAAATTCCGTTAAAGATATAGCTTAGTCTTAATAATTAACAAATTATATTCATAATGATTTATTAAACTAAAATTGATCACGACTATATTACTTATTAATGATTAAGTTTAAAATATAGGCTTTACAGTGTCAGTAAGCCCTTTATTATTAGTTTCACTTAATCTAAGCTGTTAATTATTATCTCGATTTGAATTCAAATACTTTTATAATAAAATTTCTAATCCATGAATAAATCAATATTTTTGTTAAAACTCTTCTTTATAACTGTTGTTTTAATATTTTCATGTTTAATCTTTACGGTAAATTCAGTAATTGCTACTGAAAATTCAATAATTGATTTAAATCGACCTTTACAGTTACGCACCCAAATTTCTAAACCACTAACATTAAATGCGTGTGTTACGATGTCATTAGTTAATTATCCAAGAATTCTTCAACAACAGGCTCTTATTCAAGCTGCAAAAGCTAATATACGTTTGAGAATCATTAAAGAATATATGCCCGAAGCTGATTTACAATATCAAAGTATCTTTGCTTCCCATAATAAAACTACCCAGTTGATGTTTTCTTCTGATGTATTTCCAGCTAATATGGGTCCAGGTAATCCATCGGTTAGCATGAAAGGATATTTTTTCAGTGGTCTTGGTACGGTAGTAGATTGGGCTCCTTTAGATTTTGGTTTACATAAAGCAAAAATTAACGTAGCTAAGTCAGAGTTAAGTCAGACCGAAGCAGGTTATGCTTCGACCAAGCTTGATGTAGCCACTCGTGCTGCAGCTGGTTTTCTCGATGTGGTTGTGGCGCAAGAACAACTAAAAGCCAGTCAAGCTAATGTTGAGCGTTTTGATACTTTTGATCGCATGGTTCATACCCTGGTAGATTCTGATTTAAGACCAGGAGCTGATGCCTCTTTGGCTGATGCCCAGTTAGCTCAAGCGCGTAATCAATTAATAGAATCACGTTATAAGTTAGAAATTGCTATTGCTGATTTATCATATTCAATTGGTTTAGGTGGAAAAAAAATTGATATCGATCCTGGATCGATTGCGCAAATATCCCAGCCTACTTTGACGCAACAATATCCACCGGTATTTAAAGAACATCCGTTAGCTTTAGCTGGCAATGCAATTATTAATACTTCGATGGCTCGGGTTCATGTTTTTGATAAAATGTACGTTCCTACTTTTCACTTTCTGGGTGGCCTTAATTTTAGAGGAGCTGGCTTAAATACTGCGGGGCGATCTACAGCAGCCTATGGTGGAGGTGTTTTGCCCTCAGCGCCAAACTATGATGTTGCTATGATTATGGATTTTCCTTTTTTAGATTTTTTTAGAATCAAAGCTGCTCGTAAAGTAGAATTGTATAAAGTTCAAGCTGAACGTCAAAGCTATAATTTAATTATGCAAAGTTTGCAAACCGAAGATTTTAGAGCAAAAGCACAAGTTAAAGCCGCTATTGAATTGGCGGCTAATATGCCAATTCAAGTAGCAGCAGCTAATGATGCGACAGTTAAGGCACGAACGCGCTATGAAGTTGGTTTAGGAACTGTTGCCCAGGTAGCTGAAGCTGAGCAGTTATTGGCTAAATCCGTAATGCAAGAAGCCTCGGCGCGAATTGGGGTCTGGAAAGCTTTGTTAGCTACAGCTAATGTCCATGGTAATTTAAAACCATTTTTAAGCCAAGTAGCTAGTATGAGTACGCATTAAGGAGTAATATTCGTGGGTGAAGACCAAGTCAGATTAGCAATGCAGCGACCAATTACCATAATGGTATTGGTCAGCGCCATTGTCCTCGTGGCCATATTTGCTATTACTAAAATGAAAATCGATATTTTCCCGGATTTAAAAGTGCCCAGAGTATCGGTTATTCAGCCATATGGTGGTATGGATCCAGCTCAGATGGAAGGTTTCATTGTATCATTTTATGAACAACATTTTTTGTATATTAGTGGTATTGATCATATTGAATCTAAGTCTATTCAAAGTGCCGCTGTATTAGATGTTTATTTCCAACCTTCAATGAATATGGCTGATGCCATGTCGCAAGTTTTAGCTCAGGTCGAACGATCGCGCGCTTATATGCCACCAGGAACCGTTACCCCATTTGTTATCCGTTTTGACGTTGGGTCAGTTCCGGTAGGTTATTTAGTTATGGATAGTCCCACCCGATCGGTTGGCGAAATTCAGGATTTAGCCTATGTTAGAGTGCGGCCGAAAGTTTCGACTTTACCAGGAGTATCTATGCCACCACCATTTGGTGGCAACCAGCGCTCAATAGTTATTAGCGTGAATGCCGAAAAATTAAAAGAATATCACTTGGGTCCAGAAGATATTGTAAGAACTTTGGCTAATGGTAATCCGATTATGCCTTCAGGTATTGTAAGAACTGGCGAACTTCAGCGCATGGCAACGATTAATTCAGTTGTATCCGATATCCAGGAATTAGGTAATTTACCACTTACCATGGGATCTGGACCAGCTGTTTATTTAAAAGATATTGGCCGCATTCAAGATACTATCGATATCCCCACTGGTTATGCTTTGGTTAATGGGCACCAGACTGTTTATCTGGCCATTTCCAAAACAGCTGATGCATCGACATTATCCGTTGTTGATGAAGTAAAAGCGGCCATACCGGAAATTAAAAATGTCTTACCTAAAGATATCAGTGTAAAGTATGAATTAGATCAATCGGTCTATGTGACAGGAGCAATTCAAGGTGTATTATTTGAAGGTCTAACTGGTGCTGGCCTAACTGGTCTAATGGTATTAATCTTTTTACAGGATATTCCTAGTGCCTTAGTGGTTATTTTAAATATTCCCATCGCTATTTTATCAGCTGTTATTTGTTTATGGATAAGTGGCCAAACTGTTAATATTATGACTTTAGGTGGATTATCTCTAGCTGTAGGTATTTTAGTTGATGAAGCCACTGTGGCCATTGAAAATATTCATACGCATTTAGGTAAGGGAGAACGCCTATATCTAGCAGTTTGGGAAGCTTTATTAGAAGTTGTAACGCCCAGACTACTGGCTATGTTATCGGTTATTTCTGTATTTGCGCCATCATTTTTTATGAGCGGATCAACGCAAGCCTTATTTGTTCCATTGTCGTTAGCGGTTGGCTTTGCCATGATTTCTTCATATATATTATCCAATACTTTTGTACCAGTTTTATCCTGTTGGTTATTAAAACATGCTGAACATAAAGATGATGATGGTGATAATGTAAGTCATCATGGCCAACATGAAGGAGAAGAGCATGGTGGCTTTATGGGCAAAATCCAAAGTCTGTATAAAAATGTTGTGCATTTTAATTATAAAATCAGATGGCCAATTTTGCTGGTTTATGTAACTTGCGTTCCAGCCTTAATCTTCATTCTTTTCCCTAGTTTACCCACTGAAATTTTTCCATCAGGTAATCCATCTGCGTTTCAGCTTAGATTACGGGCTCCAACTGGTTTACGAATTGAGCGAACACTTGATATAACCGAAAAAGTACTAGATATAATTAATGAAGAAGCTGGTGGTAAGAAAAACGTTGAGGTATCAGTATCTTACGTTGGTACCCAGCCTCCGAGTTACGCTATTAGTAATGCTTATCTGTGGACTAGTGGTCCTCAAGAATCAGTTATCTTAGTTGGTATTAATGAAAAAGCTAATATTATCATGCATGATCTCCAAAATAAATTAAGAGCTAGATTAGCTAAGGAATTTCCTAAATGTTCATTTACTTTTGAAGCTGGTGATATTATTAATAAAATTATGAATTTTGGTGCGCCAACCCCAATTCAAGTTGATGTTAATGGCCCTAGTTTTCCGCGCGATACGCAATATGCCAGAGCCTTATTAGAAAAAATGAAAGCAATTACTTATCTAAAAGATGTAACTATTGTTCAGCCTTTGGATTATCCAACCTTAGTTGTTGATGTGGATAGAATCCGAGCTGGTCAGTTAAATGTTAATTTAACTGCTTTAGGTCATGCTTTTGTATCATCAACTTATTCGAGTCGATTTGTAACACCAGTATACTGGCGGGATGCTAATAGTGGTATGTCATATCAGGTTCAGGTTCAAATTCCCCAGAATGAAATAACTTCAATTAATGATGTTGAATCTACGCCAGTTAAAACAGGACATTACGAAGGCCCATTTATTCGTGATGTGGCTAATACGCATTATGGTACTATGGTTGGTGAATATGATCGTTATAATATGGCACGTATGGTAAGTATAACTGCCAATATTGCTGGTAATGATTTGGGTTTTGCAGCTAGTGAAGTTGATAAGGCTATTAAAAATTTAGGTACACCACCTCGTGGTGTTAAAGTTAATGTACGTGGTCAGGTACCAATTATGAATAACACTTTTATAAGTCTAGGTTTTGGGGTGTTATTTGCCGTTGTATCAATATTTTTACTGTTGGTTGGTTATTTTCAATCGGTAAGACTAGCTATAATAGTACTATCTGTAACACCAGCTATTTTATGTGGAGCGCTTATCGCTCTTAAATTAACGGGTTCTTCGATAAATGTCCAGTCGTTTATGGGTACGATTATGTCAATAGGTATTGGGGTTGCTAATTCAATTTTAGTAGTAGACTTTTCCGAGGTTAGACGTCTTGATGGTATGAGTGCTGAGGATGCGGCTTTAGGTGGAGCGGTATCACGGTTGCGACCAGTTATGATGACTTCTATCGCCATGATAGCTGGTATGGTGCCAATGGCTTTAGGTCTTGGTGAAGGTGGTGATCGAAATGCACCATTGGGGCGAGCTGTTATAGGTGGTTTAGTTTTTTCCACTTCAACCGTATTTATGGTTGTACCTTTAATTTTTGGTATTGTCCAACGCAAAACTAGTCGTAATAAACCAACTATGCATCCAGACGATGTTTATTCTTGAGAAGATGATAAGATTGGTTTTGAATAATAAAATTATGGGAAGAGAAGTTAATTTATACAGTAAATGAAGAAAAGGTAAATTTAAAATGAAAGCAATAATAAATAAACAAAGTTTTTTTAAAATAATACCACTAATTAGTGTTTTATTAATTTCTTCATGCAGCCAGAAAAAAGAAGAAGAAAAAGCTAATGGCCCACAGGTTCCAACTGTTTTAGCTTCAAGAGTGGTTAGACAAAAATTGGATCGAAATATGGATCTTACTGCTGAGTTATTAGCTTTTCAAGATGTGCCCATTTATGCTAAAGTACCGGGTTTCATTAAGTTGATTCGAGTTGATCGGGGCTCAATGGTTAAACAGGGTGAATTAATGATTAAGGTATTTGCCCCAGAACTTGAAGCTGAATGTAGCGAAGCTGAATCGAAAGTCAGTGCAGCCAAAGGTGGGTTGTTAGAAGCTCAGTCCAAACTGGAAAGTTCTAAAGCTGATCAATTGCAGGCCGAAGCAAAACTGGCTGCTGATACCTTAACGGCTCAGCGCTTGACCCAAGCTGCTAAAGTTCCCGGAACCGTAGCTTTAAATGAAGTGGATATTGCCCAAAAAGAAGTTGAAGGTGATAAGGAATGTGTAAACTCTCTGCATAAATTGGTATTAGCGGCTCAAAGTTATTTATTAGCTCAGCGCGATCGAGTAAAAGCTAGCGAACACCAACTTAAATCGGTTGAAGATATGCGTCAGTATTTAACGATTACGGCACCATTTGATGGTGTAGTTACTGAACGTAATGTTCACGAAGGCAGTTTCGTAAATACGCCGGATAATTCTCAGGCTTTAGTTCGAGTACAGCAACGTGTTCATTTAAGGGTGGTTGTGGCTGTTCCTGAAACAGTAGTTGGTGGTATGAAAATTGGTCAAAAAGTAAGTTTTAGTGTGCCAGCCTATCCTGGTGTTAATTTTATTGGTATTTTAGCCAGGCCAGCTTATTCACTACTCCATAAATTTAGAACCGAGCCAGTTGAATTAGATATTTGGGATGAAAGCCACCGGTTAGAGCCAGGTATGTTTGCTACGATTCACTGGCGGGCAACGCGCGATTATCCAACAGCCTTTGTGCCAGCATCAGCGGTAACAACTTCACTAGAAAAAACATTTGTAGTTAGAATTAGAAATAATAAGCTAGATGTGGTTGAAGTTACGCGCGGGCAGCCGATGGGTGATATGATTGAAGTTTTAGGTGGCAATTTACAAGATGGTGATCTTGTCGCAGTAACTGCTTCGGAGGAAATGCATACCGGCGCTAGCGTAATTACTAAATTGGCCTCAAATGATGAAATTCAAAAAGCTATACATCACAAAAGTGCTGGTGGCGATTAAAATTTAGTTAGTCCTGTTTAAAGGTAATCACCAAATTTACCTTGTCTACATTTATAAGCCAATTACGTAAGGCGTCGGAGCCTAACAGTGGTCGTTTAGCATTTGACTGACTGGTTACACTTGCCTTTAAGTTATTTAAAATAAGTGGACCAATACTTAAGGTGTTAATATTACAAGTCTGTGATTTACAACTCCCACTTATCCCCCAATGGGTATCATGATCATTTAATAAAGTTAGCTTTAAATTGTATTTTTTAATTAAGTCATACGTAAACATACTGGTACTAGCACCAGTATCTAACGTCATCGGGCAATTAACATTATTGATTTTGACATTAATTACAATTAAATTATTTTGATCAAAGAAAAAAGGGATTTTAAACTGATACTTACAATTATTATCGAGGGTAAAAATATTAAATGGCATTGAATTACTATTTTTAACCGTAATTAGTTTAGAATTATTTTTTAAGGTTAAATGTAATTTTAAATTATCTTTGTCTAGAAAATAATCGTAATTACTCATGCAATTACTGCCAAGAACTGGCATTAAGGGGAAATTTTCATTGGTAATTAATACGGGAAAATGTGGGTAGTGAATTAAATTACATTGAAAATCAATGAAACTACTCCAGGCTTTGTTGCTATTTTTAGAGCCACTTCCAGTCACTTGGGTATTGGGAATCAAATGCTGAATATTAAGGCCAATCTGATTAGCTAGTTTACGATTAATAATCAAATCACTGGCTCCTGAATCAAATACAGCTAATGTGGGTATTTGATTAATCAAAATATTTAATAAAGGTAAGCCATCTTTACTGAGTATAATCGGAACTGTTAATTCCAGAGGATTGTCAAGATTGTTATTGTTTTTATTAGAGTAGATTGATGAATTTAATTTATTTATAGCCTGAATTTGGGCAAAGCTATATCTACCAATATGGGAATTGGGTCGTAAATTGTACACTAAAGCATAAAATTCTAAGGCTTCTTTAAGGTTATTTTCTTTGGTGCTAATGATGGCTAAATTATAATATATAGATGCAATAGTTCTACTATCATCTATATTAGTAGTTTTAAGTAATTCTTTAAATTGTTTTTTAGCTAGCGTTAGGTTATTTCGTTCTAGGCTTTGGCTTGCTTGTTTAAATAAATCATTAAGAGATAATTCTTGGCTTAAACTGCTAGTTTGAATATTTATTGAATAAATTAAAGCTATGAAAATTAAATTAATTGTTTTTAGGTTATTAGATAACATTGGAATAATATTTTAAATTAAAAATCCATTATAACTCTTTAATAATAGCTTAAATTAATTAGCAGTTAATTAATTTAAATAAATTCGTTTTTTTACAAGCAAATGCGTAATTTCCCCAATCGACTTGAGCGATTTTTTAATTTAGTATTCAGGTATTAGATTTTAGGAGAAATAATAATGGTAAATTTAGAAAATTCAACATTAAATCCAGAAAAAGCCAATGTAAATGCCAAAGTTAACAGTATAACTGCTAAGTTATTTCGGGAATCTACTACTATAAGCGGAGCATTGGTTGATGGCAGTGTTAAAGGTCTGGAAAATTTACCTAAAGATATCCCCCAAATTGCTGCCGGTTTTGGCATTGGTACAGCTATGGGAGTTGTTTCTAAAGCAGGGGCTTTGGGCGAAGTTGGCGTAGCTGTAGCTGGTACGGCGATGCTAGGATCTTGGCTCTATTCTTCCTATAAAAATGATTTTGGTAAATTATCTAATGCGTTAGTTAATACTTGGAACTCAGATAAAAATCAGGTTCAGAATAAACAGACTATTCAAGATACTTTAGGTACATTTTTAGGTCAAGGTATCCTTTATGGGGTAGCCAGCGGTAGTGGTTTTAAATTTGGTACTGATTTTGCGGCTCCTAAACTAGCAAGTCTTGGGGATAACTTCGGGATTAAAGATGTATTTTCGGGAGTTAAAGCTAAATTTTCCGGTAAAGCGGATTTAGCAGCCCTCGATTTAAACTTAAGTGATGGTTTAGGGTTAAAAAATATTGCTGATTCTTCTGTAAGTGCTAAAGCTAATGAAACTAATTTGCTCAAAACCGCTAAAGAAATTGCCAATCCGCCAAAAGCTTACGAAGGTCTTGAAGGCTTAACCAAATTGCAACGCGATCGCCTATTAAGCAGTGATGTTATGGCTACTGAATTAAAAGGAAAACTCAGCAATGCTCTTATTAGTTTAAATGAAAATGATAAGTCAACGGCTAATTTATCTGCTGAAATTAAAGATTTAAAAACCAATTTAAGCAAAACCGAAAAATTACAGCACGAACATGATGCAGTTAAAGCTAGTCAGGCTAGAATGGCTATGTATGAATCAGATAAGGTTAAATTAGTTAGTTTAGAAAATGAACATTTGCTAATTGACAAGTCCTTAGAGACTGATCGGGCAATTAAAGATGGTAAATTAGGCAATAATGTTGATATTAAGCCATTAAGTATTGAAGAAATTGATAAAATGAAATTACACAGAACTGAACTTAATGATGAAATTAGACAATTAAGAAGTGATACTAGTGATGTAGTTTTTAAAGCCATTCAAAATGACGTAGCTAATAATGAGGTTCAATTGGCCAAAGCTCAAAGTGAAGCTCCGCAAAAAATAGCTGATTTAAATGTTAAACTTACTGAAAAACAATCAGTTTTAAATCTTCAGCAAATAGAGCGACCGGTATTAGTTAACAATATCAATAGTTTAGTTACTGATATACATTCCCGTTATCAACAATTATTAGAAGCTGATACGAAGGCTCAACTGGAAAGAGTTTTGAAACCAGTTGACAAGCAAGTTAAAGCTAGTGAAAAGCCTGTTGCCGTTAAGGAAAAAGTTACGGTACCAGTAGCGGCTAATGATAATATCCTTGCGGTAACTGGTAATAATGTTAAACCCGTTTTAAGTGAAGTATCGATACCTGCTGTTGTTGATCAAAATTCGGTAATCAGTGATTTGGCTAAATCAGTAATTGCTAATGATAATATTAAACCGGTAATTAGTGATAAAGTTGAAGCTAAATTAACTGAAAAACCCGTATTAGATCCAGTAAGTAAGGCTTTAATTAAAGCTCAATCTCAGGTGAAGGCTTTAAGTGATCAACGAACATTAAAATATGTTGAACATACCGCTAAAGAAAGATTAACTGAAATTAAAAGTGCTAATTTTGTTGATGAAGCCAGTAAAAATAAAGCTATTGCTCAGGCCGAAACTAAACTAGCTAATGCTAGCGAAATGATTGCAAAATCAGGTAAGCCTAAATATTTAGATGCTTTAAATAGTTTAGTTGATTATGCTAAAATTTTAAGTAATGATAGTCATAAAATTAATGATGAAAGCATTGTTAATCTCCAAAAAATGATTGTTAAAGTTAGTGCTAAATCGTTAGATATAAGCAAGCTAAATAGCTTTGATTCAAATGAAGTTAAACTTAATTTTATGATTAAAGCTATGGATAAAACATTAAATACTGATATCTTAAAAAACCCCAGTATGCTTGATTTAGTTAATGGTGTTGAAAATGGAAATGTTGCCAATTCAGGATCTGCTTATGTTTTTGATCGTCAAGGCAAAATGATCACTTGGACAGATAATGAAGGTCAAGTTCATCCTAAAGTAATTGATTTAGCTAGATTGTCTAATAGCGGCCTTGGTCGTGATGGAGCTTGGTT
>DAHXLC010000077.1 GCA_027371815.1 Candidatus Melainabacteria bacterium | reverse complement strand
CAAAAGCTGAAACCTTATTAATACCTCCACACAAACTTGACATTAAATAATTGTCTATATATTCTAAAAATCTTGGATTAAAATCTTTAACACAAGAAGCAAATAAAGTATCATCTAATTTACTTAAATTGTTGTCAGTATTAATTTTACTTACATTATCTAAATTATTTTTATTCCAAATTAATTTTGCCTCGCTAAAGAAATTGTTAAAATTTTTGGATAAATCATTTTGATTAAGCCCAGTTGCTTTAGATATAAACTCAAACTTGCCATCATAGTACCACGAATTTGTTTGATCTTTGATTTGAACCGGCTTAAGTTTTAACTCGTCCAATAATTTCCCTAATTCACCATCAATTGAACTTAAATAGGCAGATCCTAACGTATAGCCAATTCCATTATAATTTCCACCCCGAGCTTGCCCTCCTAAATCAGCATATTGTTCTAAAAGCAGATAATTACTGTTACGCAAATTATATGCTGAGGTTAATCCGGATATACCACCACCAATTATTACAAAATCAAAATTTTTCCGGCTTTCAATTTTCCCAAGTGGTATTTGACCATCACGCATTTGATGACCTAAAATATAATTATCTCCTTGCCATGGTAATAGCTTATATTTTAATTCTTGGGCCTGTAGCTGATTCGCACTTAATCCGTTAGACAAACCACATCCAGCTATATAAATAGAACCTAATTTAGTTAAAAACTCCCGTCTTGACAATCGTTCTTTCATTTTATTATCCCCATCATCCATAACAATATTTGTTTCTAAAAAAATAGCCAAAGATTAAGTTTGGGCAATTTTAAGATCAAACATAGGATCCATCGGCATTACGAATAGAAATCTGGCCAGCACTTAGGGCTTTTATGGCTTGCCCTTCAGTTTCTAATAACAGTGCTCCATTTTCATCTATGTCAATGGCTTTGCCATAAATTACGACATCGCCAATTTTAGCCATAATATTTTTGTTAAGCGTACAATTAACAGTTTTCCATTCATTGATAAGATCTGATTTATTAAAATCAGATTGATTAAGCCTAAGATATAAATTTTCAATTTCTAAGGCTAAATCACAGATTAAATTATTAATATCAAATTGTTTTATGGCTACGGATTCAAGAAATTCAATAGGATTTGGTAAATTAGCCAAATCATAGTCAAATGGATTAATATTAATACCAATACCAATAATTAAGACTTTATCATTGCCTTTAACAAAAGGCGATTCAACCAGAATACCTCCGAGTTTTTTTCCATTAGCAATTAAATCATTAACCCATTTCAACTGAATTTTATAACCGGTATTTTGCAAGATTGCTTTACTTACGGCCAAACCAAGACCAAGCGTAAATAAATTTAAATTGTTTTCAATTTCAGTTTTAAGCAAAATGCTAAAATATAAACCATGTCCGGCTGGAGATACAAATGAATTTCCCAATCGGCCGCGACCCGCACTTTGCTCAAAGGCTAAAACCATGACTCCTGAACCAGCACCATTTTTAGCAAGTTGAATAACTCGATTACTAGTTGAATCAATGCATAAATGGTATTCATTATCATAATGTTGAGCTTTACCAATAATCTTAGTTTTAAGATTATGCTTAATTTTAGCTAAATTTATATCAATTGGCATTATTGAACTTAATTCAATTAATTTAAATTCTCAAAACTAGTTTCAATCGGAACTGCTTTAACTAATAATTTATGGATTGGGCATTTATCAGCAACACGAGCTAACAATTCCATTGCTTCAGGATTAACTTTACCATTAACTTTTACTAAGCGTTTTATTAAAGTTAATTCATTATGCTTACTTGCATCCGTAACGGGTTGGACATCAACTTCAATACCTTGGATATCCATTCCTTTTCGTTGGGCGTACATTTGCATTGTCATTGAAGTGCAAGCACCAAGAGCTGCATAAATTAATTCATGAGGGTCTGGTCCAACACTATTGGCAGAAATATTTTTTGGGGCATCACTAACTAAATTAAACTTATCTACAGTGATCATTTGCGCATAACTTTGAGGGCTTTGCATTTTAATAACTACATTAGACATATTAAACCACTCCAATTTTTTCTTTAGGTAACAAGTATTTATCAATTATAGCAGCAATTATCTGCTGCACTAAAGTATAAAAAATTAACGGTAACATAACATTAGGATGATCACTTAAAACCAGGCTAGCTAGAACTAAACCAGTTCCATTATTATTCATACCTAAACCAAACATTAAAGACGCCATATCAGCTCGAGAGCATTTAAAACTTCGAGCGATCACAAAGCCCGCCAAAAAAGCGAATAAACACAATACAATAGTTACTGCTAAAATTAAAAAATAATAATCCCAATCAGGCTTTTGAATTGTTGTCGGCAAACTTATACTAGCATTAGAATAATTAAGTAAAAGCAAGTTAATCAAATTTAACAGTTTAATAATAGACTGTTGTTTAACATTTATATTTTGGCTAACGGCAACTTTAGCCAAAATACCTAATACCGAAGGTATAACTACGGCGAGAATTAAAAAGGCCTTTGTTCCATGTTTAGATAATTCGAATAAATCTTGAGCATAATCACCACTAGTTAAAAAACCAAAACAGGTTAAAACTAAAGGTGTTGTAACTGGGCTGGCAAATGTTGATAAAATTACCAAACCTAAACTTAAACTGATATTTCCATCAGCATTTTGCGCCCAAGCCGTAGAAGATCCAGCTATGGGCATTGACGCCACTAGAGCTAAGCCAACCAATAAATTTTGTAATTCATCAAAATTATGCCAGTTTAAAATCAAAAAATGAATTAACCAAACAATAATTAAAGGAGATATAAGATTGGCCAAAAATCCAGTAATAATAACTAAAGGCTTGCGTTTTAATTCTTTTAATTCCTTAAGCTTAAAACCAAAGCCAGCATTAAATAACAGCATTGACAGCATGACAACAGACAGGGAAATTTTTAGCGTACTGCCATCAAACCAATGAATCATGCCAAAATTTATACTACGTATATAAAGTCCAAAATCAGGAGCAATTGTAGCTAAAATGTAACTTGCTAATAACAAGACCAGAAAATTACTATGAATAAAATGGGTAATTTTAGCAATCATAAAATTTTAAACAGTTAACTACGACGAAAGAGTTAATTTGGCCTGATTTATTGAATTCTGTTATCAATAATAACATATTTACAGTAAGTCTAAAATATTATCTAAATTAATAATGATGTAAAAGTCACTAAAAATTATATTTATCGGTTAAAATAAGCTTAAGATTAGAATACGATTTTAAATTCTTAAATATTAATATGAAATATTGTTTTTTCCCTAAACTACAATTAATATTCTTTTTAACAATTAATTTAACTTTTTGTCTGTCATTGTCTACTTTTGCAGCTTCTATTCCCTCCAATAGCTTACAAAATTTAAAGTTTAGCGATAGTAAATCAGTAAAAGATACACTTGACAAATTAGAAAATAAATATTTTGAACGTACGTATAAAAGCGATTCTGTTAGCCAACGAATTGATCGACTGGATAAATTTATTTTTGGCGAAGTTAAATCTGGATCTGATGAAGAAAGACTAAAAGGAATTATTGCTGTATTACCACCTGACATTGACTCAACTAATTCGGCTAATTCAACTGTGCCAACACCAGCCAGCCAAAATAATTCTAACCCGGCCAATTCTCAAGAGAATAGTAACGCCAGTAGTAATAATGCAGCTAATTCACAAACTGATGAATCAACTTCCGATAGTCCTGGCAATTATCCAGTAGTTAACCAATTAGAGAACAAAATTCTCCACAAAACCTACGAAAACGAAAAACTGTCGGTAAGATTAAACCGACTTGAAAAGAAAGCCTTTGGAAGCTCATACACCAATGAAAGTTTAAACGATCGAGTTGATCGTTTAAAAAAATATGCCCAAGAAAGATTTGGTGGTTTTGAAAATAATGCTGATGATTCCAGTCAAAATAATTCTGACAGTAGTAATAGTTTTAGTGGTGGCGGTAGCAGTTATGGCGGAGGCGGTGGCAGTTATGGCGGTGGCGGTGGCAGTTATGGTGGAGGCGGTGGCAGTTATGGCGGAGGCGGTGGCAGTTATGGCGGAGGCGGTGGCAATTATGGCGGTGGCGGTAGCAGTTATGGCGGAGGCGGTGGAACTGATACATATGCAGATAGCAGTGCACCAGTTTCAGCCACAAATTTATATCAAGAAGTTGGGCAGCTCGAACAACAAGTTTATGGTAAAACTAAGCCAAATGTTTCCATTCTTATGCGTGTTGATGCATTAGAAAATTCAGTTTTCCCCAATCAAAAGTTACCCAAAAATCTTTCTTTACCACAACGTATTGAAAAAATTAAACTAGCTTTGAATGGAAGCAATGCACAATCTAGCCTTGGTTCTGGCCAACAAGCCAATGACTATTATGGCTCAGGTAATTCTACTACTAATAATTCATACGGCAATTCTAGCACTTCCTATAATCAACCTAAACACCCATTTCTATCCAAAGTAGGACATGCCTTAGCGACAGTTGGTGGAGCAGCAGTTAGTCTTTTATCAGGTATGGGCAGTGGTATGATGATGGGTGGTTATGGATATCCGATGATGGGTGGTTATGGTATGGGCATGGGTGGTATGGGTGGTTATGGTATGGGCATGGGTGGCATGGGTATGGGTGGTTTAGGTGGTGGCTATTATGGTGGTTATGGTGGTTGGTAATTTTTAATTTATACTTACTAAGGATTATATTTACATGAATAATTTCATTTGGGAGCCATCTGGTGACTATCTTAATTGTAAAGCAAAAAAATTTATGGAATTACATAAATTAGCTAGTATTGAGGATTTAATTAAAAAATCTATTGATGACAGTTCTTGGTTTTGGGAAAATGCTATGGAATTTATGGGATTTCAATGGCAGAAGAAATATTCTCAGCTAACCGACCCCAAGGATAACATAGCTTTTACAAAATGGTTTATTAATGGTGAATTAAATATTACCGCAAACTGTCTTGATTACCATGTTCAACCAGCTCAATCCACAGATGTAAGACCAAGAGCTGGTGCTAATGCATTAGCTCTAATCTGGGAGAATGAAGCTGGGCAAGTTAAACAATTTACTTATAAAGAAATTAGTGCTTTGGCTGATAAAATAGCCCAGGCTCTCCTTTATCATGGCTATAAAATGGGCGATTCGGTGGCTATTTATATGCCAATGACGATAGAAATGATTGCCATATTTTTTGGTTGTCTAAAAGTTGGTGTCATTGTAATTCCCATTTTTAGTGGCTATGGTGCTCAGGCAATTGCGGCACGTTTAAACGATGCTAAAGCTAAAGCAATTTTTACCGTAAATGCCAGTCATCGTAAAGGCAAATTAATTAATTTGAAAGCTGAAACAGATGAAGCTATAGCAATTTCGCCATCAATTAAACATTTAATTGTAGTAAATCACGTTCCATCCGCTAAAACAAATATAGATAATAAGACAAATATTTGGTTCGCTGATTTTATAAATGTACCGGCTCAAGCAAATATTAACATAAATATAAATACTAAAGCCGAACATGAAAGTCTCTACCTTTATACATCCGGAACTACCGGGGCGCCTAAAGCCTGTGTTCATACTCATGCTGGAGCACTAGCTCAAATAAGTAAAGAACATGGATTTTGCTTTGATGTTAGTCTTGGTGATGTTTTCTTTTGGATTACTGATTTAGGCTGGATGATGGGTCCATGGAAAGTCATTGGAGCCTTGTTTTGGGGAGGTACGATTATGCTTTACGAAGGAGCGCCAAATCATCCTGACTCAAATCATCTTTTTAAAATTATTGAAAAATATAAGGTTAACATTTTAGGAATTAGCCCAACTTTAATCAGAACGCTTAAAGGTGCAAACGATTTGAATATTGAACAAATTGACTTATCCAGCCTAAAATACCTAGGTGCAGCTGGCGAACCATTTGATGAAGATAGCTATATGTGGTTTTTTAATCATGTTGGCAAAGGCAAATGTCCAGTAGTCAATTTTTCAGGAGGAACAGAGGTTATTGGTGGCTTTTTAACACCGTATCCTTTGATACCTTGCAAGCCCTGCTCATTAGGTTACCGTGGACTAGGCATGGATGCAACTGTTTTTGATGAAAACGGGCAGGAAGTCTTTAATACAGTTGGTCATCTTGTCTGCCGAAAACCAGCACCTTCAATGACGAAAGGGTTTTTAAATGCACAAGATCGTTATTTAGAAACTTACTTTAGTAAATTTCCCGGAACTTGGTATCATGGTGACTGGGCAAAAATTGATGAAAATGGTTTTTGGTTCCTTTATGGGCGATCGGATGATACTATTAAAATCGCCGGTAAACGCCTTGGGCCATCCGAAGTTGAAGCAATTTTAACTAATCATGAAAATGTAATCGAGGCGGCGGTAATTGGTGTTCCTGATCTAATTAAAGGGGAAGCTATAGTTTGTTTTGTCGTGCTTAAAAATAAGGATTTAAACCCCAATATTCAAAACGAATTAAATTATGCTTTAGCAGAACAACTTGGACATTCCTTTAGGCCTAAAGAAATTAATATCGTAAAGGCTCTGCCCAAAACAAGGTCAGGTAAAATTGTCCGCAAAACTATTAAACAGAAGTATTTAGCGTATGAAAGCATTGATTTGTCTTCAATTGAAAACCCTGAGGCTCTTGAATACATTATTCCTACTGTCAAAGTATAAATATAACTAAATTTTTAAAGTTGTTAAAATAGGATAAATTTAGATCGCGAAAAGCTTTTTGTAACTGTAACTTTATTACTAAGTTTTAAAGTTACTTAATTAGGAGGATCATAAATAAATAAAAATAACTTAATAATTAAAGTTATCATGTTTGTTTATATATACTCTCGGGCATATAATTAGGTAAGTTGGGATAAAACTAACCTTAAAAAATCAATTTATCAAATAACTGTAATTTAAGAAGTCATTTACTTTTAGTCAAGGAGTTTACTCATGTCAAATCTCGATATTGGTTCAACGATGCAGAAATTACTCGAAGAATTTGATACGAAAGAAGCCTTAACCCGCGAAGAAATATCTTTAGTTCAACAAAATATTCAAGACTTAGAACGCCGCATTTTAGTAACTGAAGAAAGACTAAAAGTTATTAATCATGACAAGATAAAAATTTTAGCTATTCATGATAAATACAAGAATTTAAATCTCCCTAAATTAGATAATATCAATTTTAATCAATTCCCTTCAGCTAATTCAACTACTCCAAATCAACTAAATGAGCCACAAATTCATGGCATTGCCAGTAATAGTGGGATTATAACAGGAAGTAATGAAGTAAAAAAATCACAAAGCAAATTAGAGGCTCTAACTAATCTAAGTTTAAATTCCACTTCACAAGTAAGCCCAAGTACTAGTCAAGCTTCCATACCCGTAATGTCTCAACCTAGTCCAATAAGCCCAAGTACTAGTCAAACTTCCATACCCGTAATGCCTCAACCTAGTCCAATAAGCCCAAGTACTAGTCAAACTTCCATACCCGTAATGCCTCAACCTAGTCCAATAAGCCCAAGAA
>DAHXLC010000274.1 GCA_027371815.1 Candidatus Melainabacteria bacterium | reverse complement strand
TAATAATTATCTGCTCTTTAGCCAAAGTTTGTGCCAAATAAACACTGGTAAAAGGTCTGACAGATATTGGTATCACAATTTGGTACCGCCTATTTAAAACATATTGATTTGGCTTAGCCTTAATGATTCTAAATTTATTGTTTATTCAGCACCTGCTTAAAGAGGCCTTTCGTAATCAGAAATTTATTATAACTGAAGAGTATATAATTTTCCCGCATCGTTTTGCTCATCAGTTATTCTTTTGCCAAAAGCGTAGTTTTAATGACATAGCTAGAGTAGTAATTGGATCTTTGATCACTCAAAAACAAAAAAAAATTTTTGATGTTGAATTACGTGATGAAGACAAGAATAATCTAATTATTGTTTATTTTAAATCTGGGGGCAAAGTAACGGTTAATTTAAAATATATGAATAAGGAAGATAGCAATACTTTTATTTCCTGTTTTAATCAATTCTTTGATTTTTCTTATAATAGCCCAGCTCAAAATGCCAGTAAGTCTAGCGTCGCTTTAAATAGTCCAGCTAATATAAGTTTTACGCAGATGTGGCAAACTGAATTGGAAAATCATTTTACCAGTACTAATTATATACCATTGACTCCAAATCAATATGTTTTAAATAGGCGGTACCAAATTGTGATACCAATATCTGTCAGACCTTTTACCAGTGTTTATTTGGCACAAACTTTGGCTAAAGAGCAGATAATTATTAAGGAATTTTATTTGGGTTTTAATGAAGCCAAACAAGAAAAATTATTTGAATTATTTGATCGGCAAGCCCAGATATTACTTAAACTTAATCACCCTCAAATTTCTCGCGTTATTGACAGTTTCACTGTTGAAGATAAAAAGTATCTGGTTTTAGAATATAAAACCGGTAAAACCTTGCGCAAGCTTATTCAAGAAAATATTATTCTATCTGATCAAGTGATTTTAGATATTGGCTATCAAATAGCCACCATTTTACAATATTTGCATAGTCAGGAGCCACCAGTTGTTCATCGTGATATAACTCCCGATAATATTGTTTTAAATAATCTAAATGAATGTTTTTTAATTGACTTTGGTGCTGCCAGTCATTATTTGTCTGACGTTACTGGTACTATTATTGGCAAGCAAGGGTATATGCCACCAGAACAGATTAAAGGAAAAGCAACCATTCAAAGCGATATTTATGCATTAGGAGCAACCCTTTATTATCTTATTTGTCACGAAGATCCGATTGTCTTAGAACAAGCATCGCCAAAACGCATCAAACATAATTTAGCTATTGGTATCAATAAATTAATTGAAGACGCTACTCGTCTTGATGTAAATCATCGAATTGCTAATAGTGCTGAATTAATGGCTAAAATTAAGCTTTTACTACCAAAATAAAGCATATTTGTGGAGCAATTTCATTCTGATAAAAACTTTAACATAAGCTATTGATCGGTTGGATTGGTTAACTCAGGGTTTAACTGATTCATTCTTTGCCAGAATAAATTTGAATCATTTTGATTTTGCATATTTAAAGTTTGACCCGATCTTACCAGTCCATCAATTTCTACCGGTGAATAATTTTTATAGGCATCAATAGCAATGGGTATGGTGGTTGAAATTAACGGAGCATTGGGGAAGAAATTGCTTTGAATGGCAGCTGTTGTCATGGCTTTAAACATTAAATTACTACCAGTTAGACCAGCAGTTACAGCCGCTTTACCAGCATTAGAAGCCCAGCCTAAAGGCATGGCCGTAAATATCCCTAGCTCGGCAGTATTAATGGCGGCCTGTTTTAAGTTTTCTTGCCCCAGCGCAACTTTGAAGCCTTGAACTGTTCCTTGGGTACCTAGACCAACACCTAAGCTATAGCGACTAAGCCCCATTTTATTGGCAAATTTAACACCTTGACTAGCAGTCTTGCTTAAAAATGAAGAATCGCTTTTAAGTGAAGTTTGAGCTACATTGGCAAGATCACTGCCAGCGTCGGCTGTAGCTGTGCCAGCCGTAGTGACATCAGCACCAATAGTACTAGCTGTAGCAACATCGCCGCTGACTCCAGCGCCAGCGCCAGCTACATCAGCAGTTATCGCACTGGCTCCGGTAATGGCCGTGGCCTCTGAGCTGGCAGCAACTCCAGCTACAGTGGTATCAGCTACAGCTGATGCACCAATGGCGCCAGCTCCTAAGCCAAAACTGGCAACGGTAGCTCCACCTTCAACCCCTAATAGTGCGCCTTGACCAAATGTGCTTAACCCAACCTTGTCACCAAAACCAGCGTGTGCTGCAGTGTAAGCAGCTCCACCAGCAATAGCGCTACTGCCAAGTGCTGCAGCTCCAATTAAGGCAGTTGTAACCACTGTTCCTGTTTCAAGTCCAGCTATAGCAGCGCCAGGACCTGACCAAATGGTTAAGGCTGCTGCACCAAGACCAGCGCCAACTCCAGCAGCTATACATAAACCATCTTTAATACTCGTCCAGTTGCGATCAAACCATCCTTCTTGTTTGGTTTGATCAATAAGTTTAGTGAAATCAATTGAGCTAGCCTTGGCAAAATCAGGATAGTCATTTTGAACAGTTAGAAAATCACTATGGGCTTCATTACGCTTGCCTTGGGCAGCGGCTAAAATGCCTGATAAATAGACAGTGTAGGGATACTGATTACTGGCTTGTTTGTTAATACCTTGAGCCTCTTGATTTAGCTGTAACTGAGTCTCTAAGCGATGTGTTTCAAATTGTTTTTGATTTTGGGACAAGGCATTGTCTTTTGCTAAATTAGCTAACTTGGCTTTAAGCTCAATTTCTTGTGTGGTTAATACTTTATTGCCTTTTTCAACTTGTTGATAAGTTTTTAAGGCGGCCTCTTTAAGGGTGTTTAATTGAGCTTGCGCGGTCGAAAAATCCTTACTGTTTAAAGCTTTTTGAAAATTAGATTCATCAACACTTAAGTCCCCGCTGGATTGAGCTTTGCCAAATAAGGCTTGGCTAAATATGGTGTTTAAACTGCTGTCATTAGCTACTAGTTTTAAGGCATCATCACTTTTTAATTCGATAGCTAATTTCAGAGCCTTATCGTAATCACCATTTTTTTCTAAAAAATTAGCATAATCTAATTTGGCCTGTTCCTTGACCTGAATGGTTTTGGCTTCTTCAACAGCGGTAGTTTTATCACTTTTTTGCATTGCGGTTTGAAATTTGGCCACACAATTAGCAATATTAATGTTTTTGCTTAAAGTCATTGCTTGTTCATAAGCCTTAGTCGCTTCTTGATTCTTACCAGCGGCGCTTAATTTATTGGCATTTTGCACGGCTTGTAAAATGGCGGTAGTAGCTGTATTATTATCAGTTATAGCCCCGGCAGTGTGGTTTTGGCTGTTGGGTTGGTCAGTTGGCTTGACGTTAGGATTTAGTTTGGCCATTAACTCATTTTGAATATTGAGAAATATTGGGGAGTTTTTAACTTCATTGCTTAATCGGCCAGCCTGACTCAAAAGTAAGTGGGCATCGAGTAAATCCGTATGGTTTGGTTGTCCTAGAGCAATTTGATTAGGATTAGTACTAATTTGCGTAAATCCATTAAGAATAGCTTGGGCATAAAATAATCGGGTTGTAGCTGGACTGTCTTTTAAAGCCGACAACTCATCATCTTGTTGCACTAATGTCGTTAGTTTAGCTAAATCCTGTTGTTGACTTGAACCAATTATGGCTTGTTCTTTAGCTTTTACTAAATCTTGAAGATTAAGTTTTTGTGGGTCTAAATTTAACGATTTAGCTAAAGCACTTACTTCTTGATTGTTAGTTTTAAGCGCACTATCGATTTTATCAATAATTCCGGTTTGGCTAATCGCATCAGCATTACCAATAGCCGTTTGGCAGTCATGATTTAATTCAGCCTTGAGGGCTAAAACTATGTCTTTAGCTGGTTTTTGAATTATGGAGCCATTACTATCCTTTAGGGAAACTAGTGTATCTGGTTTTTGACTATTAAGATTGGCTAATTCATGAAGAATAATGTTGGCATCTTGTAGATAGCCATAAGGATTTTTAATGTTCTGGGGGGCAGCTACCGGTTTCGCTGATACTTTTTCGGTTGGCTTAGCTATTTCGGGTGCTGGAGCAGGCTCGGACGATCCTTTGGGTTTAAAAGCGGCTTGGCGAAGAACTGAATTGGGCTGCACCGGCTTCGTGTTTAGATCTTTAGGGTTGAAGCCCATATCTTCAATTGAGTTAAATTTAGCATTCATAGTCTTAGTATTTCCATTAATAAAGTATTCTTAAATTTTTGCGTTTGCCTAATTTTATATACCCATTTTTATCGAGTCTTTGACATTAAATAAAAATTTTGTGCCTGATTTTAAGACTTAGTAAGATTAAGCATAACCATAAATCAACACTTACGTAAAATTAATTCTTTTTTTAGCTATGGGAATAATCCTTATTAGCTAAGTAAATTAAATACTAACATCGTTAATTAAATCAACGATGTTTTTACAAATAAGTTAAATTAATGGTATATTTTACCTAAAAAGAAGCCTTTGGCTATATTTAATTAATATCGATTATGCCTAATTCAAAACAAAAAATTGCTATCATTGCAGCTTTAAACTTATATTTATCCGCACCAAAAAAAAACATTAAGCTATGGGGTTTGGCTTCGCGTATTGAAAGCCATCAGCACCAGAAAATTAGTACAAGATTACAATTACAAAAATATATGCAGGTGGGTAAACTGGTTTTAGTTTTTTTGACCTTGGTTTTAGGTTTGGGTTTAGACGTTAAAGCTAGCGAAAATAACTTAAAAGTCTGTTTGACTTCATGTAATTTGAATACTTTATATTACCCTTTAAAACCAATAACTGTTTACAACCAGCAAAAACCGTTAATTGAATTAAATAGTGATAAATGTTTTGGTCTTACCTTAACTGCTAATAAAATATTTCTTAATGTATATAAGGTTCAAAGTCTGGCTAATCATGATTTGCCTGTAAAACCCATAGGAAATATTCCCCTAAAATTAAACCCTAACGATAGTTTTGAGCTAAAGATTAAGCCTAATGACTTAAGTCGATTCCCGGTATTAAAGATAAATAATAAGTCTTATAGTGGCAATTTTGAAATTTTTGGTAAATTAATTGCCCGTATCAAACCAGTAAAATTAATTGCGCTGTATACCATAAATAATATTGAGTTAGAAGAATATGTTAGTTTTGTGGTACCTTGTGAAATGCCAAGTTCCTGGCCCATCGAGGCTTTAAAAGCTCAGGCTATTTTAGCAAGATCCTATGCCTTAGCCAATCTGGGTAAATATCTTAAACTGGGATTTGATCTAAAGGATAATATTGAGGATCAGGTTTATAATGGGTTTATTGACATTAATCAAAACGTTGCTCAAGCTAGTAATTTAACCAGAGGTATAGTTCTTACCTATCAAGGTAAAGTGATTTCGAGTTTTTATCATTCTAGTGCAGGTGGAAAAACCGATTTAGCTAAATTTGTTTGGAATAAGGATATTCCTTATCTTAAATCAGTGGATGATTTTGATGACTCATCGCCATTTCAATCCTGGAATCGCAAATTTTCTTTAAATGACTTAGAAAATGTTTTATATAATAAAAAAAGTTATATAATAAATTTACAGTTGTTATCTTTAACTCAAAGCAAACGTGCTCATACGATTATGGTTAATGCTAACGATAACTCTTTATTCTTAAGTGGTGAACAATTAAGAAATTTGTTACATTTACCAAGCTCGGTTTTTGATATTTGTTATGATGCTAGTAATAATTTAATTTTTACTGGTTCAGGTTACGGGCATGGTTTAGGTTTATCACAATGGGGGGCTAAAGCTCTAGCTAGTAAAGGTTATAATGTTTATGACATAATCAAGTATTATTATAATGACATCCGGTTTCAAGGATTAACTATGCGTCCACCCCTTAAAGCATCTTGCGAGGTAGTATTTTGAATATATTAAGTCAGGCTTTGGCAATTTTTTTAATGCTGGCCATTTTAAGTATTTTAATTATTGTTCATGAATGTGGACATTTTCTGGTAGCAAGGTTTTTTGGTTTTCAGACGCCGGTTTTTGGTTTTGGTTTACCATTTGGTCCAACCTGGACAATAGGTAAAGCCTGGGATACCGAATTTAAAATCCATGCCTGTTTATTAGGTGGTTATGTAGCTATACCAGAACTGGGCGATGAATCCGAAATAACCCAGGATAATATTGGGGAAAATTTAAAGCCATTTCGTAAATTTCCTATTTGGCAGCGAGCACTAGTAGCTTTTGCTGGTGTTGGTTTTAATATCCTGTTTGCCTATTTAATCATGGTCATGATGTTATTTACTTTAGGAGAACCCAGTCAGACCACGATGGTTTATGATTTAGTACCACAAAATACCATTGCTAAAATGGCTGGAGTAAAAAAAGATGATATTTTAGTATCTGTTAATGATAAAAATGTTACTTCGCCCAGTGAAGCTGTAAATATTTTAAGTAAGTTCAAATCAGCTAAAGTGACTTTACATTTGCTAAGATTAGGTCAACCGATCGATATTAATCTTACGACTAGCGCTAGTGGAAAAGTTGGTATCGTGCTAATTCCTGAAGGCGAAGTTAATTATACGAAAGTGAATGAGTCATTTCTGGGTATCTGGGCGTTAGGTTTCGACCGAACGGCCAAAATGTCTGGTTTAATGGTTGATGCCATAAAGCAGATGGCGATGGGGCTGGTTCCGACTTTTCATGAAAAAGGTGGTGTGGCAGCACCGAAAGGATCCTGGCGAGATATACATGGCATTCTGGCGGTAGTTAAAATTGGTGCTGATATTGCTAAAAAAGACTGGCGTCAGTTATTTTTATTTACCATTTTAATCAGTTTGGATTTGGCTATTTTTAATCTTGTTCCTTGGCCAGCGCTAGATGGTGGTCATTTAGCCTTTATGTTTATTGAAGCTATTATGGGTAAGCCGCTAGGACCACAAACGCAAGGTCATATTATTAAATGGGGATTTGTTAGCTTATTTGCCTTAGTCTGTTTAGTTATGTTTAACGATGTGTCGGCTCTGATTAGTGGCAAGCTTGACTTGAAGAATTCCCGTTCGGCTAAAAATAATTCTGAACAAATAGCACCCGTTGCTAAATAATTGTGCGTTGGCATTACTTTAGCCAATTGAACTTAAAAACTATATTACAGCAAAGGTTTTATCTTAAAAATTTTTCTATGACATTATCCTCACCCGGAGCTATTTTATTTCATTATGGTCTGATTACCATAAGATGGTATGGCGTTATGATTGCGCTGGGTTTTTTAACGGCTTTAAAAGTCGCCCAATTTCTTGGTAAAAAGCAAAAATTAAACAATGAAGAGTTGGTAAATACTATTTTTATAAGTTTTTTGGGTGGCATAATTGGTGCTAGGCTTTATTATGTGGCGATTAGCTTGAGTTATTTTACTAAGCATTTAAATGAAATATTGGCTATTTGGCAAGGTGGCATGTCCATACATGGCGGCGTAATTGGTGGTATCATATTTGGTGGCTATTACTGTTATCGTAAAAAACAACCATTTCTTCAATTCTTGGATATTACTGGAGTTGTACTTCCTCTCGGGCAGGCAATTGGGCGTTGGGGCAATTTCTTTAATCAGGAAGCTTTTGGTACACCCGTTAATGATGCTTACCCGTTAAAACTATTTATTGAACCAGCCAAACGACCTTTAAGTTATTTTGCCAGCTCATATTTTCATCCGACTTTTCTTTATGAGTCCATTTGGGATTTATTAATTTTCCTGATTTTAATACTGTTTTATTATAGGCTTAAACTAAAAGCTGGATCAATATTTTTTATTTACTTAATTTTATATTCATATGGACGTCTTTTAGTTGAGCCTATTCGGACTGATAGTATTACCTATAATGATTTTCCGGTACCAATAATTGCTTGTTATGTATCAATTTTTATAAGTTTAACCATGTTATTTTTAATGAATCGAAAATTAATTTTAAAAAAATAACTTGATTTAAAATTACCTAAACCCAATAAGCTGCTGTACTAAACAAGGTATGAATTTTTTAGCATGTCAAATGTTCCTGTTTTGTTCATTGTTTTGACGAGGTCGTGGCTTTAGGCGAAACTTTTTTAAAGAAAAAAATAGTAAAACCGCTTAAAATAAAGGCCAGACCCATTACATAAAAGCAGTCGTTAAAAGCCATGACAAAGGCTTCCCGTTTAACAGTTCCACCCAGCATTTGGATGGCTTGGTTTCCATATTCAAAGGCATGAATGTTTTTATGGCCAACCATACCTGCCATGGCCTGAAGTGCCTGACGGGTTTGTGGGGCATAGATACTAACCGATTCGCCAATGCGCTCACTATGTAACTGTTCTCGTACGGTGAGCAGTGTTGAAAGCAAGGCAATTCCAATTGAACCACCTAAATTACGCATCATATTATACAGCCCTGAAGCTGAGCCAGCCTGGCTGGCTTCTATCGTTGCCACCGATAGACTTGACAATGGTACGAAAATAAACGGTTGACCAAAAGACCGTAAAGCCAGAGATATGACTAACTGATCCCGACCGGTATCATGATTCATAGTTGTATTCATAAAGAAACTTGTAGCTAATGTTGCCACGCCAATGCCAATCATAAGACGCATATCCATTTTATTCATGAGCATGACAATAATTGGAATCATAAATAATTGAGGAATACCAGCCCACATCATAACTTCACCAATTTGTAATGAACTGTAACCTTGAATTTGTCCTAAATAAAGCGGTAAAATAAAGACGCTGCCATATAAACCCAGACCCATGACTACATTGACAATTCCAGCTAGGCCAAAATTTCGATTACTAAGCAGGCGTAAATTAATAAAGGGATTTTTTACCGTAAACTCAATAATAAAAAATAAAGTCAAGGATATAAAGGCTAGAATGGCTAAGTTTAAAATTAATTCATTGCCAAACCAGTCTTTGCGATTGCCTTCTTCGAGGACAATTTCCAGGCTACTCATGCCAACTGCCATAAATAAAATTCCCAGCCAATCCCCTTTTTTTAATAAGTCTAGACGCATGGGTTCAGCATCAAAGGCAAAAAATATACAGGCAAGCATGATGATACCAGGTAATATGTTTAAATAAAATATATACTGCCAGCCATAATTATCGGTTAAATAGCCGCCTAGACTAGGTCCAATTGCTGGAGCGAATGTTGCGGTTATTGTAAATAAAGCCATGCCAATGGGGCGTTTACTGGGTGGCAATTTAGTCAACATAACTGTAAATGCCATAGGAATTAGCACGCCGCCGGTAAAACCTTGGCAGGCACGAAAAATAATCATGGAAGTAAGATCCCAGGACTGACCACAAAGCATCGAAAAAATGGTGAATAAAATGGCATTTACCATAATATATTTTTTTATAGAAAATACCTTACTTAGCCATCCGGTTAAAGGAATAACAATTATTTCCGCTACAAGATAAGCCGTTGAAATCCAAGAGCCTTCATCAAGAGAGGCTCCTAATGCTCCTTGAATATCTTTGAGTGATGAATTAGTAATTTGAATATCTAAAACGGCCATAAAAGCACCCAGCATGGCTCCATATAGGCCAATCCAGGCCTTCAAGGGAACGTTGTCTTTATTTTGAATATTATTTGGCGTTAAGGATGATGTCATTGTTATTAGGTAGTCCGCTGACAAGCCATTATTTTTTTAGCTAAGTTGTTTTTTGAACTAAAGATGATGTCATTGTTATAGGGCAGTCCGCTGACAAATCTACTTAATTTAACTAATAATGTCTTACATTTAAAATTTAGTTGTTGATTAATTACTGGATTTATCTTTAAGTTAGTCAACTTATGGTTTATAAGTTTGGTTTAAACATACGGTAACAACGCAGGATAAACCTGGAACAACTTTATCTTCATAACCAGCTAGACTTTCTTTGGTGAAAATTATTTTAACCGGCACTCTTTGGACAATTTTGGTAAAATTCCCAGTAGCATTATCAGGAGGCAGTAAGGCAAATTGGGAACCCGAATTAGGTGCGATACTATCAATATAACCATAAAATTTATGATGTTTATAGGCGTCCACCGTAATTTCAACGAGTTGATGTGGTTGCATTTTTTCGAGCTGAATTTCTTTAAAATTTGCGACAATCCATGGTGGTGATTCAACAACGGCCATTAAGGCTTCGCCCATTTGGACTCTTTGACCCGTTTCAACAGTTTTGCGACCTACGATTCCATTTTCTGGTGCTATGATATTAGTATAAGATAAATTCAGTTTAGTTTCAGCTAGATTAGCCAGAGCCTGTTCATACTGTGCCTGGTAGGATTGAGTCTGCCGTTTAACTACTTCAGTTTGCATGTCAGTAGCTTTAGCCTTAGTTAACTGTCCATGAAAGGAAACGCTTTCCGCTTTCGACTGTTCAAGATTATGTTGTGATTGTTGGTAATGCATTTTAGCCTGGGCAATAGCTTGTACTGCCGTCTCTTCATCAGCTTTAGCTTCCAGGTAGGCATCTTTAGCTTCATCCAATAATTGATCAGTGATTACGCCACGTTTTTGTAAGGGAATATAACGCTTGTAGTCTGCATTAGTCTTTTCGACTTTAGCCTTGGCTTTAATAAGTCTTGATTGAGCAGCTTTAATCTGAATTTCATCTTGGGCTAACATTGTTAAGGCTGAATCAATAGCAAATTTTGATTTGTCATAATTGCCAGTGGCTTGAGTATTTTCACCTTGAGCCTGTGTGATACTGGCGGGTAGATTTTTACTAGAAGCTTTAAATTGCCAATAGGCACTTTCCAAAGCTGCTTGTGCTTGAGCAACTTTTACTTCATAGTCTTGGGGGTCAAGTTTAACTAATAACTGACCTTTGGTAACTTTTTGATTGTCATCAACCAGCACTTTTAAAACAGTTCCCATTAACCGTGAGCTTATTGGATCGGTATGGGCTTGAACATAAGCATCATCAGTTATTTCATGAGTGGTAAAAAATGTATAGACTTTAAAAATGCCCACTCCTAATATCGGTATAACCAGTAAGGCTATGGCTAATGCAATATATCTTTTATAGGTTTTAGGTGAATTGGCTTTTATTATGGCGTCAATCTGTTTTTGATTAATTTCGGGATTGTTATTATCTAAATTTGTTTGTTCTTTCATTTTCAAAGTTTGATTTTCATTGGACATAATTGTCACCTGGTTGGATTAGATGTTATTAACTAA
>DAHXLC010000271.1 GCA_027371815.1 Candidatus Melainabacteria bacterium | reverse complement strand
CCTAAAATCCAAAAATTAAATTTAGGGATCAAAAGCTATTTAAATAGTCATAATTTAACTAATACAGCCCCAGCTCAATTAGATTTAGTTATTATTTGGCTCAATCCAGATAATTTAAATCTCTTAAATGCTGCAATAATCCAACCGGAATTAAGCAAAACTAGTTTAATCCAAAACATAAGTAAAACTGCTCAAATTAACCATCTGGAAAATATATCACTAGATCTCTTTTAAAGATTATGTTAGCCAAACTTTACCAATATATTATAGCTAAATCCAGTAACAAATCAACAACAAAATTTTTAAGGCTAGACTGTCGTCAGTAAAATTATCAAAATAATGCAGACTTATCAGTGGTCTTCACGATCATAATTAACAAATTAATTCAAAAGAAACACTTCATCAGTATGAAATCCGATTACTGGCTCATCAACAAATTTCATTAAATTTAAATCTAAAATACCAATCGCTTCAGTTGATTCACTGGTAACCAAAATTTGATTTTTGCCAGCTAAGTAGGCCAGCGCTCCTGGAAAATCAACATCTAATGGTAATTTAATTTCACTAATCAATTTAAAGGTTTCTGCATCAAAAACTTGTATTTTATTGTCTTTAGCAGTTGCTACATAAATATTTTTTTTAGCTAACACTATTCCCGTTGGACCGTTGCCAGTTGGTATCGAAGAAATAACCCGGTGTTTATTAATATCAATAACTGATATACTATTAGACAACCGGTTCGTTATATAGGCTCTTTGGCTATCACTACTAATTGCGCAGGCATTAGGCATAAGCCCCACTTTTAAAGCACATAATAAACGCTGGTTTAAAGTGGTTAACATTGAGACTCCACCAATAGCCGTATTTAAAACAATAATAAAACGGCCATCAGGCGTAATATAGATTTTCCCCGGCCCTGTAGCAACACGGGTTTTCATTAAAATGCGCTTAGTCGAATATTCAATAACATCAATATTATTGGCAGCACTTTCCGAAACGTAAAAATAATTACTATTATTTAAACAGGCTATTCCTTTTGGAGCGCAAGCCTTAGGCAAATCAATTTGATCGATAAAAGCTTTAGCAGCCGGATCAAGGATGAGCACACGATTTTTAGCCTGATCGGTAATTAATAATTTATTCTGAAAATTAGCCATACTTGAAGGCGTTCCTTCAGTTTGGAAATCAGCAATTTTAGTTAAATTCTTTTGATCTAACATAATTATTTTGCCTGAACTAGGCGATGTTAAAAAAACATAACTTGATTCTAAATTAGACTTAATTTTATTGGCCGGAACTGCAATAATCTGATCTTCAATTACCTTAACCACATTATTGTTAATCAATGACTTTAATGATTTCGGCAAAACAAAACCCTCTGGCACTATTAAATCTGCCACAAAATTACTTTTAAGAATTTGTTTAACCACTTTATCAGGTAATTGTGGTGGCAGAAGAATGGTCAAATAACTACTTCGTTTAATTACCTGTAAATAAATCAAAGTATTATTTACCACTAATACAGTTGAATAATGGGGTTTTGTATAAATACTCAAATTTGAATCACGCAATATAAATTTTTGATTTAAGACTATCGGGATAAACAGTCCAGCTTTTGAAGTTTCAAAACTACTGTCTAACCTAAATTTACAATCAGGATAATTTTGCGTAATAGTTTTTTTCAATGGCGCGCTTAACTTAGTTGCATTGACGGGATCGATAATTGCTATAATTATAGCAATTAAACAAACAACCTTAATTGAGTTAGCTATCAGCTTTATGCTTGAAGACATCCACAATTTTTTCAAAAAAGGATGATTCATCTTTGGAATTTTCATTATGTTTGGTATCAGTACTATTTTTTTTTTCTTTAGCCTGTTGTTTTAAAGTATCTTTAACAGTTTTATCAATTTTTAGCGGTTCTCCACTAATTTGAGCCAACTCCTCAAAAAGTTTTGTCTGCTCACTAGATAATTTTTCTGGAGTTTTTACGATCAGATGAACATATTGATCTCCGCGTTTTTGTGAATTAGATAATTTTAACGCTCCTTTATCCCGAAGGGTAATAACTGCTCCAGACTGAGTACCAGGATGAATAGTAATTACCGTATCACCTTCGATTGTTGGCACTAGAATTTCACCGCCAAGAGCTGCCATGGGGAAACTTATTGCTTTTTCAAGATGGATATTGTCGCCATCTCGAGTGAAAATTTCATGTTCTTTGACATGCAGTAATATATACAAATCACCAAAAGATCCTCCTTTACGACCTTTATTGCCACCACCGGTTAATCTCAATTTAAAACCAGACTGCACACCTGGGGGAACATTAACTTCAAATTCTTTATTGGCTTTAACTAGTCCAACTCCTTTACAGTCAGCGCATGGCTTTTCAATAATTGTTCCATTACCATGACATTGAGGACAGGCTATTATTTGCACACTTTGGCCAAACCAAGAATTAACTACTTGCTGAACTTGACCCATACCATTACAGCCCGAACAAGTTATTGGTTTACTGCCAGCAGCAGCTCCACTACCTTCACATTTCAAGCAATCTTCTAATCTGTCGAT
Organism: Candidatus Melainabacteria bacterium; assembly: GCA_027371815.1. Taxonomy (GTDB): domain Bacteria; phylum Cyanobacteriota; class Vampirovibrionia; order Obscuribacterales; family JAKAZS01; genus JAKAZS01. The sequence goes on along the minus strand of DAHXLC010000271.1, from coordinate 8,365 downwards.
TACAACTTTTTTCGTAGTACCAAAAATAGCTTCCAGAAATTCAATTTCAAGATTATATTTTAGATGTGAGCCTTGTTCAGATCCACCCCGACGGCCAAAACCCTGGCGAAAATTACCACCTAAAAATGCTTCAATAATATCTTCAAACCCAAAGCCTGCAAGATCCTGAAAATTAAAATTGTCAAAGCCAGGACTAGAACCATTTATGCCGTCATGACCATATTTATCATAAAGCTCACGCTTTTGCGGATCGGTTAAAACTTCATAAGCTTCAGCTAATTCCTTAAAAGCTTTTTCATCACCACTATCTTTATTATCCGGATGAAGTTTACGAGCTTTACTGCGAAAAGATTTTTTTATATCATCTACGGTAGCCGATTTTGCCACATCTAAAACTTCGTAATAGTCACGTTTACTCATACTTATTAAATTCCTAACGAGTGTATAATTTTAACTAGCTGATTTCTTCATCAGCACGATCAGTAATATTTACTTGCGGAGCTGCACCGAACAATTTGGCTATATTTTCATTTACCTGACTAGAAACTTTACTAGATTTACTAGCATTATCAGTTTTAGTTTCAGCCTTGGCTTCAATGTTAGTATCATTAATTTGAGCCTCAACTTTTTCCGCCGAATCACTATCGACGGCATTAACATTCTCGCTGTTAGCAACAATCTCAGACTTTAGCTCACTAGATGACAATGTACCGGGGTCAATTTTAGCAGCCACATTAACCAAAGCCGGTCTAATAATTTTATCGTTTAATTGATAACCTTTTCTCAACTCGTGAATTACAGAATTATCTGGATGATCATTAGTGGGAATTTCCTGAACTGGTTCATGTAATCGGGGATCAAAGATCTGTCCGACAGCATCAAGGGGTTTAACACCCAAGGCTTCAAAACAGCGAATAAAAGAATTATGCACTACATTAATATTATCAATTATTTTGCTAATGTCCATATTGGGATTTATGGTAAGTTTAGCTCGATCAAAATCATCCATAGCCGCCAAAATGCTTTCAATAGCTCGTTGCACCCCCAGAACCCTATATTCATCACGTTCACGGTCAATACGTTTGCGGTAGTTTTCAAAATCCGCCGCCATTCTTTTGTAAAGACCTTGAGAATCAGCTAATTTCTTTTCTAAATCACCAACCTCGCCCTGCAGATGCTCACAGCTGGCACAAGCTTTACTGCTACTGGCCTCAGTCGCACTCGGCATCAGATCATTAATATTGGGGGCTTCTCCAGCGTAAAGACTACGATAAAAAGCTTTTGCCTGATCTTTACGTGACAACCCTAAATCATCAACTTTAGGCGGTGGAACATTAGGCAAAGATTGCTTTTGGTCATTTTCGTTAGCATCAGTCGAATTGTTTTCTGATGAATCAACGTTTTCAGTAGTCATAAACAACAAATCTCCAAAGGGTATTTTAGTTTAATTAATATTAACCAATTAAATCTAGAGAATGTAAAACTATAATTGGTAATATTAACCATTACGTTAATTATACAATAATAAATTAAATCTACTTGCATTACTAACATAAGTAAAAATAAGAAAATTTAATTTACACTGTGAATAAAGCAAATTTGACTGTTTAAAGAAATTTAAAACCTGAAAATTCTATTAAAATAAATTAACACTTACCTGTGAGGGTAAAGCTAATAATTTTTCGATTTATCAGCCTAAATAATTTAGACTTACTTAAATTGATTTTTCAATTATTGTAAAATAATAAAATACAAGCAATTAATTCAATAAGTTCAGGTAATAAATTATGGACAATGCCTTTAACCCCACAAACAGATTTGCTTTTGACTTTAAAACTAAATTTGCCATATATGCCCAAGGCGAATTTGCTCAGGAGCATTCTAAAACAGCTCTTGGCGTCTTACGCTATACCCCCAGTCAAGTCACTTGCATAATTGATAGCAGCAAGGCCAATTTAAGCATCAAAAATCTTACTGGCATCAACCATCCAGCGCCGATTGTAGCCAGTATTAAAGATGCATTAGCCTATCATCCAGAAGCTCTTGTATTAGGGATTTCACTTAGTGGCGGTAAATTACCTAAACACTGGCGTAACGATCTTCTTCAAGCTTGTAATTATAAATTAAATATAATCAATGGCTTACATGATTTTTTAAGTGAAGACAGTGAATTTATAGCCCTGGCCAATAAAAACAACACCAAATTAATCGACTTACGCAGCCCCCCAACAAATTTATCTATAGCAAGTGGTAAAGCAAGATTAATAAAAGCCAAGAAAATATTAACCATAGGCAGTGACTGTTCATCAGGAAAAATGACCACAGCCATTGAATTAACTAATTATGCCAAATTACAAAATTACGACGCACGCTTCTTAGCGACTGGTCAAACTGGCATTTTAATAGCTGGTGGGCAAGGCGTTGGCATCGATCGGGTAATTGGCGATTTTATGGCTGGCGCAATCGAAAGCTTAATCCTCGAGAATCAAGCAGTAAAAGATTTTTTATTTATTGAAGGGCAAGGCTCAATCTTTCATCCCGGCTTTTCCGGAGTTACGCTAGCCTTAATGCATGGCAGTTGTGCTGATGGTTTTATTTTATGTCATAATGCCAATCAACAAACTATTGAAGAAGGAAATATTTTACTGCCTGATATTAATGTTATCATTAAAACTTATGAATTATTAATGACCCATTTAGGCTCAACTAAAGTTCTTGGCATAGCAATCAATACCAAAGATTTAACTAATAATGATGCGCAAAATTTAATTAACTCAATAGAACAAGAAACCAACCTGCCTACAACCGATCCAGTTAGATATGGTGTCAAAAAATTATTTGATAATATTTTAAGCAAAATCAAGGAGTGAAATGCAAAATATAAAATTAGACTTTGAATTATTAAATTTAGAGACAGCTGATCCTTTTGGTATTTCTTATGGTACTAGTTCTGAAACTAAAAATGTTTTAGTAAAATTAACCCATGAAGATTATTATGGTCTTGGCGAAATTGCTCCAGTTAATTACCATGGTGAAGATTTCTATACAGCTCTTGCCGTTTTAGAACATTTTAAATCCCTTCAGATTTTAGGAGATAATCCATTAGCGATATCTAAAATAATGGATAAAATGGACAATATCATCAGTAATCATAATTCAGTTAAAGCTGGCATCGAAATGGCCTTACATGATATTTGTGGCAAAATTTTAAATAAGCCTACGCGCAGTATTTTAGGTTTAAGTGATCGAACCTGCCCCATAACTGATTTTACCATAGGACTTGATACACTTGAGGTTATTGAGCGTAAAACTCATGCTGCTATAAAAGCTGGCTATAAAATATTAAAAGTCAAACAAGGCACCAGTTATGACAAAGATATTATTAAACGCGTGCGCAGTGTAACCAAGGAATTGCCCCTAAGAGTTGATGCTAATGGTGGTTGGACCGTTAAAGAAGCTATTTACATGGCCAATTTTTTAAGTGAACACAATGTTCAATTTATTGAACAGCCTTTACCAAAAAATTCCAGTTATGAAAACTTTAAGACTGTTCATGAACATTCACCATTACCAATTTTTGCCGATGAAAGCATTTGTCGCGCTTCTGATGTTGTCAAATTAGGCCACGTACTCGATGGCGTTGTCGTTAAGCTAGCAAAAACTGGTGGCATTCTTGAAGCTTTAAAGGTAATTCACACCGCCAGAGCTTTTAATCTTGAAATTATGATTGGCTGTATGATCGAATCATCCATTGGCGTAACAGCAGCAGCTCAACTAGCATCGCTCGTTGATTACCTTGATCTTGATGGAGCTTTACTCTTAGCCAACGATCCTTATAATGGTGTTGAATTTATTAATTCACATCCTAGTTACAAAAATCTGCCCGGACTGGGTGTCTTAAAGAAAATTTAAATTATTATTTTTACTAATTAGTCCATGCTGAAAAATACTGTTTGATAAATTTGAAAGTAATGTCAAAATCCCGATAGTTAAAATGCTTAATCATAATTATTACCACCACATACGCCTAAAATTTAAATTATTATTTTTACTAATTATATTTTTAAATTTCTCAAACATCTTAAATAATTCTGCTTTAGCTCAGTTAAGCGAATTTGAAGCCGAAGATTTAATTAAACATGGCAATCAATTGATGAGAGATAAAGATTATAACAATGCCCTAGAAGATTATAATCATGTGCTTAAATTTTACCCAGCCAATGCTGAAGCTCTTTTTGCTCGGGGATTAGCATATATGGGGCTAAAAAAATATCAACTGGCAATATATGATTTTAACCGTAGTATTGCTAGCAATGAAAAAGTAATCTATTCGTATCTTTATCGTGGTATAGCCTATGATGAACTTGATAATTTCAATAATGCCCTAAGTGATTTTAATCAAGCCTTAAGATTAGCCCCTAATACTCCTGGAGCCTACATCAATCGAGCCAAATTATACGCCAAGCATAAGAATTATTTTAACGCCATCAATGATCTTAACGAAGCCATACGCATAAAACCCGATACCGAATCTGCTTATTTAATGCGCAGTCAGACCTATTTACTCATGCATAAATACGATGAAGCAGTGACCGACTGCAACAGAGCTTTAGATCTTAATCCCAATTCAAGCAATGTTTATATATTATTAGGCCAAATTGATTTTAAACAAAATAAATATCAATCAGCTTTAGAAAATACCAATAAAGCTATTGAATTAGATCCCAAGAATATTGAGGCCTATACGCATCGCGGTCTTATCTGGATCGCTTTAAAAAAATATCGCAAGGCAATTATGGACTATAATAAAGCTATCGAAATTGATCCAAGCAATAATAATTTGTACTATTTAGATGGAATCTGTTATTATCTTACCGAAGATTTTAAAGATGCCGCAAGCCTTTTTGCCCATGGGGCTAAATCTACTGACAAAACAAGAGTTTATTCAACTATTCTAGGCTATTTAGCTTATAGCAATCCAGCTGTTAATAATGAAACCAAAGCTAAACAATTGCTAACGAATTTAACCGGAAATAAATCAAAATGGCCTATGCCCGTTATTCAATATCTTAAAAACGAAATAACTGACAGCCAACTGCTTAAAATTGCTAAAAGCAATGATGAATTAACTGAAGCCCACTGTTATTTAGGCTTAAATTACCTCTTAAAAGGGCAATTGCCAATGGCGAAATCAGAATTACAATGGGTCATTGATCATGGCAATAAAGAATTTACTGAATATTCACTAGCTTTAGCATTCGTAAATTACAAAGCTAAAGTCACCTCAAAACCCTAACAACATCACTTTTAACCTAAGCTTTAAAATATAAAAATCAGAAATCAGACAATTACCTTTATAACAATATTTGATTACAATTCGGTTATAAATAAATTTATAACCGAATTTCAAAATTCATCAGGTTCTATCACATCAACCCAACTGCTTCAGTCCGGCTTAAATATGATAATGATGGCTGAACGTAATGCTGTACTTAAAAATAATCAAACAGATAAAGGAAATTGTATCAAATTTAAAAACTATATTCATTCGTTATATTAGACACAATTAATTAGACAAGTCTCTGAACCGAAAGTTTCAAAAACTAAACTGACACTTTCTAATAGCTCTTTTTTCCAAGGTTGAATAACACTTGTGTGCAACTTCACGTTTACTGGCTAACTCAGATAAAGTTTTATCACTTTATAAGTTACGAAATCGCTGGCTATCTATTATTTCCATTGACTCATTCATGTTGACTGTGCTATACTCAACACACTGATTTCAATTTTTAAGCTATCTCATTTATTTTACATGGTGATTGAAAAATGAAAAAAGTAATAATTTCAACTTTTTGTTTTTCCTTGTTTAACTTACTTTTAAGTAACAACTCTGTTTTTGCTAAATCTAACAGTATTACCTGGAGTAAGTATTTTAATGAGAGCTTAAAAGAGGCTAAACATCAGCATAAACATCTTTTAGTTGATGTTTATGCGCCTACATGATTGCAGTGCAAGAAATTAGACAAGTTTGTCTATAACAATCCTGGTTTTATTAAATTTATAAAAAATAAATTTAAATGTGTAAAAGTTAACGCTGATGATAATAGTTTCGGTCAAAAATTTGCTCATGAATATGGTGCAAGCGACACTCCAACAATCTTGGTTTTCAATAGTCAAGGCAAATTGATTGGTAAAATTTATGGGTATTTAAATGCAAGTCAATACAAAGAAAAATTAGAGGCATTTTTAAAATAATAATTTTTTTTTGAATGTTCTAGGAAACTTATTCTATTTTTGTAAAACCTTTAAAGAGGCTACTACTGCCTTTACTAATCTTTGTTCTAGCTATAAAGAAAAGTACCCTCATTACGTTAAGGCCTTATTAGAGGATACTGATAATTATTTTGCTTTTATTAAATTACCTAAAGCTGCCCGAAAATATTTTTACACAACCAATATTGTTGAATCTTTTAATTCCATTCTCGAGTCATCAAGACAAAAAAATGGTGTTTTTTTTCAATCACAAGATTGTTTAAAAGTAAATATTTACATTAGCATTCTTAGTCTTAGTAATAGAATTTGGAAAAAGGGAATTCCTCTTTTAAAAGCCAATTTATATGAAGTAAGGCAATTATTTGCTACTCAATATGGCAGATTACCAGTTTTAAGTGATTTAGATAGTAATGCATTAACAGATATTTCTAAACCGAAAAAATAAATTTTTATTATTTGGCAAGAAAATATTCTAAATTGATAATTTTAGTTTGCTAGTTTTTATTGTATCAAATTTAAAAACTATATACATTCGTTATATTAGACACAATTAATTAGACAAGTCTCGATAAGCCATTTTTCAGTAAATTGCAAAAACCAAGAAACAAAATCGAACCAGTAATTGGTCATTTAAAAACAGATCATCGAATGGATAGATCACGCTATAAAGGGTTGGATGGCGATAAAATTAACGTTAACCTAGCGGTTCTTGCTTGGAATTGTAAAAAATGGACAAGGAAAATCAATGAGAGTGCAAAATGCGCTGCTTGATATCTGGCAAAAAAGCTCACTGCTAGCATTACTCAAAATTTCTGAACTTGATTTTTAATTCAAAGGCGGAAATTACTAATTTATCTAACAGTATTTTTCAGCATGGACTAAGTAATATTTTTAGTTATTTACGTTTAAAAGCTAAATCTGTTTTAGCCAGTTCGATTGTTCACTCAGCTTACAACGCCACACCACCATTAATATATATGTTTCATGTAGCTGGCAACGATTTAATTGTAGGTGTTTGTGGTATTACAGTATTTTCAGTGTTGTTGATATTAAATATTTTAATTTATTATTTTGATAAAAATTTAAACCCTTTAATTTTAGATTGTTAACTTTACCAGAATAATTAATAATTGAAAAAATATTTAAAAACCTATGTATTTAAAATTTTTTGATATTGATATTAATTTATTTTATGCTATATTTTTGCTTGTCAAAAACTGCTTGAATTTTTTATCTTTGAAAGCCTTGTTTCTATACTACTGGCTTCAATTATTCTTCCTTGTTTTTTAAAAACAAAGCATATTCTATTAATATTTCTTCCAAATTAAAATTTTCACTACCAAATAATTTTTCCTTTAATTTTAAGGCATCATTAAAATATTTCTCAGCTACTTTAAAATTTTCAGTTGAAGCATAAAATAATGCAACATTTAAGTAACATTCATGAATATCGACGCAGTTTAGATTCTTGAATATTTTTAACGCACCGAATAAATATTCCTCGGCTTTGACTAGGTCATTTAATTTTAAGTAAGTTAAACCAAGGTTATTTAATACATACTTATACGTTGTGCATTGTTTAATGCTATTTGTTTTAGTTGCTATACTTAAAGCAATTATCAGGTTTTGTATTGCTTTTTCATAAGAATTACTTTTTAAATAGCACCAACCAAGATTATTGTATGCTAAAACTGATTCATTACTGAATTCACCAAAAATTTTATTTTTAATTTCTAGGGATTCATCGTAATATTTAATAGCCTGTTCAAAATCACCAACCTGAACGCAAATATTGGCTAGATTATTAATATTCATTGCATAAGTAGTTTCTTCGAGTTGATTTTTTAGTGGTGCTAGCGACCTAAATGCTAAAGCACGTTTACCGATTTTTAAGGCTTCATTTATTTCACCACAAATATATAAATTTGCACTTAAATCACTAAGTTTATTAGTGGGGTTCCCCCTTTTTAGTAGACACCACCGTAGTGTCTAAATCAATTACGCAACTTGAGAAAATTGTACTTCGTAATTAATAGGTGACAAATATTTTAATGCAGAATGCAATCTTTGTCTATTATAAAATATTTCAATG
>DAHXLC010000270.1 GCA_027371815.1 Candidatus Melainabacteria bacterium | reverse complement strand
AGGGAACATAGTAATCAAATTTTATTTGTCATGTTAATTAAAAATTATAAAGTGATGCCAAAATTTAATATTAAAAGCTTAACAATACTGATTTCTTTCAATTGTTTGGTTTTATTAAATAGCTTAACAGTTTTAGCCAATGATGAACCTAATCTAAGTATTCAAGAACAAAACGCCAAACAAATATTACCTTTATCTGGTGAAGTAAATAAGCAAGCTGTTCAAAATAATCTTAATAATTTAACTTTATTTAAAGAAGCACCAGAACAAAATCAATTTGACCGTAAAAAATTTCTGCTTAAGGCTCAACTAAATACTGAATTAGTGAATAAATATATTTTACCTTTAACTTGGGTTAAAATACCTAAAGCTTTTGCTGGTATATGGCAGACACGAACGGAAACTGTTCAAGGTGGCCTGCAAGATAATGCAAGTATGGCTATGCAGAACAATTTATTAACCACTAAACAAAATTCAATTACTCAAGCTAATGCTTTATTAGGTTTACAAAACTCTTATACTTTTATGCGCGGATTTCAAATTGATAATGAAGGTAATATTTGGGACTGCCCGAATTTAAGAAATGTTCAGTATCATTATTTAGAAATTTTTGGTATGCAAATACCCAAAATTTATTATATAAGCAATCGTAAAATTTTAGATATTAGTAATGACCGTTTAGTTGAAGATCTGACCCGAACTTCTTTGTCGGGAAATGTAGAATTAAATATTAATATGCATGTAGTTAAAAATCTCATAAGTCCCGCTAAAATAAATTCATTGTATGATTTCATTTTAGTTAATTCTGACCCTAAGTCAATTGGTGAAAAATTAATAATTCCTGAATATAAAATGGCTGATTTTCAGCCATTAGATGTTTTATATGGTATCGATTTAAAAGATTCTTTTAATACGTTTTTAAAAAGTCAAACGTCTAAATGATTATATATATTGATAAAATGTATCGTTTATGATTAACTGATTTCTTTGCTTAGCTTTAACTGTTAACAATTACCAGCAATGATTAAAATTATTTTTCAAATGAAAAAAATGTTTGCCGATTTTTATACATTTCATTTAATTCTTTTTGAATTAAATATTGAATTTCATGAGATTTTTCAAATATAATTTTGGGATTATTAACTTGATCAGGATTTAAATTTAAATATATGGGCTCATGAATTTTAATTTGCCATTTTACAGGTAAAGGTACAAACATTGCGGGGAATGGCAACCAAGGAAAAGCCAATGTAAGTGGGAAAAAAGGCATCTTTAATAATCGAGAAATCATTTTAACATTTTTAAATATCATAAAAATCTCGTCGCCACCTAATGTAGATATTGGTACAATTGGTACATTTTTAGGAATTGCCAGTTTAACAAAACCAGGATGAAAATCAATTAAACGGTATTTTTGCTTTAAGGGTTTCCCGACACCACGAATTCCTTCTGGATAAATGCCAATTATTTCATTATCATCAATTAATTTATAGGCATTGGTTAAACTGGCTCGAACCTGACCAACTTCTTTAACCCACCTAGATACGCCCGTAATCTGAAAAAACCAATCGGTGATTAAATAACGAATACGTCTTGGGTTTGGATGTAATTTACACAGAGCCATAGTGGTCATTCCGGCATCAACTGGTAACATTCCGGAGTGATTACCAACTAGGATGACTGGACCAGATGATGGGATATTTTCAATACCAGTTATATTGACCTTAAAATATTTTTCAAAAAAGAATTGAAAAATTGGTTCATATCGAGCAAAAGTTTTTATATTATAACCATATTGGTCTACTTGCCCAATGTATTTTTGGTAATATTGGGGACGGTTTATTTCGAGATACTTAAGCGGATCCTGATTCAGTATCGTAATAAGGGATTTTAAGTCAGAATAATTAGTCATTAGCTTAAAAATTTAATTAAAAGGTAATTAGTTTTTTTGAGGAATTAAGCAATTAAGCTTATTAATAAAATTGGTGATAGGAGCATTATTACTGTATGTATCCAGGTCACTGCTGTGAATACCATTATAAGTGATATATGCATAATGACCAAAAGAAACACTTTTAACCATATGCTCGTTTTTAGAACTAGGAAATGGCCATAGCGTTTCTAGTATCGAAAACAAATCATTAATTTGCGAGTTATCGGCCTTGAAACTCATGGTTTTAATATCATTATCAAACTTAGGTTGATAATGATATAATACATCACCATTACGATTAATAATTAATTGATAGGCAATTGTATTGGTTGAGCCACCAACATCATAGATAATTACATCAGTACCTAAATTTTCAGCCCAGATTTTACTTGAATTGGGTAAGAATTTTTGTTTGTTTAAATTATTCATTGTATTCATATTATTGTTTTTGCCTTGTCCTAGATTTTGATTCATAAACAGAATTAAAAAAAGTATTAACCAGATTGTTTTATTGATATGCATAAGTTGGATATATAGAAAATATAGTCAAATTATATTATATAATTGGACTAATTAGCCATTAAATTTGTTAATGTTAGGATTGCATGATGATTTATTAAATTTTAAAGAGTTATTATTTATTTCTTTGATAAATTATTGATTTTTAATCATTTTATCAACCCCTATGTAATTATAACACAATTTTCAATTCCGTGAAATTCCGTGGTGTCGACTATTTAGGGGGAACCTTCATCGCCATCTCTAACTGGAAAATATAAGTAGTGTAGATTTAAAATATTAAGGAATGGGTTCAATAGTTATTTTATTATTGTAAATTTGAATTAAGTGATTATAACAGTTTTCCTAACGTGAATTTTTACACAACGAATTTAATGAAGAATTAAAACTCATAACTGAAGTATTTAACTTATTTTGAATAATAAATATGTATTATCAAAATTTATTTTTGCCGGTTTAATAATATTACTTTCTGTTAAAATTAACATTGTTATATTATTTAAAATAACTATAGAAAAAAGATTTTGTATAAAATTACTAATTAAGTTAATTGTTATATGTAAATTAGGTAAATAACCGTATTTAAGTTCCCCATGGTCAAAATAAGGTGAAAAATAGCTATTTGGAAAAAAAAATAAATAAATTACAAATAAAAATGCAGATACAACAATTCTATTTATATATCTATTATCTAATAAAATAGTTTTATAAAATTTTTCACGGGGCAACATATTGAACTATACCTGTTCCATTAATTACATTTAAATTATTCTGATTTACAAAATGATTAAATTCTGTATTAGCAAATGAGCTACACCAAATATCCAACCCCAATGGATCTCTGCCCGCCACAGGATCATTCATCACATAGGCATAAAGATTAACGCCACCAGCTTCACCAATAGGATCGCGCGTAAGAAAGCGGGCTAAGTTTGGGTTATAAGCTCGGTACATGGTTAAGTTAAGGCCACTGGGGGCATGGTAGTAGTAGCCTGCGTATTGAAA
>DAHXLC010000027.1 GCA_027371815.1 Candidatus Melainabacteria bacterium | reverse complement strand
ATCTTTAATATTGACTAAGATTTCATCAACTTGTTCTTTATTACTTAACAATAAAGATGAAGAAGTAGCTTTTTCTGAACCTAAAATAATTTTTTTATTTTCATATTTATGTAAATTAACAAGAAAACTCTTTTTGCTTTTTTGTTTTAATAGTTGAGCCTTAATTTGCCAAAATTCTAATGGTGTAAATGCTTCGATTTGTTCTTCACGTTCACAGATTAATCTAACGGCCACAGATTGAACCCGGCCGGCTGATCGCCCATTGACTTTGCGCCAAAGCAACGGGCTGATTTTATAGCCTACCAGACGGTCTAAGACTCTTCTAGCCTGTTGGGCATCCACGAGGCGTTTGTCAATTAGACGGGGGTTTTTCATTGCCGCCAGAACTGCTTCCTTTGTAATTTCATTAAATTCAACCCGATGCATTTTTTTTGTTGGTAAGCTTAATACTTCAGATAAATGCCAGGCAATAGCTTCACCTTCACGATCCGGATCGGGAGCTAGATAAACGTGGTCGGCTAAATTTGCGGCAGCTTTTAAATCGTCTACTATTGATTCTTTATCATGTAAAATTTCATATTGAGGTTCAAAATTCTTACGAACGTTCACACCTAATTTACTTTTGGGTAAGTCACGGACATGACCGATACTAGCTTTAACTTGATAGCTTTTACCGAGTATTTTACTAATAGTTTTGGCTTTGGCAGGAGATTCTACAATAACTAAAGATTTAGACATATTTAACTTCCTAGGGTTACCCTTATATAATATAGGATTGAAAAAAAATTAAAAAAAATTAATACTTTTTTATTTTATTAGTGCATTTATACATTAATGTGTAGCATAGATTTAACAACATAACTAAATTAATTTTTATTAATTTACAATTTATCAATTAATTAGAAGATTAAGAAATTTTGTTTAAACCTTCTAATTAATAAATTGCTTAAATTCTAATTGTTTAAATTCTTTTTGGCAAAGTTCAGTGATAAGCTTGGCTTTATGGCCTAAAGCACTAATTTCAATAATTCTTGGGGAATTTTCACTAAATTCTTGATGATTGGTTGAACTAGTCGTAGGACTATCATAATAGGCAAAGTTTAGAGTTAGCGAATTGGTAAAATTTTCGCTAAGTTTTTTACTTAAAAAGTCATCATTTATATTGGCCAATTGTTTAAACCATTCTACGGCAATAACAACTTCAGGTTTTTGAATGACTTCATGAATTAACCATTGGATTTTGTCAGCTTTTGAATCTGGTAAAACACTGTAAAAATCAAAATGGCAAAGTGGTAATTTCCCAGAATAGTACTCGTAAACCATCGTAAAAGTTGGGCTGATAATTTTCTCTTGAATTTCTAAGCCTTTGGCTAAACCTTTTACAAATGTAGTTTTACCAGCACCAAGGGGACCAGCTAAAAATAAAGCCATATTGTTATGAATATTAGCACCAATTGTTTCCCCGAGCCTTAAAGTTGTTTCTAAATTGGCGGTTTTAAGTATCATAAGATTCTCTTGAGCAAGGATATTTAGCGAGTTTTGACCCGGTCTAGCCAGGTGGGGAACAGCCTTAATGGTTTACCGTTTCCTAATTCATTGTCGTTTTGCTTTCACAAAGGCTAAATGAGGCATAGGTCTACGTGGCCATTTCGAGTCAATAGGATTCCCTTATAATCGATATTGTAGGACAAAACTTAATGCATAATGTCATTGCTCAAGATAAATTTATAATATTCAAATAAATAGCTTAACGTCAAATTAAAAACAAGCTTGTTAAGATAAACTTAATAAATTAATAATCCTCTTCATCATCACCGGAATCGGCTGATAATTTACGAGGTGTAGCTTTGCTGCCAAAATATTGGGTATAAAGATCGGTGCCGGCTGGTGATAACTGAACTCCATCATAAAGTGGTCCTCGTTTAAACTGGGTTCTTAATCCATTTACATCTTCTTTAATTGCTTGATTCCTAGCATCGTAGGCGCGGCGTTGGCTTCTAATCTGACTAGCAGCATTGTCATAATTTTGCATCATTTGCAATTGGCTAAATATACCTAATTGAGCTGATGAATTACCATAACCACCACCACCACCACCACCGCCGTAGCCCATGCCACCCATTCCCGTATAGCCACCACCGCCATAATAGCCACCCATGCCACCTAAATAGCCTCCCATGCCAACATTTGTCCCGAAGGCACCACTACCGTAAGAAGCTACCTGAGTCATAGCTGCCTGGGTTAAAATACCTTGATTAGCCCATCTGGCTGTTTGATCAGCAGCAAGAGCTGCATATTCCATATTTTGTTTATTTATCTCCATTTGTGAATTAGCTTCTTGACCAATTGCTTTCATGGCCTTTAATCTTGATACATGGTCAGGAACTAAATACGGGTCATAATGATTAGTGACACCTTCGCCAGATGAATAAGTAAGAGAACTCCTTAATAGTTTTTGATTTCCACCAACAACTTCAGCGCTTTTGCCAAAGTCTAACAAAGCCATACGAGAATAAATTCCCATTGGACCTTTTCCGTCACTTAACTTGTAAGTAATACGATATTCTCTTATGGCATCTTTGACACGATTTAAATTAGAATAACAATTGCCAAGATAATAATGAGCTTTAGTATAATCTGGAAACATTTCAATAACTAGACGGAAATGTAAAAGAGCCGAAGTATACTGATGGTTTTTATAGTCCGTCATTGCCTCATTATAATATTTCAGCGCCATCGGCGAAACACTTAACTCATCGGCATTTAGTAGCGGTGCTAGCAAAAAAAATAATAACATAACAAGTGGTATATTTAATATTTTCATATAATCCTTAGAGTTAATATTTATGTAGATTGATAATTAATAATTTTTGTATTTTGATAAAACGACTTCTGGTTAATATAAATTTATTATATACATATAGATATACCCAATTTTTTGTTTGTAATATTAATCATGAATCGTTATAAGTTTAATTAAAAGTTAATTTTTTTTGCGAAAATATTACTTGATTTACACAAGAATGGTTGCCAAAGGTGTATAATAAATATATAAATAAATTTTTTAAAGTCAGAATTTGTTAAGCTATTTTCAATTGGCAGCCTAGTTAAACTTACTATTTTTATTAGCCTATTTAAAACGTTAGGTATATTATTAATGAGAAAAAAACATCTAAAAAATTGGATGTTCTTTTTAAAAAGAACATCGAGTGGACAAGGACTTACTGAATATGGCTCGGTATTGGCTTTTATTGCAATAATTATTGCTTTTACTTTGCACTTTGCCCCCGGAAGACTGGGGCCAGCTGTAACAGGTGCATTTTCGGCTGTTACTAGTCAAATATCGCATCTTACTAATTCGGCTCAAGCATCTGGTAGTTAGTTAATAAACCGTAAGTCTATCGCCACCCTTATTAATTGCATGTTGCAACGCCTGAATACTGGCTAACTTTAGCTCGTCTTGAGACTTAGCATGGTTTGGGTAATTGGCAATCCCAACACTAGTTGTAATGGTGTAATTCTTATTGTTTATGCTAAAAGTGTGATCGGAAATTTCATTACGAAATTTTTCGAATTCTAAGACGGATTCAGCTAAAGTCTGTTCAGGCAAAACTACAGCAAAATAACCAAATACACAAAGGCTGGCAAATTGCGGCTCGGTTAATTTTTTTTGCAATAATTCACTGACGGCACTTATTAAGCTTACACATACTGGCATTTCGTACGTCTGGGCAATTTCTTCCAAATTGTCAATCATCACGAGAGCTAGATTGATTGGACAGTTTAAGAGTTTAATGCGTTTAAATAAGTTGTTAAACTGTTTTTCAAAATAATTATAATTAAAGACGTTGACATGAGTTCCTAAAAATAAACTTTTATCGGTTTCATCAGGTAAAAAGTCAACAGGCTGATAATTGATAATATTTTGACTGGTTATACTAAAAATTGATTTAATAATCTCATTGGCATTATCAAACATTAAATTGTCACGTTTGTTCTGCATGCATTTCCAGGCAGTTAAATCATCATCAAGCGCTTGTGAAAATAATTTTTTTTCGATATCAGCCATAAGTTGTTAGGATTTTTTTATAAATTTTAAGCTGTAAATTTTAACTTATTACTAAATTTAATCACAAATTAGAATTTTTAAGTTAATATTTAAAAACTTGCGCAATATTATTTTAAATTAAATTTTTTGTTTCCGGATGTTTAAAATTGAAAATGACAAAATGTTTGGAAATTCAAGTAATTGTCAATATCATAAATTCTGTTCCCAATAATTAATTAGCTTAAATTTATTCCTCATTAAATTCACTAAACAAAACAAACTAAAATGAATACTACGACACTAAAAACAACTATGTTAAATCAAGATCATCGTAATCTAAATGCTAAAATGGTTAATTTTGCTGGGTTTGATATGCCGATTCAATATAAGAATATTACTAGTGAACATTTAAGCGTTAGAGAAAATGTAGGAATATTTGATGTGTCTCATATGGGTCAGTTTGAAGTATCTGGAACAGGCAGTTTTGCTTATTTGCAAAATTTAATTCCGTCTGATTTAAGCAAGCTTATTCATAATGATACCGGTTTATATACGCAGCTCTTAAATAACAATGCTGGGATTATTGATGATCTTATAATATATAAACGTGATTTTGGCTACCTTTTAGTCGTTAATGCTTCAAATATTGAAAAAAACTGGGCTTGGTTACAACTACAGCTTACGGATAATCTGCAAATTGTCAATAAAACTAATGAGCGATCTTTATTGGCCGTTCAAGGACCAAAGGCTGAACAGTTATTACTTGATTTGACCAATAATCAGGATTTAACTAATTTGAAATCTTTTGGTATTATCAATCTAAATATTAAAGGTATCAGTATTTTTGCTGCTCGATCAGGCTATACTGGAGAAGATGGTTTCGAAATTTTTGTTGAAAGTTCTAAGGTTATTGATTTATGGCAGATTTTGTTAGACTATGGCCAAAAATATAATCTTAAACCTTGTGGTCTAGGCGCGCGTGATACGCTTAGGATTGAAGCAGCTTTACCACTTTACGGACATGAATTGACTGAAGCGACAACGCCTTTGGAAGCCAGTCTTGGCTGGTGTGTGAAATTCGATAAAGGCAATTTTATTGGTCGTGACCGATTAGTTAAACAGCAAGAATCCGGTTTGACCCAAAAACTTATTTGTCTTAAGACGTTTAATCGAATTATTCCTAGACAGGGCTATGCAGTCGTAAATAATGATGGTCAAAATGTTGGCATAGTAACTAGTGGTACTATGGCGCTTAGTTTAGGTTATCCAGTGGCAATGGCTTATGTAAAGCCCGAATTTTCTAATCCAGATACCCAATTGCAAATAATGATAAGGGGATCTTCAGAATTAGCTCAAGTAGTTAAACGCCCATTTTATAAAAGGAGTCAAAAAAAATAGATGTTAAATCACCCTGATAAATTTCAATATGTAAAAACGCATGAATATGTAAGCAGTGTTGAGAATGATACCGTTACGATTGGTATAACTGATTTTGCTCAGGATCAATTAGGTGATGTGACTTTTGTTGAGTTGCCTAAAATTGGTGCTAGCCTTGCAATAGAGAAAAAATTTGGTGTCATTGAATCAGTAAAATCAGTATCAGACTTGTTTATGCCTGTTTCAGGTGAAATTGTTGAAGTTAATCCTAAATTAGATAGTTCTCCCGAACTTGTTAACAATGATTGTTATGGTGATGGTTGGCTGGTAAAAATTAAATTAACCAATGCCAAAGAATTAGATAACTTGATGTCTGCTCATGACTACACCCAATTTATCGCCGAATAATTTGGTGTAGTATATTAAACGGTATGGTTTTAGTGGACTTTGATAAACTGTCAATTCTATAGATGAAACCTTAACTTCTAAGCAGTTTGAGTTTAGCCAATTCTAATTAGTGGTGAGCTAATATACTTTATTGGGTTTCAAGTTGCCCATTGCTAGCTGTTTGAACTTTGGGTGAAGCTGGTTTATTAAATTTGGCCGTTAATTTAGACCACATTGGCTTTTTGTTATTAGGCTGAGCTGTATTAATACTTTGGTGAATTGCTAAATTGTCACTACCTTGAGCTGTAGGCATAGTCGGACTGTCAAAACCTTCTGTTTTAATCCGTGGTAAAGGGAGCGACTTGGCGTTGTTCGCAATTTGTGGTGCGTTTGTGGATTTGGCTTTTGGAGTTAAACTAGCCATTTTAGCCAGGACATTTTTGGTTGAATTTTTAATTGATTCTGTTCCTTGGCCTATTTTTTCGCCAATATTTTTCGTTGAGGCTTTAAGTAGTTTAGAAGTTGAGTCTAATTTATCCCCCATGACTTTTACGGTGTTGCCAAGGGTTGATGATGACGATTTGACACCAGCTTCAACTCTTTCGGCTACTGTTTTAGTACCATCACCAAGTTTTTGGGCTACAGATTTAGTACCATCACTAAGTTTTTGGACTACTGCTTTACTTCCATTGCCAAGTTTATCCGGCATGTCTTTAATTGGTTTTGCACTTGATATTGATTTTGCTCCGCCAAGTATACTTGAACTAGCCGCTTTTAGAGTATTTACATAACCATCTTTGATCTGTTTAAGACTATCACTAAGTTTTGGCGAATTATTGCTAAGCTTAGTCATTTGAGTTGTGGTCGTAGCTGGATCGGTTAAGGTATTATTTGCATTATTGTGGCTAACTTGAGTATTAATATTTTTAATAGCTTTAATAGGTTTAACTTTAGTTTTGGCTACTTTTGGGCTATCTGGTGCTTGGGTAAAATCCATTTTTGAGGTAGTTTGCTTCTTTACTGGAATTAAGCGAACTATTTGACTGGATTTAATTTTCTTTTCAGCTTCGGCTTTCTTATTGGTATGACTTAGTTTTGGTAGGGCAAATTTGCTCCCTTTATTAGGTTTGCTTTTGGCTTCAACGGTTACACCGGGTGCTTGTATATCAGCGTAAGGATCAAGTACTGAATGTGAGCTAGCTAAAGCCTGATTTATCATACCTTGGTTAATAATCAGACTTAAAGCCATTAGAATAGCTAACTGTTTATTATCCAAAGATAAATTGATTTTAAAAGTATTCATTAGTTGAACCTCATTTTTCAAATAAATATTCTGTATAGTTGTCATTAAAGTAAATTTCCGGGAAAATTTCAAGAGGTTATCGCCTTGATATTGCAATTTTAAAATAAAAGTAATCTTATTATTTATCGATAAAAAAAACCGGAAAAATTATTCTTTGACCTTTAATCGATAATAATTGGATATAAAAGCGGTTATTGTGATTTTATTTTTTAACTGATGATTAAAAAAATTAGATCTTTTATTATAAAAAATTAATCTACTGAAATTCTATAGAAAGACCTGATTTTAGTAGTCAAGAGCAAAGTGCGTTTTGCTTGATTAAAAATAGCTGATATTTAATCTTTAGAGCAATATACTAATGAATAGTTTTTCGGTATAATGAAATTAACTTTATTTATTTAACTGATAGGAGTTAATTATGCATCATGAATACATCCCAACAAATGGATCGCAATTTGTCGTTATGTTATTTATCTATTTTGCAATAACTCTTGGCGCTATAATGTATGTTGGTGCCAATAAACTATTTTTTACGCAAAAGCCAGATGAAAATATTAAGGAAGAACCACAAGAAGCAAAATTTTAACTAGTTAAATTGGCTTTTTGATTTTGACTATTTCAACGCTACAGGGGCTATGCGAAGCCACAGCTTCTGAGACAGAACCTAAAAGGAATTTGTTTATCCCTTTTCTTCCGTGTGAGCCAAGAATTATTAAATCAGCATTATATTCTTTAGCTGATTGTAGTATTTCTTCTTTAGCAAAGCCTTCTAAAACCAAGCTTTTAACTTCGTTATTGGGCAATGACTGTTTAAGGCGGTTGACAGTTTCAGTAACTAAGGCATTAGCCGATTTAGAAATTTCTTGAAATACTTCTTGGGATAAATGTCCATAATTAGCATGAAAACTAACATATTCTGGATAAACGGGCTCAATAACGGTAATGACTAAAAACTTGGCATTAGTCGACCACGGTCGGTTAAGAACACTATCTATAGCTTCTTTTGAATATTCAGAATTGTCAACAGCAATCAATACTTGCATAATATAAATTTTAAGAAAGAGGTAAATTACTAAGGTAAATTATATCATTAACTTTTAAGCTAGCGTTGCAGGTAAAGGTTAAATTCTAAATTTGTTAGTTATTAAATTATCGTTCAGTTTTGATAAAGTCTTACGGTAAGAGATTTGCTGTTATCTTGGTACTGGGCAATTGTTTAATTAGGGCACAGATTTGATAAACGCTTCTATTTGTGAAAGTGTCAGAGGGTATTTATAGTTAACTAAACCTAATTTGTTTAACGGTAAAACAAAATTTAGGCTATGGGCAGATCTTTTCTTATCGGATTTTAAAACGCAGGCAAATTTGTCCCAAGTAAAACTTAAATTGGCCTTAAGTTTAATTGGTAGTTGAAAATTTTGTAATAGACTAGTAACCTGGTTAATGTGTTCGACATTGTTTTGATTTAAGTAAGCGGATAATTTAAAGGCATAAATAATGCCCAGGCTAACCGCTTCACCATGATTGAAATCCTGACTGAACAAGGCTTCAAATACGTGGCCAAAGCTGTGTCCTAAATTAAGGCAATGGCGTATATTTTGATCGTAAGGATCTTTAGCTACGGTATTTAATTTCATTTTCAAACAGTTAATTATAATATCTTTTAGACTTGGATGATTATTATTGAAATTTTCATAACTTAATTTAGTTAAGACTTCATAAAATGATTTAGGACCCATTTGATAATTGGTTTCGTAGCTTATGGTTTCTTCAATAAGGCTGTATTTAACAATTTCAGCCATACCAGCGTTAAATTCGCGACTGGGTAAACTGGCTAAATATTTTAAGTCAATAATGATAAGCCAAGGTTGATAAATAGTGCCAATGACATTTTTACACCCGTGCCAATTTAAACCATTTTTTCCGCCAATACTTGCATCTATTTGACCAAGTAAGGTAGTTGGGATATTAATTAGCTTTAGGCCACGTAAATAGGTTGAGGCTGCAAAACCACTAAGATCGGTAATGTCACCACCACCAAAGGCAATAATTGTATCAGTTTTGCTAAATTCATTTGCTTGCAAACAGTCATAAATAGCTAATAAATTTTTTTGATCTTTTAATATAATACCATCTGGTAAATTTAAGATTTTAATTACAGAATGGGGAATTTTTCTGAGGCTTGTCTGTAAAGAATTTAACCATAATTCAGCAATTTTAGATTGGGTAATAATTAAAAACTTATTTCCGAAATTTTGGCTATAGTTGATTATTTTGCTACTTGCGCCGTTACCAATCACTACCCGTATTTCGTCATTATGGTATGGTATAGCTATATTTAAATTGGTAACTAAGTCAAAATGGCCAGGTTTATGCATATTGCTGCGAATTTTTTTAAAGGATCATTTTTCTACTTATTATATAAAATATTTGCCAATTACAAATATTAAGTTTTGCTTTAATGATATTTTTTATTCTGAAATTTTGCCCAAACTTTACTTTAAACATTAAATGATTATTCGATAATTACATTATGTTATGCTTTTATAATATGCCAATTAAGAACTCAATTTTTTAATAATTAATCCTAAATCTTTAGTATAGATAAATTATCATGAATAAAGCTAGTGCAAAAATTGTTTCACCAAATTCTTCAATACAACCAGTGACTGCTGTTCGTAACTCGCTCAACCATCTTACTATAGGCAAGCTGGATTGTGTAGATTTAGTGCGAAAATATGGATCGCCATTATGGATAATTGACGAAGAAACCGTTCACCAATCAATTCAATCGTGTTTAGCTGGTTTAAGTCAATACCCTGATTCTCAGTTAATTTATGCTGGTAAGGCGTTTTTGTGTACGGCCATTTGTAAAATATTACAAAATTATAATATTGGCCTGGATGTTGTTTCTTATGGTGAGTTGTTTACAGCTCAAAGGGCAGATTTTACACCAGCTAAAATTTATTTTCATGGTAATAATAAAAGCCCTGCGGAAATTAACTTGGCTTTAGACTATGGTTGCGTCAATTTCATTGTTGATAATGAATCAGAATTGTCAACAATAATTAATTTGGCAAAAACTAAAAATATTAAAGCTAATCTTATGTTAAGAGTAACTCCAGATATTGAAACGCAAACGCATGAGTATATTAAAACAGGGCATAAATCCAGTAAATTTGGGTTAAGTGTCAATCAGATTATTAATTTAGCCAATAAGATAGCAATTCCAGATTTAAATTTTTTAGGGTTGCATGTTCATTTAGGTAGTCAGTCCACTAAACTTAAACCATATTTAGATTCAGTTTCAGTAATAGCTAACTTGGCCAAAGTTTTAAAATTACAATATGGTTTAAATACTAATCAAGTTAATTTAGGTGGTGGAGTAGGTATAAAGTATAATAATAACGATAATCCGATTCCCTTATACAAATGGTCTAAGTCCTTAGCTTTAGAATTAAAAACCCAATTTGAATTACAGGCTTTGCCTTTGCCAAAACTTATTTTAGAACCTGGTCGAGCTATTATTGGAACAGCTGGTGTAACTATATATACAATTGGCCACAACAAGGTTTTAGATAATGGTATTGAATATATCAGTGTTGATGGTGGCTTAGCTGATAACCCTAGACCCGCTATGTATCAGGCTAAATATACGGCTGAACTGGCTAACCGAATTAAGGCTGCCAACAAAACGGTTACTATTGTTGGTAAATATTGTGAATCTGGCGATGTTCTCATTAAAGACATAAATTTAGAAGCTAAGACGGGCGATCTTTTAGTTGTATATGGGACGGGTGCTTATAATTATACTATGTCTTCGAACTATAACCGTACCCCCAGGCCAGCCTGTATTTTAGTTAACGATGGTAAGGCTGAACCTATTATTAAGGCTGAGACTTATCATGACTTGATTAGTCATGATAATATCCCGAATTGGTTAGAGTAGTGCTTTATCGATCTGCTTTAATGATTTAAAGGAAGTTGCTTTTCAGCTAACGATAGTAGTGCTTTCTGCCAACACTTTAGTAAATAAGCGCTTAGTGTTAGGTTTAAAATAAAGATTTGCAATTTTAAATTAAAACTAGTATATTGAATTAAGTAGTAAAGACTATTAAATTTAATATTTTTAGCTTGTATATTTATGAATATTTTATCAAGTATCTTATTGTCTAATGATTTAAATAATCTGATTAAAATTTTCTTACAAATTATCATTTTAAGTTATATCATTTTTTTAGTATGGCGACGTATTAAAGGCACACAGGCTGAGGGGCTTTTAAAAGGGGCAATATTATTAATTTTATTTATTGTCATTTCTTATTTAGCTAAATTAACGTTAATAACTTCTATAATTCAGCATTTAATGCCTTTTACGCTTTTGGCTATTGTGGTGATTTTTCAGCCGGAAATTAGAAAAGGTCTTAATTATTTGGGTAGGCTTAAAACTTTTAATATGGATATAAATCAACTGGATAATTCTCCTAGTTATAATCTAGCCTTGGCCAATGAACAAATAATTCAGGCTGTAAGAGAATTATCCCGGACAAGAATTGGGGCGTTGATTGTTGTAGAAGCCGCTAATACTCGATTTGATTATCTTTCTCCCGGAGTTAAAATCAATGCTGATTTAACAGCATTACTGTTATTAAGTTTATTTTATCCAAATTCACCACTTCACGATGGTGCGGTAATAATTAAAGGTAATAAAATTATTTCTGCAGGGGTTTTATTGCCTATGACCGAAAGCTTAAAGCTCAGTCATCGTTATGGTACCAGACACAGAGCAGCTGTTGGTCTATCTGAACTGTATGATGGTATATGTATTGTCGTGTCGGAAGAAACTGGATCAATATCGGTAGCACAACAAGGTATTTTAACTAGAGTGTCAAAAATCGAAGAATTAAAAGATTTAATTGCTGCGTTTTTCGATCATCTAGATGATTCTAAATCCATAAACCCTTTGAATGATTTATGGACATTATTTAAGCGTAATTTAAATTCACCAATAGACAATGCTAAATCATTAAATTCAGATCAACCGACTTTGGTATCTAAAATCGATTGAAAATAGCTTTATTGCCTTAAAGTTCAATTAATTTAAAAATTCAGCTGTTTTCTTGCTTAAAACATTTATTATTAAGTTTAAGTGAATGTTAAATATAAGATCTTAAGTTTAGGTTTAGCTTAAAATACCGGAGAAAAGTTGTAATATTTGGCTTTACAGAAGTTTGCAATTTGGTCATTATAATTTTTGCATGATAATATTGTTGTATAAGGATAGTTAAATATTGTACTTATAAAAACATATAGAATCAGTTAATGAGGAGTTTAAAATGTATAAAAAGCGATTATGCTATACACTAGCTAAAAAACTCACTCAACCATTGAGTAGATAGCCCGGCGGCTGCGGGGTTTTCACTAAACTTGAGTTTTTAACTAGCAGTTTTGCTGGGCCAAAATCAAATACATTAATTTATTACACAGATAGTTGTAGGAGATTTTGACATGCGTAAAAAACGACGAAAAAATAATTTTTTTAATTCTATTTTCCTTAAAGCTTTTGTATGGCTGGCTGGAGTTATTTTAGAACAAATACCAGTAGTTGGTATAACTGTTAAACTAGCTGGAATTTTAATTTAAGATTTAAAAAAATATAATAATACAAATAAATAGTAAATAATTTTTTAGTTATTTGCTATTTATTTGTGTTGGATAATTCTTAAATTTATTTATCAAAGTAGTATAATAAGGTAAATCTTATTGACCGTATAAGCAATTTTAAATGTTTCAAGCAACGCTAAATAATTTAATTGAATTTTTCTATACAAAACCTTTAATAACCATTGTTTTAACTTTAAGTATTTTTGGCGGTGGTCTGTGGGCTCATAGTATTTTAGATACCGAGGCTTATCCTGAATTTACGCCACCAACAGTGCGCGTTATTACACTGGCTCCTGGTAAAGGTGCTGAAGAAGTGGAAAGGTTAATAACTATTCCTCTTGAAAAAGAACTAAATGCAATTCCGCATGAAGTAACTTTAAGATCTATATCTATTCTTGGCCTATCAGTCATTAGCATAATTTTTGAAGATGGTACAACGCAATTACAAAATCGTCAGCAGGTATTAGAGCGCGTAAGTCAGGCTGATATACCAGATTATGCAAAACCTGGCCTAGATCCTGATTCGGGTGGAACAGGTGAGATTTATCGCTATACTTTAGAATCTAAATACTATAACCCCATGAGTTTAAAGGCTATTGAAGACTGGCAGCTTGAACGTGCCTTTAAGCAAATACCAGGCGTTATTGATGTGGTAAGTTTTGGTGGGCCAACTAAAAATTACCAAATCAATATTGATGCCAAAAAATTAGTTTCTTATGGTATACAGTTGACTACTGTATTTGAGGCTATTCAAAACTCTAATGGGACTACCGGCGGTAATTACATTGAAAACAATGGCCGAGCTTATGTGGTTCGAGGGCTCGGGCTGTTACGCAACTGTAAGGATATTGAACAAGTTGTTGTATCCAGTACTCAAGATGGTGTACCGGTTCGAGTGAAAGATATTGCTAAAGTTGATATTGGTCCAGGTATTAGGCTTGGGCAATTAGGCAAAAACAATGATAATGATGCAGTAATGGGTATTGTGCTTATGCGCCGTGGTGAAAATGCATCTAAAGTTGTAGAACGATTATATGAAAAACTACCTGAAATTAAAGCCAGTTTGCCTAGTGGTATAAAACTAGAAAAACTATATGATCGCCAGGAATTAGTTCAGCATACATTAGATACGGTTTTTCATAATGTATTTGAAGGAATTTTACTGGTTGTTAGCGTTTTAATTGTCTTTTTATTTGACTTTCAAAGTGGTTTAATAGCTTCATTAGCGATTCCTTTATCCCTTTGTCTGGCGCTGGTTTTACTATGTGTATTTCATATTTCGGCTAATTTATTAAGTTTAGGTGCTATCGACTTTGGTATTATTGTTGATGGAGCAGTTGTTATGGTCGAAAATGCTTTTGCTAAATTAAGCAGTTTACCAGAATCGGCTTCATTAAGCGAAAAAAAGGACTTGGTTTTGCAATGTGCTAAACAAGTAGGTTCGCCAATATTATTTGCAATTACTATAATTATGGCTGCCTTTTTACCAATATTTTCATTTCAGGGCGTTGCTGGTAAATTATTCAGACCATTGGTTTTTACGATGAATTTCCATTTGGTTGGCGCTATTGTCAGCGCATTATTTATTATTCCTTGCTTGATTGGCATATTTTTAGCCAGGCGAAAACTTACGCATACTGACAGTCCAGTTGTTAAATTAGCGCATTTTATCTATAATCCGTTATTAAAATGGTCATTAAATCATAAACGTTATGTAATCATAATGGCTTTTGCTTCATTCGTTGCAACCGCATTTATTGGAAGCAATGTAGGTTCAGAATTTTTACCAGCCTTAGATGAAGGTAATATCTGGCTTAGAACTACGGTTATGCCAACATCAGTATCTTTAGAAGAATCAGTAAAAATTGCTAAAAAAATGCGTGACATTATTTTACAATATCCGGAGGTCAGGAATGTAACGAGTCAGACCGGATCGCCAGATGATGGAACTGATCCTAATTTGTTTAGTAATATTGAATTATTTATTGATTTATATCCAGCTACGTCTTGGCGTAGTGAGTTTCAGCAGAATAAGCAGAAATTAATTGAATCATTTAATAAAAATTTAGCTGCTATTCCTAATGCGGTATTATATTTTTCGCAATATATTCAAGATAATGTCGATGAGGCTGTTGCTGGTGCCAAAGGCTCTTTGGCTATTAAAATATATGGACCAGATATTAATATTCTGCAAAGTCTAGGCGATAAAATTGCTAAAATCGTGGAAAAAGTTCCTGGTTTAGTTGACGTAGCCTGTAGTCAGCAATTAGGTCAACCGCAGTATCAAATAGCAATTGAACGCGATAAGGCCAGTCGTTATGGTGTTAATGTCTCAGATATTCAGAATTTGGTGGAAACAGCTATAGCTGGTAAAGTTGCCACACGATTAATTGATGATGAAAAGCGTTTTCCTGTATTTGTTAGATTTTCGCGTGAATATCGTGATACAGAAAAGGCTCTGGATAACATTTTAATTGATCCCCCTGGACCCATTACATCTATTCCGCTATCCGAAATGGCCTCAATAAAATATGGTAGCGGTGCTGCTTTTATAACTAGAGAAGCTAATAGCCGCGTTATGATTATTCGCATTAATTTACGCGGTCGCGACCTTGGCTCTGCCGTTCAGGAAGCCCAAGAAAATATTGCTAAACAAGTAAGTTTGCCATCAGGTTATCATTTAAAATGGGCTGGTCAATATGAGTTTCAACAAGAAGCTAATAAGCGCTTGATGATAATCGTTCCGGTAACTTTATTGTTAATTTATTTTATTTTGTTATTTGCCTTTGGCTCTTATTCATATGCGTTGTTGATTTTAAGTGCAGTTCCTTTGGCTGGACTTGGTGGCTTTAGTGCATTAATGATTACGCACACATATTTTAGTATTTCAGCAGCGGTTGGTTTTATTGCTTTATCTGGGGTAACAGTCCAAAATGGTGTTATTTTAGTTAGTTACATTTTACAATTAAAAAACACGGAGAATCTATCGGTTTATGAAGCGGCCTATAAAGGGGCGATGGAACGGGTTCGACCAGTGTTAATGACGGCTACGGTAGCAATGTTAGGTCTTTTGCCCGCAGCCTTATCCAATGGGATTGGATCGCAAAGTCAAAAACCTTTTGCGATAGTTATTATTGGTGGCTTACTTTCAGCTACGGTTTTAACGTTAATTGTTTTGCCAGTGCTTTATATTGTTTTTGAAACTTATTTAAATAAGGAATTTTTCATGAAGATTATTCACCATAAGCATAATGCTAATTTAAGCATTTTTTTATTGATTGTTTTGTTTGGTATTCAAGGTTGCAGTAGTAACACTATTTCTAATAAAATTATTAAACCGGTACCAGTAGAGCAGTTAAGATCAGCTACTCCGGTTGTACCAACGGCTACAATAATTAATTTGTCGCCAGCCCAGGAAAATGAAATTGACTTAAAATTAACTACAGTTAAAGAAGATTACATACATGAATATGTTGAATCACCAGGACGAGTTGGCCCTAATGCTGAACTGTCCCGGCTGGTATCAACACCATCAGCTGGTAGAGCTGCTCAAGTATTATCTAGGTTGGGTGATATGGTTAAAGAAGGGCAGACGATGGCCGTAATTAAATCTGATGCCATTGGTCAATTACAGTCTGATCTCTTGCAAAATGTGCTCCAGGCTAAGGCTGATATTATTCAGCAAGAAGTTCAGTTAAAACTATCAAAAATTACTTATAATCGTGAAAAACAATTATTTGATGAACAGGTTTCTGCTAAGGCTGACATGCAATCAGCGCAAACTCAATTAGAAAAAGATGAGGCTAATTTAACGGCACTGAAAGCTAAATTAGCAGCTTTAATTACCACAGCTCAAGAAAGACTAAGTCTTTTGGGGGCTCCACCTGATTCGGCGAACCAAGTAATTAATCGTAAAAAAATTGATCCATTTATTTTAATTAAAGCTCCTATGGATGGATTGGTAATTGAACGCACTATAAATTCAGGAGAATTAAATGATGGTAATAAGGAATTGTTTACCATAACTGATTTATCGCAAGTCTGGTTATTTGCTGATATTTTTGAAAAGGATATTGAAGCTATAAAAAAAGGGCAAGAAGCTCATGTTACTATTGATAGTATCCCTGGTGAAAAATTCCCGGCGCAAATTATTTGGGTTGGTGATTCAGTAAGCCCGCAAACACGAACTTTACCAATTAGAGCTAATGTAACTAATAAAAATTTATTACTTAAACCAGGTATGTTTGCGCGCATGAAAGTTGATGTTGGTATGACCAAAAAATTAGTTGTACCAAGTCAGGCTGTTATTCAGGAAGGTGATGATAATTTTGTGTTTGTCAACAAAGGTAAGGGTAATTTTGAAGAACGTAAAATCACCCAAGGTGTTGATGATGGAAACTATGCCGAAATTGTAAGTGGTCTAACTCTTGGCGAAGTGGTTGTTTGTCATGGTGGCACATCATTATTAGGTGATGCTTTAAAATCAGCTGAGGAAAATTAAGATGTTCAAATTCTCTAGACAATTAACAAATATTTTAATGATTAGCACTTTGGTCGTAAATAAAAATTTAGCTATAGCTGGTACTACCTATATAGCCCCAT
This sequence comes from Candidatus Melainabacteria bacterium, assembly GCA_027371815.1. Taxonomy (GTDB): domain Bacteria; phylum Cyanobacteriota; class Vampirovibrionia; order Obscuribacterales; family JAKAZS01; genus JAKAZS01. The sequence goes on along the minus strand of DAHXLC010000027.1, from coordinate 5,644 downwards.
CGGCACCCATACGCAGTAATACTGATAGTTCCAGCGTGCCGGGGGTAAATTCGCAAATATATTCAGGTCAATCGAGTATTCAGATGTTTGAAATTCCTTCTGGCGGTATGCAAGATATTGCCCCGGTTCCTTCCATGGGAGCGAATCCCAGTTTGAATTCGAACAATATCAATGATTTTAATAATAAAAAGAATGAATTGACCAAGTTAAATCATTCCGATAAGCTCAATAATAAGTCAAATCCAACAACCCCTTTGCGCAGTATGATCAATACTCTGCCTTCAATTAATCAGGGCAATAGTAGCGTTGATTCATTTTTTGATACTAAACCAGTTCAATCGGTAAATATTGATCCACAGTTTAATGCTAATATTAAAGTTCATAAACTTAATAAGGCTGGCACAATTATTTGGCATACTTTAGATAATTTAGGCGTACCGATGTTTGTTAATATCGATAACCCGATTGATCCAAGTTTGGTTAAACCGTTAAATGCTAAACAGTTAGATAATTCTATACAGCAGAATATTCAAAATAATAATCAGCCACCAATTGAGCATAAAAAATTACCCGACAGTGAATTAGAGGGGATTGATAATAATAATGATATTAAAGCTAAATAATGTAATTCTTTTAGTAAAGTCACGATGGATATTAGCTATCGTAACTTATCTAACGATATTCTATAATTGTTCAAATTTAGATAGTTTAGCTAATGTACAAGTTCAGGTTGAAAAAAATGATACTTCTTCTAATAAGACCAATAACAATAATAGCGTACCCGAACGGATTATTAGCTTAGAATCAGCTTTTAATAAAGCTAATCAAGAAAACAAGGAAATTTTTATTGCAAAATATAATTTAGCCATAGCTAAATCCCAAATTACTATAGCTAAAGCTATAGCCAATCCAAGATTTAGTTTACAGTATGGATTTGGTCCAGCCTTTACCATAATTTTAGCGGGTAACCCACAGCAGTTTGGCTTACAGTTTGATATACCTACTGCCGGTAAACGTAGTAAAAATATTAATCTGGCGAATAGTAATTATGAATTAACCAGATTTCAGTTAGCAGCTTTGTTGTTTGATATTCACAACCGTACCCGTAGAGCTTATGCTGATCTTGTAGCTAGTGAAGCCTATGAGGATCTTATTGAGGCTCAACGTAAATCAGCGCTTGAACTTCAAACCATTGCTCAAAAGCGTTATGATGCGGGAAAATCACCCATGAGTGAAGTCCTATTAGCAAAACTGGGGGTTATTCAATTTGATATTCAACGCAAACAAGCTAAAACTCGATTAAAACAAGCCTCAGCTACTTTAACTCAATTGCTTGGTGAAACGCCAGATCAAGTTGAAATTATTAACGTAGATGATAATGGCCTATTTAACCTTACGGCCAATAAATCTTCGATAGTGCCATCACCTAAACTTGATTTACCTAATTTGGATGAATTACTGCCGATTGCCCAAGCCCAACGACCTGATTTAAAAACTCTAATTCAACAAGCTTATAGTGATAAGCAAGCAATTGCTGTCTGCCAGGCGAGACGAATTCCGGATCTTTTTATTGATAGTGGCTATCAGTTTACTACCTTTTTAAAGCATCAGCCTTATGATGCTTATCCTTATTCTGTGCCAAATTCGCCTGGTTGTTATTTGAATGTAGAGGTGGAACTGCCAATTTTATATCAGTATCAAGGTGAAATCATGCAGTCTAAAGAAACCTGGTTACAGGACTTTGATCAGATTAATCAACTTAAACTGCAAATTGCCTGTGATATTGTCGTTAGCTATGAGGCTGTTCAGGTTGCACGAGCTAATGTAATAAAGTATCAGCTTGAATTAATTCCCAAAGCGCTTAAGGTTTCTAATCTGGCTTTTAAAAGCTATGCCGTTGGCAAAGGTGATTTATCAGCAGCTATTTTAGCTAGGCAACAATACCAGCAAATTCTGGCTAGTTATTTTGATACCGTTGTAGCTTATCAAAATGCTTGGGCTGATTTAGAAAAAGCTATGGGAGTATCTTTAAAATTATAATGATATCAAATAAAATCTGCCTAATTATTATATGTAGCTTGGTATTTTTTAGCAATACACTTGCCTTAGCTGAAATGGGTAGCGATTTATCGGTTAGCTCGCCTTTAAAAGTTCGACGGTTTTTATTGGCCACTTGTTTTAAAAAAGCTGACGATTTTAATAAAGAAATACTTGTTGCCACCACTAATTTGTCGATAGCTAAAGCCTTAATTATCATAGCTAAAGCCATTCCTAACCCTGTATACAATTTATTATATGGCTGGGGTCCAGCTTGGGAATATATTGTTGCTGGTAATAATCAGCAGTTTGGTTGGACTGAAGAAATTCAAATTCTAGGTAGGCGATCCAAAAAAACTAATGTTGCAAATGCTAATTACTTTCAAATTGCTTTTCAAATTGAAGCTATTCGCTTTAATATTCACAACCAGGTTCGTAGAGCTTATATTGATTTGGCTGCAGCCCATGCTTATGAAAATGCTATTAAAATTCAAGTGGGTAATTCCCAAAAACTGTTATCGATAACGCAGAAACGTTTTGCAGTGGGTAAGGCATCAGGCTTGGAAGTTGAGCAAGCCAAGTTAACCTCAATGCAAATTGCTGTATTGCAAAATCAGGCTATCGGTAAACTAATTAAAGCTTCAATGCAATTATGCAAACTTATGGGCGAAACTCCATACAATGACGAAATTATTGATGTTGATGAAAAGGCCATATTTTGTTTGACTGGTGAATTTAATGCTTTAGATCCAGCAGTTAACCGTGAAATACCACCATTAACCAAATTGTTACCTACTGCTTGGATAAATCGTAATGACTTAAAGACCCTTATTCAACAGGCTTATACGGATAAGAAAAGTCTGGTTTTGGCTAAAACTCAAAGACTACCTGATCCGTTTGTTGGTTTTAATTATATGTTTTCTACATATAAACCTTATCAACCCCAATATTTTTTACCTGGGGTCAAAGTGCCTCAGCAACCAGGCTATTTGTTTACTTATGGTCAGGAGTTACCATTGTTTTATCAGTATCGTGGGCAGATTGATCAGGCTAAAAATACCTGGCTTCAAGATTTTAAGCAAAATGACTTACTTAAATCCCAAATTGCTTTAGATATAGTTTTGGCTTATGAAGCTTTACTCTCTTTAAAAGCTAATTTAGATAAATACCAAAACGAATTATTGCCTAGTTCTTTTAAAGTGTGTCAGTTAAGTCGACGTGGTTATGAATTAGGTAAAACTGATTTAATTACCGCAATACTATCCCAACAGCAATATATGCAATTAATCTTCTCTTATTTTGATACCATTGTTGCTTATCATAATGCCTGGGCTGATTTAGAAAAGGCAATTGGACTTCCCTTAATTAATAGTTAGTAAATTATGATTATAAAAGTAATTATTTTAATTATTAGCTTTTTACTGTTTACTCCTATTAAGAGTAATGCTGAAGACGCAGTTAATGATAGGTTGCTTAAAGCTTCGACAATTATAAGCCCTAAGCCATCTACAGTATTATCCTTGCAAAATTCGTTTGACATTGCTAATTTAAAAAATTATGATATCATTGTCGCGCGCAAAAATTTAAATCTAGCGTTAGCTCAAGTTAAAATTGCTAAAGCTATACCTAACCCTCAATTTCAGCTTCAGGCCGGATTTGGTCCAGCTTTTACCTATTTATTTACCGGTCAAACTCAACAGATTTTGTTTACCCAAGAAATTCAAACAGCTGGTAAACGTAGTAAAAAAATTAATTTAGCTTTAGCTAATCTGGAGCTTTCTAAGTTAAGTCTTGACTCTTTGAGCTTTAATATTCATAATAAAGTTCGCCGCGCTTATGCTGAATTAGTGGCAGCTAATGCTTATGAAGATTTGATAAATTCGCAGCGTAATATAGCAAAAAAATTAATGGATGTAGCTCGAAAAAGATTTGAGGCCGGTAAAGCCGCCTATGCAGAAGTGCTTCAAGCTGAGTTAAATATGCTTCAGTTTGAGACATCGCAAAATCAGGCTCAAACCAGGCTTCAGCAGGCATCAGCACAATTGGCTTTACTTATTGGTAAAAATATTAATAATATTGAACTGTTTGAAATTACTGAAAATGGTATGTTTCAACTGTCAGCTGAAAAAACTGATATAGTACCATCACCCAAAAGTGAATTGCCTAGTATTAGCGATTTACTGTTAAAAGCTTATAATGAAAGACCAGATTTAAAAGTTGCTATCCAACAGGTTTTTGCTAATAACAAAGCCTTTACTCTGGCTCAGGCTCAAGCAATTCCTGATTTATTTATTGCTGCTGGCTATGCTTATACTACTTTTGCTGCGCACCAGCCCGCTGGATTTGTTCCAGCACCAGCGCAGCCTGGTGTCTTTATTGCCTTAAATACCAACACGCCTATTCTTTATCAGAATCAAGGGGAAATCGCCAGTGCTAAATCAGTTTTTCGCCAGTCGCAATTAAAAGTAGATTTACTTAAATCCCAAATTGCCTGTGATGTTATTAATGCCTGTACGGATGTTAATGTGGCTCGTAAAAATATTTTTAATTATAGTGATAAACTATTGCCCGTAGCCGCTAATGTAGCTAAATTAGCTAGACGTGGTTATGAAGTTGGTATCAGTGATTTATCTACAGCCATTGTAGCGCAGCAGCAGTATCAACAGACTTTAGCTGCCTATTTTGATGTTGTGGTCAATTATCAAAATGCCTGGGCGGATCTTGAGCAGGCGGTGGGTTTACCGTTAAAGATTTAGTATGGGCTTACCTGAAAAGTAATAATTTTCATTACTTATTGTTTTTGGCAAGCCAATTTTCCTGCGTTAATCTATTAACATTTGCAGCAGCGATTATTTGTAGGTATTTTTGACTAACTACTTGAAATAAGGGTTCTGGTTAATATAAGCTTGACCAATTGTATGTATGCACTAAATTTCAGATTTTAAAATTCGGCAATAGCTTTTTTAAACTTGCACTTTATATGTTTATAATAATGTTTTACTTTTCGACTGGCTTTATGAAATGCACGCTTAATTTTCATAAAAATAGTAAAATGATAGCCACCTGATTTTGTGCGGTAAGCTTTTACGCTAGTAAATTTAGTTGGTGTACTGGTATTAGCATAACATATAACTGGACTTACGCCAGTAATACCTAGTTCTTGGGCTGCGGCTTTGGATAAATCAATACCTCGTCCGTTTACATAAGGTCCACGATCATTAATTGTGACAACACAAGTTTTTCCATTATGGGGATTTTTAACTAAAACTTTAGTACCAAAAGGTAAAGTTTTGGAGGCTGCGGTTAATTTGTTTTGATTATAGATTTGACCACTGGCTGTTTTTTTTCCATTAAATTTAGGTCCATACCAAGAAGCTTTAGTTGAAAATTTCCTAATAGCTTTTTTGGGTAATTTTTTTTTGTTTGACTTAATTTTAAACTTAAATATATTTCGTCCATCTTTAGCTCAGAACACCCAAAACACAAATACTCTTAACTCTAAACCAAGTATTTTAAAGCTAGCTAAAATTAAGTCAAACAAAAAAAAATTACCCAAAAAAGCTATTAGGAAATTTTCAACTAAAGCTTCTTGGTATGGACCTAAATT
>DAHXLC010000023.1 GCA_027371815.1 Candidatus Melainabacteria bacterium | reverse complement strand
CAAGAACTTTTTGATGATTTTGAATTACTCTGGGATCGCTGGCAGTCAATAGTGACTCAGGCAGAGGCAACTATTGGGCCAACACTTATTTATCGTGATCAAGACTTGTTATACCGCGTTATTCGTGATACCTACAGCCAGGATATGAATGAAATAATCTTAGACAGCCAAGATGCTTGTAAACGAGCTCAAGAATATTTAAGTGGCTGGGCTAGCAAAAATACGAAAGTTACCTGCAATGACTCTAACACCAGTCTTTTAGTCAGTCGCAATATCGATAAGGAAATCGAATTAGCATTATCTGACCGCGTTGATTTACCTAGTGGTGGTCATTTGAATATTCAACCCACCGAAGCTTTAACGGTAATTGACGTTAACTCAGGACGATTTACTAGTTCACGAACCCAAGCCCAAACTGTTAAAAGAACCAATCTTGAAGCTGCGACAGAAATATCCCGCCAATTACGCTTACGTAATATTGGTGGAATGGTAATTGTTGATTTTATTGACATGGAAAGCCGTAAAGATCAACAACAGGTATTAGAAGTATTTCAAAAAGCTTTAGAAGATGATAGAGCCAAACCACAACTTGGACAATTATCCGATCTTGGTCTTGTAGAATTAACCAGGCACAGACAAGGTCAAAGTATCCGCGAATTATTTACAAAGCATTGCAGTCATTGCTCAGGATTAGGAATTATCCCTTCATTAACTTTATCACACGGCAATGACAAAATAATGATACCATTAACCCTAAAGAGCAATGCTGTTGCCTCTAATCAGATCAGCAATAATGATAAAAACGGATTTCTTAAAGCTGCTAGCGCTCATGGCAAAAAAGTCCTTCCAGTAGTTAGTAGTAATATGGACTATAATAAATTTTATAAAACCAGTTACGACAACAATCGCAGTAGCGAAAGCAATCGTAAAGCCGAGGAGTTAATTGAAGCTACCGATTTGCAAGCAAGCGAAATGCTCGCAGCTAATCAGACCGAATCACTTCAGATTAATGAGTTTAGCTTTGATCAAAGTGAAACTTTAGAGCAAAATTCCAATGAAAACACGCACAAACTCAATACCAAAAATCTAGCTTATTCAGATTCAAATCTTGAAGATTTCAGTTTTGAAGATTTAACCTTCGACCAAGAGCTTGATGCTGATCTGAATAATCATCATCAAGAAACAGGTGGCAAAATTGCTTTAAATGCAGAATCGACTGAATTTAGTGAATGGGAAAATCAGCAAATGCGTTCCGAAGCAATGAAATCAGAACAGCCAAATGTTGAAAATCAAAATTTACTTCAAGTGTTTTTGCCAAAATTAAACGTAATTTCTGACCCAGTTGTCCTTAGCCCATTGGCCATCGAAGGTCAAGAAACCTTGCCCAACAATGAAAATACCGCTGAAAATTTAAAATTTAATTCAATCCACAACTCAAATTTAGACGAACCAGACCATATTTTTAATTTAATCAATAATCACGAAAATGCTGCAATATCTAATAATCAAGATGTCGAAAACGATACAACTAAAACTGATGAAAATTATTTAGATGCTGAATTTGATCCAAATACAGGTATTTACCGTCTAAAAATCAAAAATCAGAATGATATTCCGGTAAATGAAGAATCTAACTAATTATCATAAATCTCAATAATTTTCAGGTGGTGGTCATTGTAAATTTATTTAATCCACTGACTATCTAAAATAACTTAACCAATTATTTAAATTCATATAAAATCTTTTTCATTAATCTCTAAGGCAAATTTTAAGTAACCTTAATATTACGGATACTTAAATATAATAACTATCATTGCAATTGCCACCAACCAGAACTCTAAGTTAAGCCTTTAGCGCAATTATACAAATTCTTAACTATGGTTTCATTTTAATGATAATGATTAATGTAAAAATGCCACAGATAAGTTATAATTTACTAACGGGCAATTAGGCGTTCCTTAAATGAGATTTTTCCGCATTATTAGCCTCTTTGTTCTAGAGACATACAATTTTCATTGTGTAATTAATTATGACCAATAACCCCGATTCATTTAGCGAATTAGACTTAAAAATGATTGCCTTAGCCATAAGCAAGGCAAAGGAAGAAAACCAGCCTTTAAGCATTGAATTAATCTGTCATATAAGCCAGTTAAACGAAGATCTCATCCTAAATAATCCGAAAATAGTTGAATTACTCAAGCATGAAGGCTTAGAGTTAAATCGCCCCATTATCAATCCTATCGTGGATAAAAACCAGAAGATCAAAATTCTTGATTTAGAATCACTCGATATCTTTGATGGATTTGATGATATAGATGACATTAACAATATTGAAATTATTGAAGATATTGATTTATCATCATTAGACACCGAAAATAATTTTAACGATCTGGATAATACCCTAATAGCTAATCAATCAACCCAAATTGACAATTCCCTAGACTCAGTCGCCAATGTCAATACCAGCTCACAATCCGATAATTTATCCGCTGAATTCCCTAAAGCCAACAATGATTTAGACATTGCGACTAATAACCTTTCAGATAATGACAATCAAAGCACAACTGTATCATTGAATAAATTTGTTGGTGGGAGCAAAGCACCTCAAGCCAACTTTAACACTAATTTAATTCCGGCTGAAATCCGCAAAGCCTGTATTATCCTTGGCATAGATCCAAATAACATAACTAAAGAAGTAGTTATGTCAGCCTGGAAAAAAGAACTAACTCAAGGATCATTACATCCTGATTTAGGTGGCGATACCGACAGTGCAAAATTTCTTAACACAGCTAAAGATGCTCTTCTTCAATACATTGAATCTTTAGCACCTAAACTTGGTAAAAAATTTGGTAAAAGCCAAACCAAACCACAAGTATAAATAATCTTCTTTCATTTATTAAGGAAACCATGGAAAAATCCATAGTAGCTATTATTGGTAGACCAAATGTAGGCAAATCCACCCTATTTAACCGCCTGGCGCAGAAACGCCATGCTATCATTGATAAGGTAGCTGGAGTAACCCGTGACCGGATTTATCATGAAATTGAATGGTGTGGACAACATTTTATTATTATCGATACTGGTGGTGTCGATACGCTCGCTCAAGACAATTTAAATAAACAAGTATTATTACAGACTCAAGCAGCGCTTGAAGAAAGTGACATTGTTATTTTTTTAGTAGATGGCAAAACCGGAATTATGCCTGGGGATCTTGCTATTGCTAATTTAATCCGTCGCCAAAATAAAACCCAAGTTATCCTTGCCGTAAATAAAATTGATTCAATTAAAGAA
>DAHXLC010000014.1 GCA_027371815.1 Candidatus Melainabacteria bacterium | reverse complement strand
AGATTTTGATAATAATCAAAGAACAATTTAGACTTGCCAAAACATGCTTACAGAGAAATGAGCAATGCACCAAAATACTTAGTAAATGCTAAGGTTCACATTAACCCTAAAATTAATCAGCTATATTTCAAAACAAAAATTAAGCCATAACTATTTTCCTTGTCCATTTTTTACAATTCCAAGCAAGAACCGCTAGGTTAACGTTAATTTTATCGCCATCCAACCCTTTATAGCGTGATCTGTCCATTCGATGATCGGTTTTTAAATGACCAATTACTGGTTCGATTTTGTTTCTTAGTTTTTGCAATTTACTGAAAAATGGCTTATCTGAATCAATATGTCGCTTTTTACCCTTCGTTGGTATCGAAACTTGTTTAACTGAATTTAATTCAAGGCATGGTTCTTTAGTCCAGTAACCTCTATCAGCAGCTAGTTTTTCTGGTAATTTATTAAATTTGTTTTTCCAATCTTCTCTAAAGCTGGTTCAAGCGTTTTAATATCTGCGATATTGGTATCGTACACTTGATTAGATAAAATAAAACCGTTCGAATCTATTGAAAGTGCGACTTTTGATCCAAATTCATATCTTTTGCCTCTTTTCCCTTTGGCTATTACAACAACATGTGGCTCATGAATACATAATATTTTAGCTTGGCATGGTTTTTGCTCTATCAATAACCGTGCCTGATTAACCACCTTGTGCGCTTTTTCCAGATCCTCTTTAATTTCATTTTAATCATTTCGATTTTTCGATTAACTGTCTTACAAGCTCTTTTCTTTTCGACTATTATTGCGTGTTGTGCTGAGTTGGCAACACTTTCAGTATTAACAATAAATAAAAAAACTAAAACTGAATTTTTAAAGTTTGGACTAACGAAGAATTAATGACCTTGCAAATATCATCTAAAGGTAAACTATCACCACTGCGGGTAAATGGCTGTTCGACATCCTCAGCCACCAGCTCAATACCTAACATAAAATAACTGGAAACTATTACAATAGGTAAACTCCAAATATGAAAACTGGGTGATAAATACCAAGGCAATCCTAATAGATTTAAAGCAATGCCATGGCGCAATAAAGCTCGATAGGATGGCGCTATAGGTGTATTTCTGATCCGCTCACAAGATCCCAAGATATTTGTCAACGCTGACAAATGATTATCAAAAATTATTAATTGGCCATCGCGAAATATGGTCTTATTTTCTAAAGTATAAATTTTATCCCTGATGCAATCAATAAAATATAATGGCATATTTGGAGGCGAATCCAACCTATCATCAAAACCAGGAATTTCTTTAAGTTTTATGCCCTCGCGCAAATGCTCTTTAAGCGCTAAAGCGAAACCATTAAGTAAATGAAAAAATTCTTGTTTTAACTTTACATCCAAATTAATAAATGATACTAAATTTAAACTTAGAATTCTAATCTCATTAACTAACTGACCCCAGAGTTTTCGTCCTTCCCACCATCTATCATAGGCAGAGTTTGTCCGAAAAACCAATAATAAACCCATAATCAAGCTTCCATATAAGGTAGAACTTGCTCTTAAAATATAAGTAGTATTGAGATTAGCAGTTTCAAACCAGTCAACTAAAAAACTATAAATAGTAACAATTACCACTAAACCCCAAACTTTACGCACTACAGGAATTTGATGAATTTTCAAAAATACATTTAACCAATCCTGATAGCTTTCCTTATCAATCATTGAAAATATCCTTTATTTTGCTCGTTTAATACCACTTGTTATAACCGAAACAGATCCAGTCATTAAACTAATCAAAAGCATTAATAATCCACCCAGTATAGCCGGAGTCCAACCAGTTATTTGAATATATTCAGGAAAAAAATCACTCACAAGTTTCAAAGCAATAACTGGTACTAACCAAAACCCGACTAACCAGACAGGAATCAAAACTAGCAAAGCTAGACCTAAAGTATATAAAGTTATCAAAGTTGAGACCAATACAATTACCATTTCAACAACCCAAAGCATAATTGTAAATAGCAAGGCTAAAATTAAAGCCGTAAAAAAATCTCCATGTACAACAATATGATGAATTTTCGGGAATAAGAAATAAATAGCTAAGGCTTTAGCAGTTAAGCGTAATAAAACTTTTTTCATCATAATTTATTTAACCTCAAACACCACACAATTATTTTTCCGTAATTTTAAGCAATGCATTGTTAAACCAGGCTCTATTAGTAAAGTTAAATTCAAAAATCAATTTAGCATTAACTTTATTAATAATTTCATCCTTGCCCATAACTGCAGTAAGCTTGTTTAGACTTAAGTAGGCTTCATCCCTTAATGAACGTTCAGGTGATTTCAAGTGATTAATAACCAAGTCACAATATTGCTTAAGCTTAAAATCACCAATGGCTTTAACGGCTAGTTTACAAACCTGGTAGGCCGGATCATTAAGTGCCAATTTAAGTAAATCCAGAAATTGAGAATCTTCAATTAAATTATTATTTCGAACCAAGTTTATCAAAGAATCAAGAACCAACATTCTGATACTTGGAGAATAATCATTAAAACAAATTAAGAGGAATGAAAAAACAGCCTTATTACTGGCATTTTTAAAATTTTCAATTAATTTACTATACACATTATAGAAGTTAATATTATTTTCAACAATATCACTTCTTAATTTTATAGCATTAAAACGATTTTTTTTATCTATAATTATGTTGGCAAAGTTAATTAAAGCCAACTGCTCATCCAAATGAGCCAAAGCTTCAATAATATCACCGCAAAATATATTATTAAGATCAAGCATTTTAATTAAGTTATCCTTAAATTCAGCTAATTTCAATTTCTTAATTAAATTAATGGCGCGTTTAATTTTTAAATAATTTGGTAATAGATTAATATTTTCCGAAAGTTCAAAATTAGAAATCAACGTATCATGCAAACATTCATTAATCAAAATAATTAATTTTTCATGGTCAATATATTTATAAATATCGTAACTTTTATTATTAAATTCATTCAGCTCAAATAAACTCCATAGTGAAATAGTTGAAATATTGTTTTGAATATTCTTGAGTAAATAATCATTTAATTCAATCAAATCAATTTCTTTATTACTAAAATTCAACTTTGACTCAGTTTTATGCAACTGACAATATTGGTAAATTATTTCACAGGCACAGTCAAATAAGAATTGATTTTCAGCTAGAATCAATTCTTTAATATCAAAATTATTAGCAATAATTATACTCAAATAATCATTAGCAGAAGAATTAATTAAAAGTCCACGTAACACAATATCACGAGAATTATTGATTAAACTCAAAGCATAAGCCGTATCAATGCGAATCCAAAATTCCTCAACCATTAGAAATCGCGGTAACAGTTTCAAAGCATTGCCTGGCGACAGTTGAGCTAGTGCAATTGCCAAATATAAAAAATCAGGATCTGATTTGTCGTTGGCTGCATTTAAACATTGTTCAATAAATGGTGTAGCTTCGACAATCTTTAAAGATGTAATAATATTGGCAAGATTAGCTCTAACCTGCCAATCATCATTATTAAATAAAGAATTTTCATAATTTGGCTCAGTCATATTCGGTAAAAGCAGATTTTTAAAATGCGGAAATTTTTGAGACACTTCAATAAAGATTAAATTTAAAGCATTTTGAAAATGCAACGGCGGAATTTTTAAAGCCAAAGCTAAAGTCATTGAGCTTTCAAACTGAAAAGCATCAAAAATATCCTGTTTAAGATCTTTAAACTTTCGCTGCTTTAAATCATCAAAAGATCCAGCTAAATTATAGTAAAACAACCAATGTTCAAGATCAAATGCATCACTACTTAAATCGGAACCATCCTTGAGCAAAGATAAAGATTGTAATTTATTCGATATTTTTGAGAAGAAATTAATATTCATTAAATTTTTATTTAGATCCAATTAATTAACAGTAATTTTAAGCATAATTAGGATTTTAACGTATAATAATAATAAATTAGCCAACTTGTAAAAATTATTACTGTTATATTTTAATCTTTACATTAATAATAACCTAATTTTCTCAATAAACATCACAATAATAATGTAAACTCTAGTTATCAGGGTAAGATTTCTGGTAATTCAATGCACTAAGGTATAACCAGTTACAAGGTTATCTTATGCTATGCTTATAAAAGCATTTCTCTTTAGATCGAAAAAAATGTTGTCTAAAAAATAAGGTTTACTTCATAAACATATATGCAAAATCTTGTTCAAGTTTTAAAAGACTTTATAATATTTGCTACATGCAAAAGTGAGCATTCTGTAGCTTTTTGGTTTATCTGGATTTGGTTATTCGTCTTCCTTAATTCCAAAAAAATCTTAAAATTTGTCTTTTGGAAAATTCACTTTTTCATTAAAGAACCTGAATTAAAACATAAAATCATTGCAAAAGTAATTCTACCGCTAAGATTACTTATTATTTTAATAGCTATAACACCATTTACCGATCTTATTCCGGGCAAAATTGGTGTTATGTTTGAGAATTTAATTGATTTTAGTTTAGCCATTATGCTTGTACACTTTTTTATTCAGATTTTTAATGAATTTTTCTTTGGTTGGTATTTACCAATACATAAAGGCACAATACTCCCTAATGTTATTAGTTTTATTCTATTAGGAGCATTATATTTAGTATTTTCATTGCTATTTATGGACTGGCTCCTAGGTATAAATGTCTGGCCGCTTTTGGCAACGTCTACAGTATTTACAGCTATCGTTGGCTTATCGTTACAAGACACATTTCGCAATTTATTTGCTGGTCTTACCATTAGCCTATCTAAACCATTTAGAATTGGGGACTGGATCATGTTTAATGCCTCCGGTGGACACAATCATATTGGCCAAGTAGTAGAAATTGGTTGGCGCATTACGAAAATACGGAATCTGGACTTTAATTACGTAGTAATTCCCAATGAACAATTTACGTCTAGTACATTGGTAAATTTTAATATGCCTTCAACTAATCATGCTAAAACAATTAATTTTCCAATAAGTTTACATGCTGAACTTAATCATATTATTCCAGTCTTAGAAACAGCAGCCACCAGTATTAAAGGTGTTCAAGAAGAGCCTAAGCCAGAAGCATCAATCGAAGTTGTCAACATCGATCATATTAACGTTCGCCTGCGTTTTTGGCTTAATGAATTTGATGATGCTGATAACATCACTGGCAGAGTTATTGAAGTTTGTTTTAAAAAGCTTGGCGAATTAAAAGCCTTAACCACATCAAGTGGCGATGTGATTTAAGCCAAGCTGCCATAAACTTTTCGATTTTTCATAAATATTTAAGATTTAATCTTTAAGCTTAGTGTATATTAAATGATAGATATTTAAATTATTTGCCAAGAGGATCGTACTTATGAATACATTTTTAAATGCTTCACAAATAAGTTTGCAAGAAAAATATTTAAATTTTATCAAAACATTCTTAACTGAATGTCCAACTAATTCTCAATCAATAGCAGTGCTTATAAAAGATCTTAATAGAGCCAATTTGCTTACTGCAAATTGTGACACCAATGATTCATTCATTCAAAAGGTTCTCTTAATTGAAGGCATCGCCAACCAGGATCCAGGTTTAGCTTATAGTTTAGCATCCCACCTCATGGTTATTGAATTTATTACCAAGTTTGGTAATAAAACAGTTCAAGAAAAATATCTAACTAAATTATATACTGGTCAAATTATTGCCAGTTATGCGTTTCATGAAATTCAGGCTGGCAGCGATCTTTCAGCTATGGAAACGGTTTGCGATCAAAATAAATTATCTGGACATAAAACCTGGGTAGTTAACGGCAATCTAATTGATTTAATTTTAGTATTAGCTAAAAATAATACCCTCATACTTATTGAAAATAATCACCAAGACAGCAGTTTAAAAATATCTGAACCAATTCTAAAACTGGGTCTAGATAAAGCCATAACCTGCGATATTACATTTAATAGTCATGCGATAATTACTGAAAATATATTTAACCCTATAGATTTAAACAACAGCAATGAATTAATTAATTTCATCTTTGATATAGGCAAAGTTCTAGTTGCAGCTTGTTGTATTGGACTGCTCGAAAGTGCTATTAATGAAGCTATTCATTTTGCTCGCGAACGATCCCAGTTTGGCAAAAAGATAAGTACTTTTCAGGCCATTCAATTTAAAATAGCTGATATTGAAATCAATTTAGCTTCAGCTAAATTACTTACCTATAGAGCAGCCTGGTCAATTCTAACCAACCATCCCGAAGCAAGATTATTTGCCGCTATGGCCAAATCACATGCAAGCTTAGCTGCTCGGTGCTTTAGTGCTGAAGCAATTCAAATATTAGGTTCAAAAGGAATTGCCAAAGACTGTATCCTTGAAAAATTCTACCGCGATGCTAAAGTTCTTGAATTAACTCTAGAAACCAACGAAATGCAAAAAAATCTAATCGCATCATTAGTAATTCAAAACTAAGCAAAATAAATATCAAATAAGAGGAAAAGGTAAATGAATCATGCTTAATAATTTGCTTATTACTAAATCAACAAAAACATTACTTTGGCTATTGTTGGTAATATTTATGCTTTGCTCAAACAGCACCCAGGCAAATCCTAACTCAAACAATAATACAAAAAAACCAAACAGTTCAAATGACTACTATAGCTATGGCGTAAAAGCCTATAATACCAGTAATTTTACCAATGCTATTCAATATTTCAAAAGTGCATTAATGCTTAATCAATCTAATTATAATGCAATGTATTATCTAGCCTTAGCCTATCAGCAAAACAAAGAGTATAAAAATGCCGCCACTACATACGTAAGGCTAGCGATGCTAGCTCCTAATGAACCACAAGGCAAATTAGCCAAACAAGCAATGCTTACCTTAGGTAAACAGGTCAAAGAATTAAAGGCTAATGGCAAATTAACACCAGAATTTATTAATAGTATAAAAAATGGTAAGCCTTCAGGTAGTCAAAATAATCTAACGACTAATCGGATAACCAATTACACAACTAATTACGCAAAAAACTCAATGGCCTGTGCTCCGAATTCAACTATTATCCCGCAAAAAAATAACAACACTATTCAACAAATTCCCTCTAATGATATTCGTAGCCTAGCAGCTGATCCCAGTGACAATACCCCTAACGAAGTCAAAATAGCTTTTGAAAAATCCGCTAACAATTTGCTCTACATTAATGCCATGGTGAATAATCATGCCATTAATTTTATCTTTGACTCGGGCGCCGAGTGCTGCTGTATCAGTCGTACTCAACTGGAGCAAATTGGTGTAACACCACCATCTGGACCACCTAATGGCATACAAGTAAGTGGAGTTGGGACTCAAGTCAATTTAGCAACCTGGACAATGAAAATTAACTTAAAAGTAGGTAATATGGAAAGGCATAATTTTCCAATTGCTGTTATAGATTCTCCGTCCTTGCCCGGACCACTTTTAGGACAGAATTTTTGGAAAGGCTATCAGGTAAGCGTTGATAATAGTTCAAATTGTATTAAACTAACGAAACAAGGAATAAAATATTCACTTGGGTATGCCGTCCCATTTAAGCGCCGCGGCAATAACATAATCGTCAACGTTAATATTAATGGTATGATAATTCCAATGTATTTTGATACCGGAGCTTCAAATATTAGTTTTTCAATGAAGCAAGCTAAAATGTGCCATATTGATATTGATCCAAATGGTTCAGTCAGTATGTCATCAGGTATTGGTGGCAATACCAAAACTTATGATGTTAAAATTAGTCAGCTTAAAATTGGTCCTATTGAGCTTTATGATGTTCCCGCCAGTGTTGCCAGCCAATCTAATATGGATTATCCACTTCTTGGTCAAAAAGTTTTTGGTGAGGGCTGGGAATATATTATAGATGATAAGGAAAATGTAGTTCGTTTTGTCAAACGGTAATATGCTTACTTTATCAGTTGCCATAATTGCCTATAACGAAGAACGAATAATTGGAAGAACTATAGCTAGTGTAAAAACTTTTGCCAATGAAATTATTGTCGTTGATTCTGGCTCATCAGATAACACCATTAAAATCGCTCAAGAAAATGGGGCAATTTGCTATACACAAGACTGGCTTGGATACGCTGCTCAAAAGAATTTCTGCCTGGATAAAACAACCAGCGATTTAATATTAAGCCTAGATGCTGATGAAATCGTAACAGAAAATTTAGCCAAAGAAATAAAAATTATTTTAGAGAATAAAAACCTTAATGATATTTATGATGGCTATACAATTCCACGATTATTATACATTGCCAATCAACCTCTTAGATATGGCGGATTTTATCCTGATCGACAACTTCGTTTAATAAAAAAAAACAAAGGCCACTTTAATAATCGTCCTGTTCATGAATCAATTGAAATAACTGGTACAATCGGTGCCTGTTCTAATCACTTACAACATTATGCCTATGATTGCCTCGTTGATTTTGAACAAAACCATGATAAATACGCAAAACTTTCCGCTCAATATTTCAAAGACAAGTTTTATCAGAAACACTCTTCTTTTAATTTTTATTATAAAACGATCTATTGGATCAATTTACAAATACATCCACTTTGGACATTTATTTACCGTTTTATAATTAGACGGGGTTTTTTGGATGGCCTAAACGGTTTAAAAGCAAATATTGCTTACAGCATTTATGTACGCAAAAAGATTTTTTATTTAATTCAGACGATAAAAACCAGTCAAAATATCTATAAAAATAATCGCGAGCGATTATAATAACAATAGCAGATAAATTCCGTAATCACTGTAGCTAACTAGCCAAAATCGTTATAATATATTCATTATAATTCCCTAAACTGCTACCATTAATCAGCTAACAAATGAGCGCCACCATCAATAAATAAGCATTCTCCTGTTACAAATTCATTTTGCAGTAAATAACGAATGCCTTGAATAATATAGTCAACACTACCTTTTAATTTTAAGGGAATTTCGTTGGCGCGGTTATTCATATAATTACTTCCCAAGGCATCAATAGGATCGAGAACAGATCCGGGTGCAATTGCATTAACACGAAGCTTAGGACCAAGAACTCGAGCCGTCATTTTCGTAAGATCCAGTAAACTTTTCTTACTTAATAAATAAGCAAAATAATCAGGATTATAGCCTTGAATACCTGTATCGATAATATTAATCACTTGAGCTTTTTTATCCATCAACGCTAAAGACCTTGTTAAAATAAAGGGAGCTTTAAGGTGGATATTAAAATTTCGGTCAAAAATTTCCATGTCGGTATCATAAAATGAGATTTTTTCAAAGATCGAAGCATTATTAACAATTAAAGATAATGATGCTAGCTGCGAAACTGCATAAGCAAACAATGCTTCAATTTCCTTAGTAACAAATAAATCAGCCTTAAATATATAACATTTAACACCCATAGCTTGAATTTCCTTCTGCAAAAGAATTGCTTCATTGTATGAATTATGATAATGAATTACTAAATCATAGCCCAAAGCAGCCAAGCTTAATGATATTTGCCGTCCGACGCGTTGAGCGCCTCCAGTTACCAGTGCTTGCATAAATCACCACCGTAAAAATTTTAATTGTTATTTTATAGCCAATTCTACAACTCTACTAATAACTGAAGCCACCACCTGGTTAGGTGTTGAAGCACCAGAAGTTATACCGATATTTGTCAAACCATTTTGTAACCAACCCTGAGTTAAAGTTATTTTACCACTATGAGCGATTTTATGTTTTATGCTTTTTCGATTAACAAGACAATCAACACCATCAATATGATATGATTTCAAACCACTACTTTCAGCAATTTCCTGCAAATGTCCAGTATTAGAAGAATTGAAACCACCAATTACCAAAACCATATCGATAGGCTCCTTAATTAAGTTATACATAGCATCCTGTCTTTCCTGAGTAGCATCACAAATAGTATCACCAGGACTCATAAAGTGCTCATTAATATTATGTGGGCCATATTTTTTAATAATAGTTTCTTCAAATAATTTACCAATTAGTTCAGTTTCCCCCTTTAACATAGTGGTTTGATTGGCAATGCCAATTTTAGCCAAGTCAGTTTCGGGGTTAAAGTCTTTGCTTGAAGCTAATTTAAACTTCTGTAAAAACTCATTGGTGTCACCGCTATCAAGCATAAAATTAGCAACCCATTTTGCCTCATCATAATTTTGAACAATCAGAAATTTATAAGAACGGCTAGCAGTTGCTATGGTTTCTTCATGATCATATTTGCCATGAATTATTGCCGTAAAATCTTGATTTTGATATTTTTCAATACGATGCCAAACACGTGAAACCCAAGGACAGGTAGTATCAACAATTTGGCAACCTCGATTGTTTAGTTTGAGCAAATCAGCATGGCTTACTCCAAAAGCTGGTAAAATCACGACATCTTCACTTTGAATCAAACTAAAATCAATAGCATTATCATCATTTTTGGGAATAAATTTTATATTCATTTGCACCAAATTATTGTTAACCAAAGGATTATGAATAATTTCATTAGTAATCCATATTTGTTTTCCTTGAAAATATTTAGCACATTCAAAAGCCATTGAAATTGCTCGATCAACACCCCAGCAAAAACCAAACACCTTAGCTAGATGAAAAGTCAGATTGCCCACCTGATACTTACCACCATTTAAACGTAAGTTATTAATAAACTCTGATTCATACAAGTTGTTTAAACTATCTTGAATTTCATTTCTTAAACCAAAACTTTTTCGATAATAAGCCATAACTTTAAAACCCTGATAACTAATTGATAATATATAACTTAATATCAATTTACAAGCCAAAGTAAAAAAAATAATGCAAAATTTAACAAAACACCTGACAAGTATGCGGGTAAAAAGGTAAGATTAAATTTCTTAATAGGCAAAAATTAAGTTTAAAATTTAAAAAAATTGTCTATAATTATTTTGACAAAATGAATTTAAATTTTTCTGGAGGTAATTTTTTAATGTTAAGAAATTATAAGTATTTCGCCACCTTAATACTAACAATACTTTTAACCCAGCCTGGTTATGCGGATACCTGGAAAGAAATGGGTAAAAACACCTTACTCTTCCCCGTAAAAACTGCTGCGGTAGCAACGGGGCTTACTATTGGCATACCTATTGCAATGATTCGTTATAGCTGCGATAAAAGTTCTACGTTTACGCAGAGTTGCGCTGAAAAAATTGGTGGTAAAGAATGTGTACCTTCAATAATATTTGGTGCCGTTCCAGGTGTAACCGGGGGGATTTTAGCTGGCTGTGGCGAAGGTCTTTTCTATGGTACAAAGAATGCCATTGAACACGGTGTAAACAAACCCTTCAGCCAATCCTCTTTTAGTATTGATACAGATTTAGAATAAATTACAGTGTCCATATTAATCAAGAGGTTAACTATTAACCATAATATTATTTAGAAATTAAATCTTAATTTGAATATCTAAATAATTGAATTAATTTTTAATCAATTAAATTAAAATATATCTTATGCAAATAAAATTACTAAGCCAATTATCAGGATTTCAAAAATGAGCAATATCCAAGAAGATCGAATTCTACGAATTCACTCTCCTGGCTACGGTACCAACGGTTGTCTTAAAGAGGGTAGCGCAAACCCGCTTGACAGCTATGACGTAATGATTATCAATCCTTTGTCCATCATACACTTATTTGAATCTAATGATTCTGAACTTATCGAACAAATCAATCTCGCTAACTCCCAAGGACTGACAAATTTTAATTTAAGCTCAGATGTAATTTTAACGGACATTACCAAACAATTAGGCAAACGGATATTCGAACTAATTGAATTTTTAAAAAAAGGCGGCTTATTAATTTATTATTTATGCAGACCTTTTATAGTTCAAAGCCCGAGCCGAAACCTTGATAATTATGTCTGGTTAAATGTTTTAGCTCCAGACATGGGTTCTCAAGACGAATCCGAAACTGAGTCCCCAGAAACCACGGCAAGGCACATGAGTGCAATTTCGCACGGTCGCAATATTGATATAACTGATGAGGGGATGCAAAGTGACTTCGTTAAGTATTTTCAACAACAAGGCTTAGAATGGAATACGATTATTCGCGAGAATTTTCTTACTGATGGTTATAATTGCCTAGCTGTAGCAGGTTCACAAAAATGTATTTCCGCATATTTAGTGGCTGGTAATAATGGTGGCTCGATTATATTTTTACCAGCACCTTATTCTCCAGACTTTGATAAAGTTTTAATTGATTGCATTAATAACTGGTTTAATAAACGAAATAATTTGTTTATTCCAAACCAAGCTAACGTCGAAAAAGCAAACCAGCCGAGTTCGGTCAAAACAGAAACAACACCATCGAGCGAAAATGTCGTTTCAAATCAAACTCACAATGAATATTCCACCCCAAACAATCAAGTTATAAACAACAATGTCATCATTACCCAAAATCCAGGCAATTATCAACCTGATCAATCAGAACCTATTGATTATACTAATAATACAGATACCAACATCAGCAATTTAGCTAACTCACAAAATCAATATCCAGAATCAGATCTTAATGAGGCTGATAGTGCTGTATCTGCAGAAAAGACTAATTCACTAGCCTCCAGATTCGAACGACTAAAATCTAACCGCATAAGTTCAAGTTCACTAATCAACAAAGATAAAAACCCCAAAAATACTACAACGGAAAATCCTCTTGCAAATATGAGTCAGGATTCATACAATACAAATACCTATACAGTTCCTGATAGTGTTAAACAAGAATTCATTGCTAGTCCAAATTCAATTATTCAGGAAATCGATACAGTTTTATCTTCAACCAATAGCAACCTAAATATGGGTCTAAATGACCAGACCATCAAGTCCTTCAACCCTAAAGATTTCAATTCTGCTCATCCTTTGGCTAATTCCACTGAAGCCACCAATTTAATCAACGCACTCGAATCAGGGCAACCCTTAGATTCTGATATTCTTAATGATACTAATTTTGATTCAGAATTTATGCTTAATTCGCAAAACTCTAGTTTTACTCAGACGACTTCTCCTGATAGCGATCCGTTAGCCGCCAGTCAAACACCCGAACCACTATCAGACTTTATTAGCCCTAGCGATACGTTAGCCGCCAGTCAAACGCCCGAACCACTATCAGCTAGCCCTAGCGATACGTTAGCCGCCAATCAAACCTATACAGCTGAAATTCTATCTCCTACAACAT
>DAHXLC010000004.1 GCA_027371815.1 Candidatus Melainabacteria bacterium | reverse complement strand
ATAAAGGAAATTCCAATATAATCATAGTTTTTTTTAAGCTCTTGTTTAAATCGCTCTAATGAAGGAAAAAAAATGTGTGAATTAATACGGGAACTGTCACCAAAAACTAAAATCATTCTGGGTGGTCATGGTACAAGTATTGTTGGTCTTAAAGATATGATTGAACATGACTATATTAGTAAGGGTGAGGGTGTCAGCTGGTTTCGTCAGTTATTTGGTGAAGATGTCAATCAGCCGGTGCTTCAGCCGGCAATGCTGTCAACAACCCAAAGACGGATTATGGGTATTCCGTTGCCAAATACAGCTGCGGTATTAATTCCTGGACTTGGCTGTGTAAATGCTTGTTCTTTTTGTGCTACTTCGCATCATTTTAAAAAAGAATATTTTGGTTATATGAATACTGGTAAAGAGGTAATGAAGGAATTAGAGTTTATAGAGCAGGAAACTGGCAGTAATGAGTTTTTTGTCATGGATGAAAATTTCTTAAAGCAACGCATTCGTGCCCAAGAATTATTGAAAGAAATGGAGGCTAAAAATAAATATTTTAGCTTAGGCGTATTTTCATCAGCTGAAACTATTGAATCAGTTGGTGTTGAATTTATGGCTAAGCTTGGTATTGATTTTGTCTGGTTAGGTGTCGAATCTAAACGCTCAGTTTTTACTAAAACAAAAGGTGTTGATTTAGCTGCTATGGTTAGTAAGCTTCGTGATTATGGCATACAGGTTTTAGCTTCAGCAATTTTATTTTTGGAGCATCATGATAAAGAAACTATGCAAGAGGATATTGATTTTGTCCTTGAATTAAATTCTGATTTTGTACAGTTTATGAATTTAGGCCCATTACCTGGAACTGCATTATATGAAGAGTATGACAAAGCTGGGCGGTTAAGGCATGACATTCCTTTGGAAGAATGGCATGGTCAGGATAAAATCTGGTTTGAACATCCTAATTTTAAGATTGATGTAACTGGTGAATATCTTAAAGATGCTTTTATCCAAGACTATGAACGTCAGGGACCGTCTTTACTTCGTTTGGCTGAAACGTCTTTGCGTGGTTATCGCAATGTTCGCAACCACAGTGATGAACGCATCCGTAATCTAACGGGAAGATTAAAAGAACGTTGTTTGACTTTTCGCCAAGTGTTTTCAGCAGCGCGTAAATTTGCCCAAAATCAAAAAACTATTGAAATGCTAGATAATCTTGAGAAAGAGTATTTGATTGAATTTGGTAAACCAAGTATGGTTAATTTTGTGACTTCAAATATAGTTAAAGTTTTATCAGGAATTGAAATTTGGAGGATTAAGACTGGTCGTAGTATGACACAGCCACCATTTCGTTATAAGCAATATCGTTTGTCACCATCGGAAAATATTAATTTTAACCTAGCGCATTCTCTTGATCAAAAGGCATCTAAAGTGTAAAATCTTTTGCCGTGATTGTTTGATTTTCGGCAATGATATTACACTTAGCCTAATGAGTCAGTTTGAACTTAAGAACATTAAGTTGTATAATCTTTTATCAGTATTATAAGGAATAAATTATGACCTGGAATTTTGATACTAAACCCATATTAGTTTTTTGGGAAACTACCAAGGCTTGTGATTTAGCTTGTCATCATTGCCGAGCCGAAGCGATACCACAGTCATTACCCGGTGAGTTAAGTACTCAGGAGGGGAAGGCTTTAATTGATCAAATTGAAGCTTTTGGCAGACCTTATCCAATTTTAATTTTAACTGGTGGTGATCCATTAAAACGTATTGATTTGTTTGAGTTAATTGCTTACGCACGCGCTAAAGGTATTCAGGTTTCAGTTGCACCAAGTGCTACACCATTACTAAATCCAGAAGTGTTATTGAAAATGGCTGATTATGGCGTAGATGGAATTTCTCTTAGTCTAGATGGAGCTACAATTCAGTCTCATGACGATTTGCGCGGAGTTCCAGGAACCTTTACCCGTACTTTGGCTATGGCTCAGTTTGCCGTTAATGCTGGCTTAAAAGTTCAGATTAATACTACGGTGATGGAGCATAACGTTGAAGAATTACCAGCTATTTTTGAAGTTGTGAAATCTATACCTGCGCAGGTGTGGGAAGTATTCTTTTTAATTCAAACTGGTCGTGGGTCACAATTAACTGAATTATCGCCTAATGTTAGTGAATCAGTATGCCACTTCCTTTATCAGGCTGCCCACTATGGTGTTACGGTAAGAACTGTGGAAGGACCATATTTTCGTCGGATAGTCCGTCAATATGAAGAACAAATTTCCGCTAAACTTGATTTATTATCTCTACAGTTAAATAAAGATCTTTTAGCTAGATTAGGTTCTCCAACCCATAGTCCTTTGGCTCGCTCGGCTGGTACGCGTGATGGAAAAGGCATAGTATTTATTTCGTATCGTGGTGATGTTTCCCCTAGCGGTTTTTTACCGATGGTAGCTGATAATTTAAGTAATCAGAACCTTCAACAAATTTATGCTCATAATCCTCTCTTTGTTGAATTGCGTGATACAACATCTTTTAAGGGGCGTTGTGGTGTTTGTGAATATGCTCATATATGTGGCGGATCAAGGGCACGGGCTTATGCACGCACTGATGATGTAATGGAAGAAGATCCAAATTGTGTCTATGAATTGGAATCTGTTCGTCTGTAAGTAGAAATTAGTTTCATTTAGTGATTTACTGTTTTAACAGTTAAAACATGGCTACCTAATTTTGGTGAGGTAATTATAAATTCAAATCTCTTTGTTTGATCAATGTCATGATGAATTAAGTCGTTAATTAATGCAAAAGGTAAATTATGCTTTAGTTTTAATGAGTCGACATCAAGGAAATAGCGATTATCTGGATAATCTAAATATAAATCATTGAAATTCTGAGAAAAATCAAGGAATTCAGATGAGCATCCCAGTCTGGGTACATCTGAACTTAAAATTTGCGAAAATTTAAGCCAAGGATCACTTTTATCAGTATAAACATATACTTTACGAGCAAAATCACAAATAATATTTTGTTCTAACAAAAAGGCTGGAAGACTTTTATCTGCAGCTATCCAATGAATCTGATCAAAATGTAATTGCTTGTTATTCTCACGTCGCAATAACTCATTATAAATTAACCGGTTGCCCATACTATGTCCAATCATCACACATTGAAGATTTTGGATATTTGGCGTTAAAAATGAAATAAAATCATGAAAATTATGATAACTAATTTCTAAGGCTCGTTCTGATTTACGATAGGCATTTATTTCGGGTAATATTGGTACCTGTAATCTTCCGGGCGTTGCCCAGTCAAAAATCATAACGGGTAATTTAGTAGACATAGCTAATTGACCGGCAGTTTCAAAAGTTTCATTGAGGCTTAAACAACATCCATGCACAAATAAAATAAATTTTTGGTTTGGGCACAAAGAAACATATTCTTGGAAATTTGAAATAAAATCATTTATAAAGTCAATATTGGAATTTAACAGAGCCTGTTTATTTTTACTTGAACTATAGGCCATATATGCTTCAGGGGTTTTATGAAATTGTGATTCTATCGTATCAGATTTATCAGTGTGATTAATAATTTTTTTCCATTTAAGTTTTTGAACTAATTCAGGATTTTTCGCAATGTTATCTGCATCCTTAATATCAACCCAAAGACAACCAAAGCGAATGTGTTGACCCGTAATAGTTTGTTCAAATGATTGTTTATCAAAGCGATGCTGCATTGAAATCCGATCACTAACAAAATATACTGGGATTTCCCATTGATTTTCTTGAGCGTTAACAATAGGCATTTTGAAATATAATAATAGACTTATAAATAAAAATTTACTTAGGGAATAATACCAATTTTTACTTAACATTATTTTTTAAATCGCTAGACTTTAACGCTGTTTGAAGCCTCGCTAGATTTTCGGCTTTAGCTAACCATAATTTAGCCTTAGACTTATCTGGAGTAATTCCTAAGCCATGATCATACATCATGGCTAAATTGTATTGTGCATCAGGATATCCATTGTTAGCAGACTTAGACATCAAATCAAATGCTTTAGTCGTGTTTTTTTTGATACCATTGCCATCTAAATACATTAAGGCTAAATTATATTGTGCTTCGCTAAAATCTTCTGAGCTGGCTTTGCTAAAGTAGCTAAAAGCTTTTTTAGGGTTGGGCTTAACATCATCAAATCCATTTAAATACATGACGCCAAGATTATATTGAGCTACGATACGATTTAAATCAGCTAATTTTTTTAATATTTTAAATGCTTTTGTTTTATTTACCTGAGTGCCATTACCACTTAATAACATTAAGGCTAGATTATAATTGGCATTTTCCGTTCCACTTTGGGTAAACCAGGCAAAAGCATCTTTATCACTAACTTTAGAAGCAATCCCGCCTAAATAAAACATGCCTAGGTTATATTGTGCTTCTATATTGTTCTGTTGTGCTGCTTTAGTGAACCATTTATAGGCTTCATCATAATTTTGGCTAATGCCTAAACCCTTAACGTATAATAAAGCTAAATTATATTGAGCTTCAGCATAATTTTTATTTGCAGCCATTTGATAATAGTTAAAAGCTTTTTTATAATCTTTAGGAACCCCTTCACCATCTTCATACATTATTCCTAAATTAAATTGAGCCTCAGGATTTTGACTATCTGTTTCAAAGAATTGCTTAGCATTAAAAAAATCATTGTTACTAATCGCATCTCGACCTTCTTGAACTAAATCATTAGAATGTGCTTGGTTACTGCAAGTTAAAAAAATTACTGCTAAGGGAATTAAATAATTTAAAATTTTCATAAATTTTTATTAAGGCGTTTACAATTACATTTTTGTATTATAATTTACTTTAGTCTTTACTAAAATAATATTAAATTTAAATAATATCATTTAAAAATGAAGTCAGTTTATTTGATTTTTGCGAAGTTGTCTGTATTAGCTAAGTTTTTGAAGTTTTAATTGGACAAGAAGTTAAGTTTAAGCCGGTTTTAAAAATTTTATATAATTAGCATAGGTTAAATTTATGCTTTATAATATGTGTGTTATTTTACTTTTTTAATGATAAACTCATGAAAATTTATATTCTGGTTCTAAGCTTTTTAATCATTTTTTTAATTAACAAGGTAAATACCTTTTGCTTGCCTGAATACATGAAAGGTTATGCCCCAAATATAAGATCCAGCATTGCTCCAAGTTTAAAATTAAATAGTTTAAGCTTAACAGAATTTTCTCCAGTCTCAAATTTTAATCTTAAACTTGATTCACCGGAAAATACTAGTATTATTCATTCAAGTATTATCGGTATTGGTACTAGATCTTGTAAAAATATTCTATTTAACAGTCAATATTTAGAAAAATTTAAATTACCTTATGCTCAGGAATTAGATAGTCTTGGCTTGTGGTTAGAAAAAAAAAACGATCATGATTTTCTAATAAATTTTTGTCCTTATTAATTCTACAGCAATCAGTTGTTTATATTTTGTGCAAGCTTTAGTGAAGTTGATTTAATTGAGATGTTCAAAATTTTAACTCTGGCAAGTTATGATAAAAACTGATAAAAATAATTTTATACAGCTATATTTTATATTGCCTTTACCGCATTGATTATAGCTTGTTTAGTAGTTTTAGTAGCAAGATAACATAAAGTATTAATATCGGCTATTTCAGTGCCAAGGGAAGTACAAATTGCTAAATCACCGTCATAAGTTGTATGCGATGGTACAACACATGATGATAGGCCATGGTGAGCTGAATCTGTCATTTTATTAGCTAGCATTACATTTAAACTTGCGTTAGTAAGTGTTAAAATTAATGTGGTATTTTGTCCTGGTTTGGCAATGGAATTCATGCTGTCTTGAATATCACTAGAAGTATCAGTATTTAAATGTCTTACATTTTGCTGATCCTGATCAAAAATTGTTCTAATATCTAATAGTTCAGTGCTATCAATTGCTGTTCTTGTTCCAGCAATAACTTTATTCGAACTGGGGTCTATAATATCACCCATAGCATTAACCACGGCAAATGTCCACACCTCAACATTGGTATTAGCAATTTTAGCAGTTGCATAACCAAATCCACCAGGCATCCCACATTCTATACCCATAAATTTTCCAATACTGCTACCAGTACCACAGCCATTTAAACCCATTAACGGCAATTCATTGCTGGCATTTAAACAAGCTTCATAGGCCATTGTTGCATCAGGACGAACATTGCAGTCACCAATTGTTAAATCAAAAATTGCACAAGTTGGTATTATAGGAATAAAGATACGTCCCAAATTTAAACCCACGCCTTGTTCTTCTAAATATTGCATAGCACCGCTTACGCTATGCAATCCATATAAACTGCCACCAGTAAATAAAATTCCATGAGCCAAATTTAGTCCATGCAATGGATCTAATGTGGAAAAATTTGCAGTAGCTGGAGCTGACCCGCGAATTTGAGCAACTGTTAGGCTAGGATTGGAAAATTTATGGGTATAGAATGTGGGATGCCTGGTGGATTTGGTTATGCAACTGCT
>DAHXLC010000334.1 GCA_027371815.1 Candidatus Melainabacteria bacterium | reverse complement strand
TTTTGACAATATTTGTAAAACGGTTCCAGGTGCTCAATATGTATTATTTTATCTAGATAATAAACTTATCGGATTTGATCTTATTGTTACTAATAAAAATGTTTTAGTTCAAAAATATATTGCTTTTGATAAGGAAGTAGGACGCAAATACAATTTATATTTTCGCGCCTTTATTGAAAAAATCAAAATCTGTTTAACCCATAATTTAACGCAATTATATCTAGGAGCTTCTCTTGAAGAAACTAAATATAAATTAGGCTGTCATTTAATCCCTAGCTATATTTATTTTCAACATACAAACCCTCTCATAAATTACTACTTACAAAAATTTAAAAAGCATATTGAATATACCAGTGCTATTGCCATTGAAGATAACAAAATTGATTAAGTTAAAATTATGAACTTACATAAATATCACATTTATAATCATAAAAGCTAATTTTAGCAACAATTATCGTACTCTTAAGCCGAATCTTTTTGATGTAGATCTACTGCCAACTGAGTATTGGTATCATCCTGATTAACTGGTCTACCTATCGCCATCGCAATCATTAAACAAACATCAACCTTTTCCATAATTTCCTGAGAAAATGAACCAATTTTACTAACCAAAAGGGTTTTTGGTATAGTAGCAATAACGGTACAATCAATTACACTATCTAACCGTAATCCAGCTGTTTGCCCTTCGGGAGAATTCATGGACACAAAGACTTGAGTTGGTTCACGATTGGCTCTACTCATATTACTAGTCAAGGGAACTAACAAAACATCATCCAAACGTGAATTGTTATAATCATTGGATATAATAACTGCCGGACGTCGCTTGGTCTGAACCTGACCATCATCAGTAGTAAAAGGAAATGACACTAAAATTACATCACCTTTTTTGCAATTATCTAGTTTTAGGGTAGACATTAAGGCCTTAGCAAAATAGTAACTAAATATACTTTTATTTTATCAGTATATTTAGAAAATTTCTTTGAAATTAAAACTTAAATTATACGTTTGCGTATGCTTTTTCCATTTCAGGATCATTCATTCTGGCTAAACAATATCGATTAGCATCTAAAGCATCACTACGTTTAGCTTCTTTAAAAGAATCAACAAGAGCTTCTACTTGTGATGAAGTAACCCTGGAAAAAACTTCAAATAGTGCTTTTTCAAAAGGTTTTGGTTTATTAGCTGTCTCAATCTCTGGTTTTATGTTAAAACGTTCAAAACTCATTTATTTAACCCTTTAGAATTACTATGTAAGAATTATAGCACGGTTTACAAGAGATAAAAAATTAATTATATTTAATCTTAATGAACTTAACTGCTATATTTAATATTTACCCAAAATAAATATATATTAGACAATAATTAACAAAAATTAATCTTTGCCAAATAAGTTTGTAAGAAATTGAATCGTTTTTTGGGTACCACCACCAGGCACAAAAATATCTTTTACACCTTGTTTAATTAGTTCCAGCCGATCCTCTTCCGGGATAACCCCACCACCAAAAACCACAATATCACTAGCATCACGTTCTTTTAATAAATT
>DAHXLC010000333.1 GCA_027371815.1 Candidatus Melainabacteria bacterium | reverse complement strand
TTATCAATTATTATGATGAAAACTGGCCAATTGCTAATCAAATTAACTTGGGTGGTACGATAAATACTTTTGCCGCCAGCCGATCTTGCCGCAAAAATGGAAAAGCTCCACCGGTTGTCTATGCTTCAAGTGCAGCTATATATGGAGGTTGTGAAAAAATTCCCTTGGCTGAAAGTACCCAAGCGCTTCCGTTAACTGGGTATGCAGCCGATAAGTTGGCCTGTGAAATAAATGGTAATATTGCTTTTTCTAAATATGATATTGCCAATATTGGTTTAAGATTTTTTAACGTTTTTGGCCCAAGACAAAATCCTGAATCTATTTATTCTGGTGTTATTTCGATTTTTGTAAACCGCTTATTGCAAGGCCAAAATTTAACAGTTTATGGTGATGGACTTCAGGTTCGTGATTTTATTTATGTTGACGATGTCGTTCAAGCTTTAATGCTATCGATGCAGTATCTAGAAAATAATCATAGCTGTAATGTGTATAATGTTAGTACCAATATGCCCACGAGTATTCGCGGCTTGATTAGTACACTTGGCCAAATTACCGGACTTCAACCAGAGGTTATTTATGCTGAACCTCGATTAGGGGATCCAAGACTATCTGCTGGTTTGTATAATAAGGCTAAGACGGATCTTGGGTTTAATCCAGAAACAAGTTTAAAGGATGGTCTTTTAAAAACTATACAGTATATTGCTGGTGAAAGAAGTAAATATCAAAGTAATTTAGCCAATA
Source organism: Candidatus Melainabacteria bacterium (assembly GCA_027371815.1). GTDB lineage: Bacteria > Cyanobacteriota > Vampirovibrionia > Obscuribacterales > JAKAZS01 > JAKAZS01. The sequence goes on along the minus strand of DAHXLC010000333.1, from coordinate 7,855 downwards.
AGTATTTTGATAAAATTGCTAAAGGTAAAAGTACTAACCAATTCTCGCTCTAAAGATAAGTTAAATGCAATCCTTAGATAAGGTTAATACCATTGATATATCAGTAATTATGACTGTGCACAAAGAAGGGCGACTTGTGCACAGATCAATTAACAGTTTTAAACGAGCTCTTAATTTTGCTCATCCGTTAAGATCTGAATTCATCATAATAATTGATAAACCTTCAATAGATACGCGAAATTATTTTCAAGCCTATCCTGATAATGATATTCTTGAATATGTTGAATATGGCGATCTAGGACCATCAAGAAATCATGGTGTCAATTTAGCTAAAGGTAAATATGTGGCTTTTGTTGATGCCGATGATTTGGTTTGTGAAAACTGGTTTAAAGCTGCTTACGATATGTTAGAAGCCAAGCAAGATCAAAAAATTATTTTGCATCCAGAATACCTATTGTTTTTTGGTGATATGTTTGATAGTAATAATCAAGTAAGTATTCGAAAATTAATTGATTCAAGTCAGTCACATTATAGTGATTATAATTTAATTGAACATAATTTATGGTCGTCTTTATGTTTTACTGATAGATTATTAATGAAAGCAGTTCCCTACCGCAAAGCTAGATCTGGATTTGGTTTTGAAGATTGGGATTTTAATCTGGATAGTATCGTATATGGCGCCAGACATAAAACTGTTGAAAAAACTGTTCATTTTACCAGGCTTAAAAAGACAGGTTCGCTTGACAGCGAAAAGCAGGGCAAGCATTCGACGCTTAGTCCTTCGGTGTTATTTGATCAATCAGTTAATTTTAAACCAGTTTTGAAAAATATCAATTATCAAGTAGTCGTTGTTAAAAACTATTTTAAACAATTAGGCAGGCTGCTTAAATATAATTTAACCTGGTTATATAGAATTCTTATGGCCTTTAAGCTTGAATTAATTGAACCAATTTTTCAAAAATTTCGACCTGGATATGACAATACTGTACCAGACTGGCTGTTTGAAGAATGGTATCAAATACATAATCTAGAACCACAATTATATCCTTATGACGCTAGTATAATCTTTAATCAATTAAGTGATAGTAAGATAATTGATGAATACTTTATTTTTAAGCAAAAATATAAACTTAATGAGTCGGTTACCGTATTGACTGAGTTAAAGCATTTGAATCATTGTTTTAAGTATATAGCAAAATTAGCGACCAAGGTTAATGTTATTATTACTGATTTTAATCAAAATCTTGATATATATAATCATCATGAATATCAGAGCTTATTAAATACTGATTTTAATGCTAAGAATATTAATTTGATTTTTTTAGGTAATATGTTTTACTATCTTGATGAAAATAGTTTAGAAAAGCTACTTTTACGGGTATTATTGCAAATGCCACCAGAATTAATTGTTAATTTTAATTCTCAGGTTGCCTATAAATTATTTATTAAGTATACGCTGGCTTTAGCGCAACAGAGTAATTTAAAAATAGCTTTCATTGATTGTTACACTGATAGTGAAGAGATTAGTAATTTTAGTAATTGTTTGAATCAAATTGATGAGTTTATCTGTTTAAATATGAATTCGCTAACTTTCATTTGTAAGACATTTGGTTTAAAGGCTAAGCAAATTGAATTGGTTGAATGTTATGACTAAAATGAATTTCGATCTTAGTTTAATAATGACTTTTCACCATGAGGGTCGCTTAGCCTATCGATCTTTGCGTAATGCATTTCACTGTATCCAGTTCGCTTATGATCAAAATATTAATGTTGAACTTATTGGCGTTATGGATAAAATAAATACTAATACCAGAAAAGTTGTTGAAAATTTAGGCCTTAATTTTAATAGTTTATATGATGTTGATTTTGGCGATTTGGGTCCGTCACGTAATTTTGCTGTAAATAAAGCTAAAGGAACGTATATTGCTTTTCTCGATGCTGATGATTTCTTTTGTGAAGATTGGCTGGTTAAGGCCTATAAGATTGCACGGCAACACGTTCAAGAAAAAAAATATTACTTGTATCATCCCCATTACATGTTTTGCTTTAATGATCAAAATTCGCATGACTATAGTTTACGGCGTATGTATGATTATAAAAATCTTCAATATAGTGATATCTACTTATTAGAGCATTGTCTTTGGCCATCATTATGCTTTGGTCTAAAAGAAATTTTTAGAGCGACTCCTTATCGTCAAAGTACTGCGGGTTTTGCATATGAGGACTGGGATTTTAACTGTGATGTGTTAAGTAATGGCTATCCTCATTATGTGGTAGCTAATACGGCTCATTTCGTAAGGTTAAAAGCAAGTAACTCATTGTCAATAACCAAAAGAGCTTTAAATAAATCCTTAAGTCCTAGTAAATTATTTAGTTTAGAGTATATTGATAAACATATTAAGCCGAGCTTATTAAAAAAAAACAACCATGATATTAACTCAAATACAGATTCGGCCGCTATTATTGATTTTCAGGACGATCAGATTGATTTTTACCAATGTTCTTTAATGGATAAAATTATTGGTCATCTTTATACTTGGCTAAAGCAACATAATCAATTCCTGTTTATCTTAATTAATGCCTTTGTCACTAATTTTTTTGATCTGAGTATTGACGGTCATGGTATTCAGAATCAAGCTACAATTTATGTGCCACGATGGTTAATTAATGAATGTTCAAAAATACATTTAGTGGAACCAATGATTTATAATGACTTTAATCAGATGATGAAAAATAATTATATTCCTAAGCCGTTTATTGCTCAAAGTTATCTTAACCTATTGCCAAGGCTAAAAGGTGTTGAAAATCTATATTTTCTGACGGTCAAAAGGCGTGAATTGGTCGAGGAAAATCTTACTTTCTTAAATTCACTAGACTTAAAATCAACTGCTATTTTATTACTAGATGGTAATTTAAATTTGGCCGTGGTTAATCTTATTAAGGTTTCTCAATATACTAAGTTTTTTTATCCTGCCGACCAAGAAACTCTTCTCCTAAGGATATTGCTCGAACTCAGACCCAAAAATATCGTTAATTTTGGTTGCGCTTTAGTGAATCAGTTGTTGTTAAAATATTCGGATTCATTAAATATTTGTTCAAAACTGCATAGCGTATTATTTGACCTTACCGATTTAACTGATTTGGATTCAAAAGTTCTTGATAACTATCTTGCGCAAAATCATGATAAAATAAATTTTTATAGTCATAATGAAACTGTCCAAGGTCAAATTTTACGCTGTTTTGCATTAAAAACAAGGAAGCTTAAAGGATTATTTGAAGCTTAAATTTATGAATAATTTTGCTATATCGCTAGTTATAACGGCTCATAATGAAGGTCTATTAGCCCATCGTTCTGTTAATAGTGCTATTTCAGCTATTGCTTATGCTGCGCTTAATAATATTGAAGTTGAATTAATGGCGGTTTTGGATAATCCCAGTAATGCTACTAAAGCCTATTTTAATGATAATCAGGATTTGTTTAATTGCGTTTATGAAGTTGATTTTAAGGATACTGGTCCAGCGCGGAATTACGCCGTGAAAAAAGCTTTAGGAGAATATATTGCTTTCTTAGATGCTGATGATTTAATTAGTCAAAACTGGTTATTGGATAGTTATAAATTTATTACCCAATCTCAAAATGCTAATACCATACTTCATCCTAATTATTTATTGTTTTTTGGTATGGTTGAAGATATTGGATCGGTTTTTAAATTGCAAGAAGTTATTGATTGTAATCATAAAGAGTATAATAGTTTAAATTTAATTGAACATAATTATTGGTCAGCTTTGTGCTTTACTAGTAAAGCAAATCTTTTGGCTCATCCTTACAAGACAATGACGCCTGGATTTGGTTATGAAGACTGGGAATTTAATATTGACACAGTGGCAGCCGGAATTAAGCATCATATTGTGCCTGATACCATTCATTTTATTCGCCAGAAAAGTGATGGTTCAAGGAGTCAGGCTAGTTCAATAATGTTTACAACTATTTTACCTAATCGGTTATTTGAATTACCCAATATCGATCAAGGCAATGGAAATAAGCATAATGCTCATCAGCAAATCAACCAAGAAAGTTTAAATAAATTTAAACTTTCCTTTGCTTTAAGGAAGATTTATCGAAACCTTAAACCTTATTTGCAAGTCCTTAAAGATAAAAATATCAGATTGTATCGCTTCTTAGCAACAGTAGCTGCTGAAGCTATTATTCCTGCGGTAAAAGCAATTCTAACTAGACATAAAGCTAAGCCGATTGAGCCTTGGATTCTTGCACAATGGAATAGTATCAGTGAATTTGAACCTAATTTAAGACATGATTTTAAAAATCATAAGCCTATCCGCACAGATTGGATTCAACCATCAGTTATAGCTAAATATTATCCTGACTTATTGGCTGATTATGGTACTGAAATTAGTCATGTTTTCCTTTTGCCCTGGCTAAATCCTGGTGGAGCTGATTTGGTCTCCATAAACTATATAAATTGCCTGGTTGAGCAAAATTATTCACCAGTAGTAATTTTAACCAATAACATTGAATCAACATGGTTGGGTAAGTTACCTGAACCCGTAAAAGTTATTGAATTTGGTAAATTATATGGACATTTAAATTTTGAAGAACAACGCAACCTTTTATTAAGAGTATTGTTGCAACGGCCACCACAAAGTATTCATAATATTAATTCTTATTTAGGCTATGAATTATTTGTTAAAAACGGTCAAGCCCTTAAACAGTATGCAAATTTATTTGTCAGTTTATTTGCCCCGGAAATTTTACCAAATGGCCGTATGAGTGGTTATGCTATTGAATATTTACCAGACTGTTTTGATTATTTGACCGGAATTTTTACGGATAATAAAACCGTAATTGAAATGCTTACGCAAATCTATGGCTATGAAGTTGAGAAATTTATCTTGCATTATCAGCCAGTCAACCCAAAAATTGATTTTAAATTGGCAAATCAAAAATGGCAAATTAAATCTCCGCCAAAATTAAATATACTTTGGGCTTCAAGGCTAGATTTTGAAAAACGGGTTGATGTTTTGTTAAAGATTGTTAAAAACGGGAATAATGATAATTATGTATTTCATGTTTGGGGTAAATCGGTTCTAAATGAAGATTTGGCTATCCAAGAACTGTTAGAGCAAAGTAATGTTATTTATTATGGTGGCTTTAATAGTTTTGCTCAAATACCGGTACAAAACTATGACGTGTTTTTGTATACATCAAATTGGGATGGGTTACCGAATATATTACTTGAAGTCATTGCCAGTGGCTTACCTTGTATTGCACCTAATGTAGGTGGTATTAAAGAATTAATTATAAATAACCAAACTGGTTTTCTCGTTGAAAATGCTAACGACTATAAGAGTTATCTAAAATGCTTACAGTTAATTAGGGAAAACCCGGAATTGGTTAATCAGGTAGTTCTTAATGCCAGAGGGCTTGTCAGCGATCGGCATAATTATGAAAATTTTACCAAGAAATTGTCTCAGAACAAAAGTTATTTTGGTAAACTAGAAGGTGTTTGTCAATCTGTCCAAGATTAAAATTTTTCATATTATAGTTTTATTTTGGATACTTCCCGATTTAGAGCTTAGACTTATTCAGTTTCTTCATGATTTAAGGAATTCATCTTAGTCTTGAATTTTGTTAAATGTTATTAGTTTTATAGCTATAAAATAAGTTTAGCCATAAAAAATTAATTTTAATTAGAGCGGTAGGTTTAGAATTCAATATAGCTGGGTATTAATAAAGTAGTAATAGCTAGAGGTTGAGTATGCATAAAGAATATTTACAAGCCGGAAATCCTGATACGACTTTGCCTGATTTACAACTTTTAGCAGATCATAGTAATTCTAGGGTTAGGCGAAGGGTAGCTGAAAATCCTAAAGCAGATTCAGCAATCTTAGAAAAGCTAAGTCACGATTCAGATCCAGAGGTAAGAATTGCGGTAGCTCGTAATCAAAATACACAAAGTAACGTCTTAGAAAATCTTTCCAATGATGAATCGGTGGCAGTTAGATTTGGCTTGGCTTCAGCTCATGACTTGCCCATTAAAATTCTTGAAAAACTAGCTAAAGATGACCATCCGTATATTAGTAGTAGGGCAGAACGTACTTTAGAAGGTCTGTTTTTAGAAGAAGCTTTAAAAGAAATTAGTTTTGTCCATCAACCCCAGGAAGAAGCTAAACTTGGGGATGTATTAGTTCGAGCTGAAATTTTAACTAAAGAGCAAATAAATCAGTATCTTGAGACGGCTAAGGCCAATGGTTTACCTTTAGGTAGAACTTTAGTGCAGTCGCGAGCTTTGCCGCGTGGTGTTATTGTTATGGCCTTGCAGGCTCAGTTACAGGTTCGTAAGAAAATTAAATCATTGGAAAATGCTATTGAAGAATTACGCCAAAAGATTAAAACCAGCCAAATTATGAATTCAACTGGTTTTATGGTTTCGAAGGTTTAAATTTTTGATTGTTTTTTAATTTACGATAATTTTTGGCAAATTCAACTTTGATTTTGAAATTGAATTTGCCAATGTATTAACGATTTTCAATGGCTGTATATTTAAGATTTTTCGGTCCAGTATATTCAGCTCTGGGTCTAATTAGCCGGTTGTTAGCATATTGTTCTAAAATATGGGCACTCCATCCAGAAATTCGGCTCATGGCAAAAATAGGGGTATATAAGTCTATCGGAATACCAAGCATGTAATAAACAGAGGCTGAGTAGAAGTCGACATTAGGATAAAGTCCCTTTTCCTTTAAGACAGCTTCTTCAATGGCTCGCGACATGTCATACCATTTTGATTGGCCTAATTTAGCGCCTAAATCTTTAGACATTTGTCTTAAATGATGAGCTCTTGGATCTTCGGTTTTATATACTCGGTGTCCAAAACCCATAATTTTTTTATGATTGGCAAACAGATCTTTAATGAAGGCATCAACTTTACTGATATCACCAATTTCAATTAAGGTTTTAATGACTTCTTGGTTCGCTCCGCCATGAAGTGGCCCTTTTAAAGTCCCAATAGCTGCAACAACACTAGAATATAAATCAGTAAGGGTTGCTGAAGCTACCCGGGCGGCAAAAGTTGAAGCATTAAGTTCGTGATCAGCATGTAAGATTAGTGCTATGTCAAGGCTTTTAGTACTTAAGTCATCGGGATTAACCCCGTTTAACATATAAAGGAAATTTGCGGCCATACTGCCATCTTCTTTAGGTGGTAAAAGTGGTTTGTTATTGCGAATACAATTAAAATAGGCAATAATCGTAGGGATTTGAGCTGTTACCCGGATTGCTTTATTTATATTGGCTTCACGGTCATTATTTTGAGCTTCAGCATCATAAAGGGCTAAAACCGACACACAAGTCCTTAACATATCCATTGGATTAGCATCCTTAGGACATGATTTCATAAAATTAATAACATGTTCATTTAAGCTACGATGTTTTTGTAAGGCTTTACAAAAAGTTGCATACTCTGATTTGTTAGGTAATTTACCAAACCATAACAGATAAATTACTTCTTCAAAATTAGAATTTTGAGCTAAGTCATGAATATTATAGCCTTGATAAACTAATATACCTTCTTTGCCATTAACATCACAAATTGATGAACTGCCGGCAACGACATCTTCTAATCCTGCTTTAATCATAAACTCTCCTGTTTGAATATTTAAATATTAATTCAAATATATACAATACTTTTTATGATAATTGGAAAATTCTAATAATTTTATAATTCTTTAATAGTTTTTTTAAGGGTTTCCTCTCGTTGACTTAATCTTACAACCAAATTTTTTTAAATTTAAAATTATTCAAGATAATTTCCTCTTTACACTTAGCAACCTGAAAGAA
>DAHXLC010000324.1 GCA_027371815.1 Candidatus Melainabacteria bacterium | reverse complement strand
TTGTTTAACACAAAACAATTCACAACTTTCGACTTTTTAGAACAGGAAAACTATTTGCTATAGAGAATGAAAATATTGTTCCAGATGTTATCGTTTTTGGCAAAGCCTTAACTAATGGCTTAAATCCTTTATCCGGAATTTGGGCTAAAGAAGAGTATATTAGTCCTGATAAATTCGGGCCAGGTTCAACCCATTCTACTTTTTCTTCGAACAGCCTAGGAACCGCAACTGGACTAGCTGTGATGCAAGAATTTGCCCGAACGGATTTCGCAACGCTCGTAAAAGAAAAAGGTGCTTATTTTTTAACTAGGCTTAAAGACTTAAAATCCCGACATAAAGAAATTGGTGATGTTGATGGACTGGGTTTAGCCTTACGAATGGAAATGTGCCAAACGGATAGTTTTACACCCAACCGTACCCTAGCTGATAAAATGTTCCAAATGGGTTTAGAAGGAAATTTAAAAATTCATGGTAAAACTTTGGGTTTAATTTTAGATATTGGTGGCTATTATAAAAATGTTGTAACTTTAGCACCATCACTTAATATAACCAATGAAGAAATTGATTTAGCAATTGATCTATTCGATCTAATAATCAGTAAATGTAAATAAGGAAACAATTTAATGTCAATTAATATAGAAATTTTTTGTGATTTTGATGGAACCATATCTAAGCAAGATACCATTGACTTACTTTTAGAACGTATTGGCAATCCAGCCTGGCTCGAATATGAAGATCAATGGCTCAATGGTCTGATTGGCAGTAAGGAATGCATGGCTAAACAAATCCCTCTTATTGAAGGTGGTTTTAAAAATGTTTTAAAGGTATTAGAAGAAGTTCAACTAGATGAAACTTTTAAAGGTTTTGCCGATTGGTGTGACAAACACAAAATTAAACTAACGGTAGTTAGTGATGGTTTAGATCGAATTATTAACTATTTATTTTTTCGTGAAAGAATTAGTATTAAAAACATTATTTCTAATAAATTAATTGAATTACCCAATAATAAACTAGAAATGGCCTTCCCTTATAGTAAAGCTAGTTGTACTTCTGGTGTGTGTAAATGTGCCATTATAAATAATACCAATAAAGTTAAAATTGCTATTGGCGATGGACGTAGTGATTTTTGCTTTAGCGGCCAGGCTAATCTAGTCTTCGCTAAAGCAAAACTACTAAATTATTGTCAGGAGAATAATATCCAACATTATCCTTTTTCAGACTTTAATGATATCAAACTTGCTCTCGAAAATCTGTTTATAAATCCACCAGTTGGACTAAACCAGGATATGAAACAACCCATCAATCTACAATATGCTGATCTTAATCTAAATAATAGCGAATTTGTCGTTTAATCACCTAACGCTTAGAAAAAATTTAGCAGTCATTTTTCTTAAACCTAGTTCTGACAATATTTTGTTTAAGACCGGGTTATTAAAATTTACTTAACCCAGCCTAATTCTTTTAATGCCTCATCAAAACTAATATTTTTCTGACGACACATATTCATAACTATTACGGCGTGTTCAATATTAATAAAGCCTTGATTTATTAAATACTGGCAGCGTAGACAGGAATTTAACAACCCAGTGTCAAGAGTGCCAGCATTAAGCAAAATCTGACCTAACAATTTTGAATTTTGAATAGCCTTTTTGACTGCTTTAAGCAAATCATCATCGCTGGCAATTCCACAGACTTTTAAAACATCAGTTAATTTTATATTTTTACTGTCATCAGATTCATTAAAACCAATTTCAGCAGTTGCCTGTTCGACACTAATACCACGAGTAGCAATTTGATTTAGACAAATTGAAGCAAAATGTGGTGACAAAGTTTTATTGCCAACCATTTTTTGGATGTCCAAAGCTGCATTAAGCACCTGGGTATTAATGTAACCAGATTGAACCAAAACTTCACCTAGCGCTAATTCTTTAGCTAAAGAAGTTTCCAGACAAGTCATAATATCGGTCTCGGTAACTAAACTAGCTTTAACTAATAATTCACCAAGTTTAATCCAAGGTTTACCAGGTGGCTGATATAACCCCTGCTCAATAAGTGATTTTTCAAAATCACCGCGCCTTCGCTTAGCAGCTTTTAAGCCTTGAATAGCCTGATCTCTGGTTAATTTTTCATCACGAATCAAAACTTGCGTAGTTAAAGCTGCTGTTAACAGCTCTTCACTTAACTTCTGAGTTAATACCATAACTCGACCCAAGGGTAATCCCGTTTCTTTGGATGTTGCTAATGCTTCATTTAACTTATCAGGGGTAGTAATTTGCGCTTCAACTAAAATTTCACCAAGCAGAGCTGTAGCTCTAGTTTTCAATGCTTCAAAACCGGCTTTTTTTAAAGCTTCATCAATTTCAACATTTTCAAAGTGAACAATTTTTAAAGTTTTAATTGCCATATCAGAATCAACTAGTTTATCTTTAATCAAAGACTGTAACTTTACGGCTCCGGTTAAAACAGTTTCCGATAAAATACCACGCATGACAAGTTCACGACCAACTGGTAATTTAGTATTTTTCGATGATTCAATCGCTTGATTGAGATCTTCAATATTGAGAATCTCAGCGTAAATTAATAATTCGCCCAATTTTATTGACGGTAATGAGTTTGTCATAATTAACCTTTTAAACTCATCTAAAATTTACCCCCAAGGGGATTCGAACCCCTGCCGCCTCCGTGAAAGGGAGGTGTCCTAGGCCTCTAGACGATGGGGGCAGAATTAACCTACAACAACCAAAGTAAGCATAACAAAAAACCTTTAATTATGTCAATGATATAAAGATAAATAACTTAAAGATTTTAATTATCATTTTAAGTTACTTAATTAATCTTTACAACATACTAGCCATTGCGATAATCCAATAAAAAATCCTGGTTGCCCAAATGCTTAAACTTAAGTTTAAAAACAGCCTCTAAATTTGATTGCGTCAGAACCTCATTAGTTGGTCCAAAAATATGACTATGCCGATTATCACCATTAAGTAAAATGACTTTATCAGTAACTTTACTCAAAAAATTTAAATCATGACTAACAACTAATAGGCCAATATTTTGCTTGGCTATATGTTTTAATATTCGGGAAAGATTCAACTGATGATTTATATCCAGATTATTACTAGGCTCATCTAAAAGTAAAAACCGACTTCCTTGAGCAATAACGCTACCTAGCCACGCACGCTGTAATTCACCACCAGAAATCTTACTTAAGGGCATATCAGCTACTTTAAATAAATCCAATAATTCCAAGGCTTGTTGGACAATATTTTGATCGAAATCAGATAATTGCCATTGAAAAATTTTCTGATAAGGATTTCGCCCTAGTTTAACTAAGTCTTTAACCGTTAAATATTCTGATACCGCAAGGTTTTGTTCCAGAAAATTTACTAATTTGGCAAAATCTTTTAACTTATAATGATAAATGTCTTTATCATTAATTTTAATTAAACCACTATCTGGCTTTATTTTTCGCATTAGCGTTTTTAATAGTGTGGATTTGCCAACACCATTGACACCAATTAAACCTAAAACTTCACCAGTAGTCAAGGAAAAGTTTAAATCACCTAATAATATTTTGGACTTAAAGCCAATGGTTAGCTTTGTTACTTCTAAGTGCATAATAGATTCATAATTCATTTTTTTAGTTTAATTTTCAAAATTATATTCATTCATCAAGTATAAGAAAAACGGACTGCCAATTAAAGCCAAGACGGATCCAATGGGCAAATCCTGACCAGGTATGGTAATTCTGGTTAAAATATCCGCAACAACAACAATAATACTACCAATTATAGCTGTGCCCATAATTTGATAACGTTCATCTTGGTAGAAAATTTTACGGCCAATATTAGGTGCAATAAGACCAACAAAGCCAATAATACCACAATACGCAGTGATACTAGAACACATAAATACAGCTAAAATTAGTAAAGAAAGCTGAAGCGTAGGAACATTTAAGCCAAAATTGCTTGCTGAACTTATACCTAGATTTAAAATTCTCAAAGCTTTAGCCAAGTATAAGGTTAAGCAAAAACCCAATATTGCAAGCACTACCGGAAAATTTAAATCAGCTAAAGTCTTATTGGCTAGGGTTCCAAATAACCAATAGAGCAGGTTCATGACTTTTAAGTTATTACCATTCAATAAGACAAGCAAGGTGATTACAGCTGAACAAAGACTTGAAATAGCAAACCCACCTAATAAAAGTCGTGTTGAATTAATCAATTGATTCTGATAAGCAATCTTTAACACAATTACACAGGTAAGCAGTGAGCCCAAAAAAGCTATTGCCGGTAATAACTGACAACTTAATCCCCCAAAAAGTCCTAGGATAGAAAATAAACCAGCTCCACTGGCAATACCAATTATAAAAGGATCAGCTAAACAGTTATTTGTTAAAACTTGAAGAATATAACCTGAAACCGATAAACTAATCCCAGCCACCAGGGCAAAAAGCATTCTTGGCATCCTGATTTGCCATAAAATTGCCAAATTAAGACTTTGGCTGTCACCAGTCAGTAAATTATGAAAAACCTTAACTGGATTATTTATACAATCGTTAGTACTAAGACTTAAAATTAAAGCTATAAGTAACAATAAAATGGAAATAATAAAACGAATTTGCAAAACATTACCATAAAACAAAAAAATATATTATCTAAGATTCTAGTATAATATTTATCTATATGCATTTTAAGCAAGTTAACTTTAATAAAAAAACATAAAATTATGGAAATATATTTTGACAATAGTGCTACCACAATAATCCATCCCGATATTCAGAAATCAATTTATCATAACCTGAAGCAAGCTTATGGTAACCCTTCTTCCATTCATCGCTTAGGCTTAGAAGCTAATAATATACTGGATAAAGCTCGTAATCAATTAAGTAGTCTTGTAAACTGTAGTCCTAATGAAATTTATTTTACTAATTCTGGGACTTTTGCTAACAATTTAAGTATCTTAGGTAGAGCCAGGTTCATTCAAGCCAATAATTTAGGCAAACATATTATTACCTCTGCGATTGAACATCCCAGTATACTTGGACCAATAAAGTATCTTGAAAGCCAGGGATTCACGGTCACCTATCTTAAACCCGAGCGAAATGGACAAATTCAAACCCAAACCATTCTTAATGCATTAACCGAAAATACCGGTATGGTTAGTATCATGTGGGCCAATAATGAAATCGGTTCAATATTTCCCATTAAAGCTTTAGCTCAAGAATTAGCCCAATTAAATATTTTTTTTCACACTGATGCCATTCAAGTAGTGGGCAAGCTTAACATTGACTTAGAACAAGTCCAAGTTTCAACTTTAAGCCTATCAGGTCACAAATTCCATGCGCCAAAAGGTATTGGTGCCATTTTTATCCGTAAAGGAGTTAACCTTAAGCCAATTACCTTTGGTGGTGGCCAAGAAATGGGTTACAATCCCGGTACCCATGCCTTAACTAATATTGAAGCCTTAGGTCAAGCTTGCGAATTAGTCAAGAACAACTTAAACAGATATCAGGATAATTTACGCCAATTACAAAACTATTTAATTAATGAAATTTCGCAATTGCCTAATACTGTACTAACAGGTCCAATTACTAGCGATTTAAGACTACCAGGTCATGTTAGTTTTGCTACTTCTTTATATAACGCTGAAGCACTCGTAAATAAAGCAAGCTTAAAAGGATTATACTTCTCAAGCGGTTCGGCTTGCAAAGCAGGAATCAAAGAACCATCACACGTTTTAAAATGCCTTAATCTGCAAGAGAACTATTTAAACGGTGCGATTCGTATATCGCTAAGTCAATTTAATACTATGAGTGAATGTCAAACAGCCCTTGAAATTATCAAAAAAATTCTTATAAACAAAGGGTAATTGATTGCAGCTAGTTAAAACTTCCTAAAAATAACTAGCAAGTCAGCAGTTTGGCTAAAATCTACTGGTATCGTAGAGTGCATTGGGTGATTAAAGCTAATAATCAGTATTTTAGACAATTGGCTCTATAATCATTAAATTGATTTAATAAAGCTATTGTGCTTTTTCAATTGGATTATAGATAAATAGCAAAATTTAATTTATTATATTTTCATTGCAAGGTCATTACATTAAAACAAAGACCAATAAAATTTTTGTTATAATGATGAAAATTTTAAAAGTTAGTTAATTATTTTAAATTATGACAATTTACTAATATTTAATAAGGACAAATACATGAGTCAACCAGTTTTAACACCATCACACCCCACCAAAACCACCCGAAATGATAATTGGTGGCTAGAACCAGCCTCAATTGCCTTAGGTTTTACCTTGTTTATTATTTATGCCACCTGGCGAGCATTTGAATTTAAATATTTTGAATTTAATCAATATTTATCGCCATTTTATTCACCAAAAATCATTTTAGATTTCTGGAAATTTTCTCCGGCAATTTTAGTCTTATGGATTCCTGCAGGATTTAGGGCTACTTGTTATTATTATCGTAAAGCTTATTACCGTGCCTATTTTATGGATCCACCAGCTTGTGGCGTAGGTCATGGTGACTCTAAATATAGTGGTGAAACGGCCTTCCCTTTTATTTTGCAGAATCTACATCGATACTTCTTTTATTTAGCAGCTTTAGTTGTACTATGGCTTTGGAAAGATGCCTTTGAATCCATTTACTGGCAAGGTCAATTTACTTTTAGTATTTTAAGCCTGGTGATGTTTGTCAATGTTATCCTTTTGTCAAATTACACTTTTGGTTGTCATGCTTACAGACATTTAGTTGGTGGTAAATTAGACTGTTTTTCCTGCACTAAGGCAACTCAAACTAAACATAAGGTCTGGAAATTTGTGAGTAAATTAAATGAACACCATATGTTTTGGGCCTGGTTAAGTTTATTTTCGGTAGGCTTTACTGATTTTTATATTCGTCAAGTTGCCTGCCACGCTTTTGATCCGATGAGGTTATTTTAATTATGGAAAATTATCAAACAATCGAACATGATGTAATTATAATTGGAGCTGGTGGAGCTGGTTTAAGAGCAGCAATTGAAGCTTCAGCCCATGGTGTATCAACTGGTTTAGTATGTAAATCACTCTTAGGTAAGGCTCACACCGTTATGGCTGAAGGTGGCATAGCAGCAGCTTTAGCCAATGTTGACAGTGAAGATGGTTGGCAGACGCATTTTTGTGATACGATGAAAGGTGGCAAAATGCTCAATAACTTTCGTATGGCCGAATTACATGCCAAAGAAGCCCCTATTCGTGTTAAAGAACTAGAAAAATGGGGAGCTGTTTTTGATCGTACTCAAGACGGTAAAATTTTACAACGCGCTTTTGGCGGCCACAAATATAAACGCTTATGTCATGTTGGCGATCGAACTGGTCTTGAACTAATTAGAACATTACAGGACAAAGGTGTGCATCAAGGCATCAATGTTTATATGGAATGTACCATAACTAAATTATTTAAGGATGGAGACACTATTTCTGGTGCTTTAGGCTATTACCGCAATACTGGTGAATATGTATTATTTAAAGCTAAAGCAATTGTTTTAGCAACCGGTGGCGTGGGCAAAAGCTTTTCAGTCACCTCCAATTCCTGGGAATATACTGGGGATGGTCATGCTTTAGCCTATGAGGCTGGAGCTGATCTTATTGATATGGAATTTCTTCAATTCCATCCCACTGGTATGGTCTGGCCACCAGGAGTGCGCGGGCTCTTAGTTACCGAAGGTGTTCGTGGTGAAGGTGGCATTTTAAGAAACAGCAACAATGAACGTTTTATGTTTAAATACTTGCCTGAAACCACTAAAAATGATTTTGCCGCAACTGAAGAAGAAGCTAAAGAATGGGTTGAAGCCACTTTGACTTTAGCTAAAACGCAGGCACGTAGACCTCCAGAATTATCAACTCGCGATAATGTAGCTCGCGCTATTTATACCGAAGTTAAGGAAGGTAGAGGTTCGCCACACGGTGGGGTATTTTTAGATATAAGCTATCAGGATAAAGATCGAATTAAGAAAAAATTGCCATCTATGTATCATCAGTTTAAAGAATTAGCTGATGTTGATATTACAGCAGTTCCCATGGAAGTAGGACCAACCGCTCATTATATAATGGGTGGAGTAAGGGTTGATGCTGACACAGCTCAAAGCAGAGTCAAGGGGCTATTTGCCTGTGGTGAAGTTAGTGGTGGTATGCATGGAGCTAATCGCCTTGGCGGTAATTCATTATCTGATCTTATTGTATTCGGGGCTCGGGCTGGAGCCCATGCAGCAGATTATGCTAAAGAATTTAAAGCAAAACCAGCTATCAATAACAAAGATATTGAAAATGAAATTAATGATTTAGAAAAACCGTTAAAGGCTGAATCAGGCATTAATCCCTATGACTTACATAAAGAATTAAATCAGATTATGGGTACTTATGTAGGTATTTTTCGTGAGGCTGACGACTTAAGCACTGGGTTAAGCAAATTAATTGAATTACAAAGTAAACTAAGTAACCTTAAAGTTACCAATAATAAAGTTTATAATCCCGGCTGGCATATGTGTCGTGATCTAAAAAATATGATTACCTGTTCTATGGCTATAACTAAATCAGCTATTGAACGTAAAGAAAGTCGTGGTGCTCATAGTCGTCTTGATTTTACGCAAACTGATGATAATCTGGGTAAAGTCAATTCATCAATCTATGAAGAAAATGGCGAAATGAAATTTAAGCATACACCAACATTAAAAATGCCTGATGAATTAGCAAAATTATTTTAAGACGAAGGAGAAGAAAAATGCCTGAGGTAACGTTAAAAGTTTTTCGTGGCAATAACCAAAAAGGAGAGTTTAAAACTTATAAAGTTCCTATTGAAGATGGTATGGTTATTCTTGATGCAATTCATTATATTCAAGCTAATTTTAACAATGAAATTGCCGTACGCTGGAACTGTAAAGCAGCTAAATGTGGATCTTGTTCAGCTGAAGTTAATGGCAAACCATCGTTAATGTGTAAAACCCGACTGGATAGATTTGAAAAAGATGAAATAATTACGATTCAACCTTTAAAAACTTTTCCGGTAATTAAAGATTTAGTTACTGACGTATCTTGGAACTATGAAGTTAATAAACATATAACACCATTAACTTCAACCGATGAAAGCGAATGGGTAATTTATCAAGAAGACATAGACCGCGTTCAGGAATTCCGCAAATGTATCGAATGTTTTTTATGTCAAGATGTATGCCATGTTTTACGTGATCATGATCAGCATGCGAAATTTGCCGGACCGCGTTTTTTGGTGAGATCAGCCGGACTAGAAATGCATCCCAAAGATACAGCTAGTCGAACTAAATACTTAAAAGATGAAGGTGGAATTGGCTATTGTAATATTACTAAATGCTGTACTGAGGTTTGCCCTGAAGAAATTCATATAACTGATAATGCTATTATTCCCTTAAAGGAACGAGTAGTAGATGATTTTTATGATCCAATTGCTAAATTTATTAAATCCATTTTTAAAAGTTAGTTTAACTAATTAAATAAATATTGAATATTTATTTTGAATTAAGATTGTTTTTAATAGCTTTAATCATGGAAATACTTGAATTTATACCTTTATTTAAATCACGTAAATGCAGGCTTAAAATACCGGTTTTAGCAATTATTTCGGAATGAAGTCCATAAGGATACCACCAGATTTTAGCAAACCGTGAAGGTACATCATTACTGATGGTTTTTATGTTCACGAAATCTAAGGCATTATAAAATGAATGGCTACGGCCAAAACCACTATTTTTAAGCCCACCCCAAGGCATTTGTGGACAGGCAAAGGCAAACAAACAATCATTAATAGTTATAGTACCAGCTACAAGCTTGCTGGCAATCTTTTTAGCTAGCTTGGTATTTTTCGTCCAAATTGATGCACACAAGGCAAAATCAGAATCGTTAGCTAAATCAATGGCTTCAGTTAAATTATCGACTAACATAATCGGTAAAACTGGACCAAAAATTTCTTCCTGCATAATTTTCATTTGATGATTAACATTAAT
This sequence comes from Candidatus Melainabacteria bacterium, assembly GCA_027371815.1. Lineage (GTDB taxonomy): Bacteria > Cyanobacteriota > Vampirovibrionia > Obscuribacterales > JAKAZS01 > JAKAZS01. The sequence continues at coordinate 3,982 of DAHXLC010000324.1, read as the reverse complement.
TAAAACCGTTGGTTCATAAAAATAGCCACCTAAATCCTCGCGGGATTTACCACCAACAAGTAATTGTGCACCCTTATTTACTGCATCCTGAACCAAATTATCAACTCTTAATAAAGATTCAGAGTCAATCAATGGACCCAGATCAATATTTTTCTGGTTAAGTTGAGTAGTGTCACCAATTTTAAGTTTTTGAGTAAGATCAATTATTTTATCAATTAATTTTTGAGTGTCCTGGCCTTTCACTAAATAAAGTCTTTCAATTGAAGCACAAGCCTGCCCACTATTAGTGAAACTACCCCAAACAATACCTTGAGCGGTTGGATCAATGGGTGCATCAGTCAAAACTATAGCAGGATCCTTGCCGCCTAATTCTAAAGAAACTGGAACCAAATGGCTTGCAGCATTTTGCATAATTATTTTACCGATATTTGGTGAACCAGTAAACACCAATCTAGCTAAAGGTAATTTACTAAAATAAGCTCCAGTAGCACTGCCACCAATAACTATGTTTAATACATTATCTGGTAAAGTAGTAGCTTTAAATAATTCACTTATTTTTAAAGCAATTAAAGATGCTTTTTCCGATGGTTTTAAAATGACGGTATTACCTAAGGCAATAGCCATTAAAATACCCATCACCGGAATTGAAAAAGGATAATTCCAAGGCGAAATAATGCCAATTACGCCAAGTGGTTCAAAAATAATTTGATTGTTTTTCGACCATAATATGGGGTTAGCTAATTTAAAAGTTTTAGCCTTCGGTAAATTATCACCTTTAATTAACCAATCACACATCTCTAAACATGGAGCAATTTCAGCTAGATAACTTTCCGTTCTAGGCTTACCAGTTTCACTGGCAATAAGTTCAACAATTTCATCACTAGAGTTTAAGATCATGGATTTAAATTCTTTGATATAATTCAGTCTTAGACTTAACTGATTATCTTTAAAGGAATTAAAAGCTAATGTGGCATTGTGGAATAGCTCATCAATCTGCGCAAAACTAGTAATCGGAATGTTATCAATAATTTTTTTATTGCTTGGATTAAGACAATTTAGGAATTCAGTTTCAAATGATGTCATAATTATTTTTAAATTTCATTTCAATATATTAATATTATTCAATATACAATAAAATTAAGCAAAAGGGAATTTCAAACTAATATGGGCTTTTCTAAATTTTACCAAAGTTTAATCTTAATTATTTTCTATTGCATTTTAACTTTATCGTGCCTAGCTAAAAACCCAAGTGAAGCCAACCAAACCAATGCCATGATTATTCAGGCACGTCAACTAGTTAAAAATCACCAGATTACCCAGGCAATTGATTTATTAGCTAATGCCCCAAATCAAGATCATAAAATTCTCGATGCACTGGGAGTAATTTATGACGAATCGCAACAATACGATCTAGCTATTAAAGCGTTTAAAACTGCCTACACTAAAAATCATAAAGATATGTTTGCTTTAAATAACTTAGGAAATCTTTATCTTAAGACTGAAAATTATCAAGAGGCTATTCATTTTTATCAAGAGTTTATTAAATTAGATAACACAAAAGCCTTAGTTTATTATAATCTTGCTTATTCCTATACAAGATCAAAAAATCTCAAATCAGCTTTAATTAATATTGACAAATCGCTTGAATTAAATCCGATTCAAGCAGACGCATTTTTTTTACGCGGTGAAATTCAAGAGAAATTAGGTGACTTCTCTAAGGCTTTAGCAGATTACCATCAATCTTTAAAAATTAATCCTGATTTGCCGGAAGCTCATAACAATTTAGGTATTATTTTAAGCAAATTAGGCAAAGATGTAGAATCTGTTGGCGAGTTCAAATTAGCCAATAATTTACTTCCTAATAATCTAACTGCCCAAAAAAATCTAGGTTTTGCCAGTGCTCATAACAGCTTAGGCATAATGTTTTATAGGCAAAAAAATTATAAAAAAGCCAAACAAGAGTATTTAAAAGCTTTAGATATAGATAAAAATCAATCTGAAACTTATTATAATTTAGGCTTAATTTATCAAGACGAAAACAACTTACCATCAGCCATTAATGCATATAAATGTGCCATTACTGCTAATATTAATAATTATAAAGCTTATAATAATCTTGGCGTAATTTATCTAAAACAAAAAGACTACGCAAAAGCAAACAACTCATTTAATCAAGCCTTAAAAATCAAACCGCATTTTAATACAGCTTTAGAGAATGTTGACATCTTGAAAAGATTAGAAAAAAAATAAGAAGTAAACTATAATAAAAATGTTAATTAATTTCCAAATAAAAAATTGAATGTCTTTCATGCAAAACCAGCTCCCTAAATTACCAATTGATCGACCTATTGGTAATTTAGAAATTATTGATACAGCTTTAGAATTATGTCTTAATAATTGGAAAATAATTTTAACAGTGTCACTTTGGCCAGCACTATTTTGCTTTATAAGCCAGGTCATGATTCAGTACTCAATAAATCATATAATTCTGGATCATTTAAACTTTATGAATAATCTAGTATTTGCAGTTTTAGCCTTAATTAGTATTGTCATTTATTTTATAAGTTTTTGGATATGGTTTATAAGACAACTAGCTACAGCAAGATTAATAGCAGGTTTTAGTAATTCTATTAAAGACTCAATTAATCATATCAATAAAATTCAGTGGCATATTGTAATTTATAATCTAGCCTGGCTTATAACTTTAATATTATTTACGGTACTTTATATTATTACAACTGCACTATTAATGCTCCAAACTAAGAATCATCCCGATTATACCAATATTATTCTTGGTATTATGATTGGTTCAATATTCATTGTTTCATTTTGCTTCTTTATAATTTTAACGTTGATGATTGCTGGTAGTATAGTGCTTATATGTGAAGATTATAATTTTAAAACTAATTTAAAAAAAATATTTCATTTTATCAAATTGGCCTTTCTTAATATGATAGCTTTACATATCATACTGGCTCTATTATTAATTCCAATTGGAATTGCTTTTTATTTACCCAGTGCTATCCTTTCAATTATCAATATAACTGTTTTCGAAAGAGGGCATCAACTTAATGAGCTTATCAGAAATCAAGGCATTTCCACAATTATTATCTATAAATTCTGTGAGGTTGCTTTCCAGTTTTTTTCTTATTCATTTATAAATATAACCTATGGTCTATTTTACTTAAATTATAAAATGAAATTTTTAGGCTTTGACATTATATATAATCTTGAGCAAAATAAAAACTTAACGGTATGAAAATAATGGAAGACTATCATGACTTAATCCTTAAATTAGCTAATACCTACAAGAAAAAAAATCTTGTGAATATTAATTATGAAAAAATAATTACCGAAATAATATCTTTTATTAATAATATAAAAAAAATAATTTCAGAATTTTTTGCAACAAATTACCCAAGTTTTAAATTTTCTGATAGCTCTAATATCCAAGTAATTATAATTATAGTTATCATTACTTGCTTTATCAGCTTATTTATCTATTATTTACTAACTATTCTAAAATATCGAAAAGAAATCATTGCTAGCAATAATAATAATGACATAAATATTACTAGTCTAATAAATTCATTATACTGGCAAAACAAATCATTAGTTTTTGTTCAAGAAAATAATTACACTGAAGCAACTAAATCCTTATATTTTGCCTGTCTATCCTTAATGGTTGAAAATAATATAATTAACTATGATTACAATAAAACTAATTATGAAATAAGTAAAGCTCTTTTAAAACATCAGCAGTTAAGAGAAAATTTTCTGATTATTGCCAAAACATTTGAAAAGGCTTTTTTTGGTGAATATCAGCTTAAGATCGAAGATTATTATACGGTTAAAGATTCATACGAATTTTGTAAAGACTATATTAAAAAACTGGTATTACAAATGAAAAATAAAGATACCATAAAAATTATTGCATTATTGTTCTTGCTAATTGTTTTAATGTCATTGTTTGTTAAATATC
>DAHXLC010000251.1 GCA_027371815.1 Candidatus Melainabacteria bacterium | reverse complement strand
CTGCTTTTTCTTTCACTGTTAAGATTGTTTATATATTTGTAATAGCCAGATCGACTGACACCAAGAACTTTACACATAATTTTTATTGGATAAGCTTTTTTATGTTCTTGGATAAAGGCATACTTTACTGCTGGCTTTTTGTTTTAGTTTCCCGCAGCTTTTTTTAATATTTCTATTTCCATTTTTAAAAGTCTATTTTCTTTTTCAAGCCTGGCAAGCTTTATTTCAGGTGTATTATTTCCTGGATATTTTAAATTGGTTTTTTTATAGTTTTTTATCCATCCACGTAATTTCCAAGATGGTATCCCAAGTTCTTTTGCAACCTGAGCGGCAGAGCTGCCTTGTGATAATGCTAGTTTAACAGCATTAATTTTAAACTCTTTTGAATATTCAAAATTTTTATCCATAATTTCTTCCCCCTAAATTAATATTTTATCATAATTGGTCGTGTACTTTTTTGTGTCCACTTTTTGGGGGGAGCTCACTAAATTAGCGTGAAAATTTTTCTTTGTTAAATTCAATATTTAACAAAGAACTTTAACTAAATTGTCACATTAAACATACTTTTAAAGATAATCATGATGTTGTTTAGTACAATAACTACGGGTTTAGGATAAGCTAGAATTGGAGAAATTGAAAGGATGTCTTCAATAAGAGCTGTGTTGAGGATTGGCTTATGGTCAGGGAATTAAGTTTAAATAACTTGTCACAAACTATAATACGCTGGTGCGAAATGATTAAAATTGAACACACTGTTTTTGCTTTACCTTTTGCTTTGTCCGGATTTATTTTAGCTAGTGGGTCTCGTATTGCTCTGGCTAAATTATGCTGGGCAATTATCGCATTTTTGGCAGCGCGATCGTCAGCAATGTCATTAAATCGGGCTATCGATGCCAAAATTGATGCCTTAAATCCACGTACCCTGACTAGAGCCATACCGCAGGGGCAAATTAAAGTCAGTAATGCGCTAAAATTTGCTTTTTTGGCTTTTTTACTGATGGTTTATGCTGCTTATAATTTAAATTGGACTTGTGTTATGCTTTCACCAATTGCGATTATTTGGCTTTCGTTATATTCATATACGAAACGCTTTACCTATTTATGTCATTTTGTCTTGGGCCTAAGCCTGGGTGGAGCTGCTTTAGGTGGATATGTCGCCGTAAGTAATAGTTTGACTAATTTAACCCCTTGGTGTTTAGCTTTAGCTGTAAGCCTTTGGGTTAGTGGTTTTGATATATTATATGCTTTACAGGATTATGAATTTGACCGCCAGCATAAAATTTATAGTTTACCAGCTCGGTTTGGCGTTGAAAGAGCTTTACTGGTAGCCAAAATCGCCCATGTCTTTACCATAATTTGTTTAATCCTTACCGGTATTTTTGCCCAAATTCATTTTTTGTATTATATAGGTATTGGTATTGTAGCTTTAATGCTAATTTATGAACATAGTTTAGTTAAACCCCATGATTTATCAAAAATCAATCAAGCCTTCTTTAATATTAATGGTTTTGTTAGTATAATATGTTTTACTTGTATACTTTTGGATCATTTTTTATTATGACCTATTTGCAAAAACAGTCACCAAAACTAAATAATGCTGAATATATTATCAATTCAGCTAAAGCAATTTTAGCTGAAGAAGCTAATGCCATAATGGCTATGTCTAATCGATTAAATGACAGCTTTCATTTGGCAATTGAAAAATTAATTAATTGTAAGGGAAAGGTAGTTGTAACTGGAATTGGCAAATCAGGACATATCGCCAACAAAATTGCAGCGACACTAGCTTCAACTGGAACGCAAGCTTTTTTTGTGCATCCAGCTGAATTGCGACATGGTGATTTTGGTATGCTTGCCCAAAGTGATCTGGCAATTATTTTATCTAGTTCAGGTGAAACTAGTGAAATTAAATTAGTACTAGAACCTTTAAAACGGCTAGGCCTAACAATCATTGCTTTTACCGGAAATAACCATTCCACCTTAGCTCAATATGCCAATGTAGTAATTGACGTTGGCGTAGAGCGCGAAGCCTGTCCGCATAATTTAGCGCCAACATCATCAACAACCGCTACTTTAGCGATGGGAGATGCTTTAGCCTTAGTGTTAATGAGTGTAAAAGGTTTTACCGCTGAGGATTTTGTCCGCAGTCACCCTGGAGGATCTTTAGGTAAACAATTGTTGACTGTTAAAGATGTGATGCGTTATGGTCAGAAAATTCCCCTGGTTGATAAAGACAGCACTTATGTTGAAGTCTTACAAGAAATTAATGCCAAAAAACTAGGTTTTACTACCGTTGGCGATGAGACCCATAAATTAATCGGGATTATTACTGATGGTGATTTGCGCAGGGCTTTAACAAATCATCATGAGCATTTCTTTGAATTAAAAGCTAGTGAGTTTATGACAACTTCACCAAAAACGATAAATGAATCTGCTCTAGCTCAAGAAGCCTTAAAAATAATGGAAACATATACCATTTCGGATTTATTAATCCTTGATGATTTAGGACGGGCTAAAGGCATTATTGATTTAAAAGATTTATTGAAAGCAGGAATTATTTGAATAAATTTAATTTGACAAGTTTTATTAAAATATTATAATAATTATTAAATTCATAAAATTACTATTATCGGTATTTAAATAGGTCTCAAAATAATTTCTTATGCGTAGAATTCATGGTTTTACATTAGGTATTATAGCAGCAAGTTTGGTATTACTAGTTTGTTTAGGACTAGCTTTTTTTTACTCCGTTAATTTATTTGGTGGTGGTCGCGAATTAACTGATGCTGTTGATTCAGGCACTGTTAGTATTGCCCGAAATGCTGTAAGGCAGCCAAGCGTTGCTTTAAACACAATACCAAATGATGTGCAGCAATTTGCTCCATTATGCGATCCGTTAGGATCCAATGCGATTAATTTATTAACTTACAACAGATTAGTAGGTTATGCCTTACTTGTTTCAGCTAATGCTAAGGCTATGGGCAGTTCACAGGCTAATAGCAATGCCAATAACGTCTGGCAGGCTGTTGCTAGTGTAGGTCAGGCTTTAACCAGTCAAATTGTTAATAGTAATAATTATACAAATGATTTTAACCGGGTTTCATCCTTTAGTAATACATCTATACTTAGTTTTAATTCAGCCCAACCCAACGCTAATAAAGTTAAATATGCTCCGCAACAGTTTAAAACAGCTTACTATAATAGTGGCAAAGCTTCTAATATTTATATTTCTCAAGCCTTACTAGATAGTTTTAGTGCTTTATCGCCTACTATTATCAATGAATTTAATACTTTGCTTATCCCTAAGTCTGGTAATGCTGGCCCACCTGGTGGTATCAATGCACCACAGGCTCCATCTGGTCAACCTGCTGGTTATTTAGCAGGTTATGTTAATATTCCTTTTTTACCTAATAACGCTCCGGCTCTCGTACCAGTAATGCCAAATTTACAGGCTCATTTAATATCTAAAACCGAATTTAATCAGGCATTGGTTAATCCAGTAGTTAATACGGCATTAAACAGTATAATACCACCTAATGCCTTTGAAGCTGGTGGAATCGCTAATCGTCAGGTGCAAAACGTAAGTAGCCTAGCCACAGCAATTGCTGCTGCTACAGTTGGTTGTCCACCAAATGCTCTTAGTGGCACTAATAACGGGCAACAGGTTTTAGCTGGTCAATATCCCTTAGCTATGCCTGGCGGTTATATTAAAATTTATAATTATCCCGGCGCTCCTAATCCAGGGTTAGGTAGTTTTGTATCAGATGGTAGTAATAGTATATTTAATAATGAACTTTATACGCCATCTTCAATTACTATGACCGATAACGGCATTTTTATATCCGGATCTGCTTCTTTTGCCAGTAATGCCATTAATGCCTGGGCAGCCTACAATAACCCCTCTAATTTTCTACCAGCCACATCTACTACTACCCCACCTAAACGTAATCCGGCCTTGTATCCACCTAATTTAGGCTATCCCGCTCCGGGATCTTCAATATATCGTTATGGCAGTACTTATAATCAATTAGCTTCAATTAATGAATTAGAAAATATTCATAATGAATTAGTTTCCTGTACTTCAACTGTTGATTATGGATCTAATGCCAGTGGTCCTTGTGTCTCTAATCTTAATACCTGGATTAATAACTTGGGTGCTTATCCAACGGCAGCCCAAGCTCCAAGCAACAATTATACAGCTACTGAATATATGAAGACATCACTGTTAGAACAATGGAATAATGATGGTGGTGAAGGTGCTTCTTCAGGTCTTGCAAATGGTGTTAATGCTGTCAGCTCATGGTTTGGCTTTGGACCTATTATACCTACGCCAACAGCTAATGTTAGCCCATATGGTCAGCCTACTGGTGTTAAATTGTTTAATCATAACGGTAATTCACCTTCTAAATATCCAAGCCAAAATTTGCCTAGCTCGCAATCACCTCAATTTGGCACTGATGGAACGCCCTGGCAGCTGTTAGCCCATATTGGTAATATGAATTATATTGGTAGTAACACTGTGCAAAATGACAGTCAGGTTCCGCCAGCTGGCTTTGCACCACTTCCAGGATCTGCATTATTTAATTTATTGCAACGCTGTCAGGAAATGAAACCGGGTGTAAGTATAAATGAGTTATACCAAGTCTTGAATAGTCAAGTTTTGCCCCTTGGTCAAACTTTTTATCTTTATCTTAACCCTAAAACTAATTTATTAATTATGGATACAATAGGACCTATTCAATTTACGGCTATTTATGGTAATGCTTATTTAGATCAAGTTAGCCTTACTCCAGATGGCAATACCCCTCCACCAATTACAAGTCAAGCTCCTGGATCTGATTTATTGGTTTATGCAGCTGATAGGACCTTAGTTGATACCCAGTCAAGTGGTGGTGCCTTAGCTGGAGCAGCTTCGATGATTGGTGTTTCTGTTAATAGTTCCAGTCAGGAAGGAGATGCTTTAACAAAGGATCAACCTTTTGATGATCAGCCTAGTGTTACCGGCTATGATGCAGCCGTGTGGATTCCAGCATCAGGTTATCATAATTTTTTAGGTATGTTACAATTTCAAAGTAACGCAACCGGTGGTGGGCAATATTCAAGCATTAATTAAACTGGTACCCCTTATGCAATATTTATTTTTTATTTTTTTATATGCTTTACAATCGAGTTATGGTGTCTTAGCTCAAAATAATACTAATTGTTCGAATAATAATAAATCAATAAAAAAACAGGTTCGACCACATCCGCCAACAGAATTTACCAGTCAGCCTCTGGCCAAACCAATGGTAATACCTAATCTGCCTCAATATACTGGATCGTTAATATATCAATCAGGATTAAATTATCCTAAAGCTATTAATAGTGGTAATTGTCAAATGCGTTTTTTTTCTAAAGATTCAGCCAGTACAGTTTATAATTGGTATAAAGTAACTTTAGGTAGTGGTAACTGGCAAATTAAAGCTTCACGTAATAACATGATTAAAGCACAAGATCGAAATGCGAATATTTGTATTGTTACGGTAAACTCGATAAATAAATTTACACCAGGATCACAAGTAAATATATTTTATTGTCCAGTCTACAAACCACAATAAATTAATAAAAAAACTAACATGATCTTATAAATAATTCAAATTTAATGGAAGACTTTTCAGTTAACACAACAAACCAGGATACAAATGATAATACTTTTGTAGATTCATTTAAAGTAACTTCGGGTAATTATCAGGCTCTTGTTGGCACAAGGATTGGAGAGTATTACCTGGTTGAAAAAGTCTTGGGACAGGGTGGTATGAGTGTAGTTTTTCTGGCTACTCAAGAACTATTGCAAAAAAAGTATGCTATTAAAATGTTACTGCCACATTTAGTCGCTAATGAAATAAGTTTACAGCGTTTTCAAAATGAAGGTCGTGCCATAAGTGATTTAAATCACCCAAATATAATTAATATTCAGTATTTTGCCACCTTTAATGATAGTATTCCGTATTTAGTAATGGATTATATTGAAGGCGTTTCTTTGGCTGATTTAATTAAAGATACTAAATATTTAAATCAGGATCGAGCCTTAAATATTTTTAGTCAAATTGCTCAAGCTATTGAACATGCCCATAGTAAAGGTATAATTCACCGTGATATAAAGCCAAGTAATGTAATGATTTTACCTGGCCAAAATGATGCAGTTAAAATTCTCGATTTTGGTATTGCTAAAATGCTGACTGAAAATGAAGATATTGGCAAATTAACTAAAACTGGGGATATTTTTGGTTCGCCATTTTACATGTCACCGGAACAATGTCGTGGTGAAAAATTAGATAACCGATCGGATATTTATTCACTTGGCTGTTTAATGTATGAAACATTAACAGGCAAGCCACCTTTGGTTGGCAATAATTTACTAGAATCATTGCATTTACAATTAAATGAAATTCCGAAACCCTTTAAAGAAATCAATTCCAAGCTTAAGATTTCTGCCAATCTGGAAGCTATTGTTTTTAAAGCTTTAGCTAAGGATCCTCAAAATCGTTATCAGAACATGGTCAATCTTTTAACTGATTTAGCTAAAGCAAGTAGTCAAAGACAAAATAATTTAACTAATATTTTAATTGGCAATTTTAAATTATGGAAATTACGTTTAAAAAAATATACTAAGCAGGATCTTTATTTGTATTTATTTTACAGTGGTTTAGTGGTTGTATTTGCCTTTATAACATCATTTATGATCCAAACAATTAATAATATTTATATGTCAATTAATTTAAATAAAGAATTAAAATTAATGACTTTTAATCCTAAAATTTTACCAAAACCAGCTTTTGATCAAATTGCTTTCCTGAATAGTGAAATAGCCGTTATCAGTAATAAAACCGTAAATAAACAAGCGTTGGGTACTAGTGATATTGCTTCAGTTAAACAAGATTTATTAATGACACAAAAATATGGTCTTTACAATAAATCAATTGAACTATATATAGATTTAATTTTAAATGACCTTTCAAGTAAAAATGATATTGATGCAAGTTTTCAGCTCTTTGAACTTAATGATGCTTTGGTTAATTTAGCTAATATAGTTTATGCTTATTATCCTCAAGACTATTTAAAACCAATAAATCAAATTAATTATCTTAAATTTCTTAATCAAAGATTAAAAGATTTTGGATTAGTTAAATTGTCAGATAAGAATTTAGCTCAAATTGAAGCATTATTTCTGCCTAAACTATATGAATCTTCATCATATCTTGATAATAATATAGTTAACAAATTAGTTTCGCAATCATATCTAAATATTGCCAATA
>DAHXLC010000250.1 GCA_027371815.1 Candidatus Melainabacteria bacterium | reverse complement strand
AAATAATTTTTAATATAATTCAATTAGATTTTACATTACTTAACAAGTAAATTAAGAATTTTCAATTTGCAAAATTAGATCGTTGATAAAAATACTTTTGTTTTGATTTATTTGCATTGCTGTTTGAGCTAATAATAGATTTGTCAAAGATGAGCTAACCAAAATATATGCTTGCGTTGCTGAAGTAGTAGCACAACTATTAGATTCCAAATTTTGTATATTAGCTAATGAAGTTTGTGTTGTTGATAATGCAGTCGCAAATAATGAGAATACTTTTGCATATGCTGAAGGAAAATATAGTTTTATAAAAGAATCTAAAACAGTTTGTGTAGTAATAACACCGTCAGCTATTGCAAAAGAACGGTTAGTGTATCCATATTCTTTTATACAGTTTGTAAGTTGCATGCCACAATTAAAAAGATCTATATTCTCTAGAATTGGTCTGCCCAAACAAAGCGTGGAATTTCGTACGATTGTTTCATTGATTGGTGCAAGAGGAGTGATTTTTGGTTTAAATACCGTGTTTGCTATTGACCAATTAATACCAGATAACAGTCCAGTAGCAGTTAACGCAATTGTAGCAATTCTTGCATGTGCTATTTCTTCCTTTTCTTCTGATTTTACAAAAAAATACATGTTATATGCAATTAAAGCATTTTGTGCGCATTGTATTCTTTCAGAAATAATATTTTCAATTTCAAATCTAGAATTTAAAATGTAATAACATTTTTCAAATAATTCTTTGGTTAATTCGTATTGTTTTGGAGCTTTGTTTTTAAAAACTCTGGTAATGAATTTTTGTTGTGGTGAAGTTGTTTTTTGTATATTATTTAATGCTAACGATATTTCTGATAGTTGATTTTTAAAAACAGGAGTTAGGCTTGTATCATCATATTGTTTAGCATCTTCTTCCATATTTGTTAATATTAAGTTTATTGCATTTTTGTGAATTTCTGATTCATTTTTTTTAATTAAGTTGTCGACATAAAAAATATTGCCATTAAAAATTTCAGCTGAAGTAGCAGCAAGTATCATAAGATTATTTGCTTTATTTAAAGTTCTTAGTCGTCCTTCAATTAATGATAATACAGAATCATGTATATTTAAAGCATTGATGTATTGAATATATTGAGTATTATTAAATGCAAAATTACCGTTATATAAAGCATTTCTTACTGCAATTAAAGCTAATTTATCTATTGAATTAATATTAGGATTAAGAATGCGTTCTTCAAAAATCGTATTTACTGCACTTGGTGGAGCGCTAATAGTTTGTATAACAATAATAAATAATAATATTTTAATTTTATTCATAATTCCTGAATGCTATAAATGAAATATTAACAATATGTTAATTAAAATTAAACAGTGAAATTACTTATTACAATTGATCCATTAGTTAGAAGGGTAATTTTAAATCCTGTATTTTGATCGTTGCTGATATTTTTTAGATCATAGTAATTCAAATTTGCATCTTTTATTTGATGCAAATTATTTTTAGTGTAGTTCCAAAAATTTAGTAAAACATCAAGTTGGATATAAATATTTGAAAATTCTGCAAAAATGTTGCTAGCATTACCAAGAGATAAACTACAATTTGTAAGTTCATTTATTGTAGTATTAGACATTTTTGATGTTGTAGTTGCAGAAGAAATGATTGTATTTAATATTGATTTTCCATTTTGCTGATTAAATTCATTTAAAACAGCGCTACTAAATGAACATTTTGAACTAATAAAATTATCTAAAACCCATGTATAATTAGTAGCATCCCATTGTGCAGATGCAATTAAATTAGCAAGTGAAGATGTTATTGGTATTGGACATGTACTAATAAGCTGTTGAATAGTTTGTTGATTATTAGTTAATGTAGAATTAAAAGTAGAAATATTTCCGCCTAATATATTGCTTGTTATTAGAATACCATTATCAGTTATGTTAATTTCTTTATAACCAGCTTTTGCTGCGCATAATATTGCACTTTGAGCGAAATTTGATATATATCCAGTTTGAATTGTATCTTGTGGTAGTAAACAATTAATAACTGCATTAAGAGTATCGGCTGAATTATGTGTATATTTAAAACAGTAAAGTGTATCGGCAGAGCAAAAATGATTAAATATTGCCCATGCTGAAACAGATAAAGCGGCTGTAATAACTGTTGAAGAAATAAAAAGACAAGGTGTTATAGTAGGATTAGCAGATTCTAAATGATCCGCACAATATTGATCAAATGCAAGAAATGCACTATAAGCTGAAAGAAATGGGTGGTTATTTGCTTGTATTCCTGCATGTTCTTTAAATAAAATTTCAAACATTTTATCAAAACGATTTCCTATTTCAGCTAAATAATCTGAAAATTCATATATATCAACATTGCTTTTATAAAATGGATTTAATCCACTAGTAATACTACGCTTTTGGAGTAATTTTGCTTTAATATTGTTTATATGTTGCGTAATGATTACGTAGCTTGCATTAAATTCTGGGGTAAATTTTGGAGAATGATTCTCATGCAGTTTTCCAAGTTGTAATATAATAGTTTTTGATAGAGTTTCTATTAGTTTAGGATATTGTTTTGTCGCTGCATAATATGCTGTAGTTTTTTTGTATGTTATTATAGGTTTTTTAAGTTCTGCATTTGATTTAGCGAATGCATTATTTTTCAAGTTATTATCATCTAGGATTGTAGAATGATGTGAGCACAATATTAGCAGTTTTTGATCTAAAGATGCTTTTTCATAATATTTTTCTTCATCTATAAAATTTAATTCAAATAGCGTTTTTTTTAATACATCCAAAAATATATTAGTTTCTGGCTTGATTTTAAAAATTGTTTCCTCTTGTGCAGAAGTTAATGCTTGTTCTCCAGCTTGAGCCATTAAATTTCTTGTTAAAAGTAATCTAGTTCTAGTTTCAAAAACATGCGTAGTTTCTAATTCTTTAGTACATTTATCTATACCTTCTTTTGTAGAGTTTATATTAAGACACAATAAATTTGCAAAAATAAAGCTTAAATTTCTTGCGCTACTCTTATATTCATACAATTTATTCAAAATGAAAATAAAAAATCTAGTTTTCATCGATTTTGTATATTTATGTAATTGTATTGATTTACAATAGAAGCAAAAAACTATATTTCTCATAACAGAATTTTATTACATCAAATATGAATAATGTATTAGTTCTTTTGA
>DAHXLC010000219.1 GCA_027371815.1 Candidatus Melainabacteria bacterium | reverse complement strand
ATCAAGGCTGACAATTTTCAGATTTTCAACTTTATTGTTAAAGCATGAATTAAATAAATTTGGGTATAATCTCTTTAATTCATTAGTTTTAATTCTGTATGTCTTATTAGATTTATCTAATACTGATTCATATACAAAACTAAATTCAGAGTTTTTTAACTGCAATTCTAAGCAGATTTCTCTTGTCAAACCAACCGATCTTATAAAATCATCATATCTTTCCTGACGATTTCTAATTTCGGTTAGCCAATAACACAAAAGACCTGTATGACAATTAATTGCATTTTCAATACTTAAAATTTTAGTAATATAAAAGTCATATAATTTCATTTGTTTAAGCGCTTCAACCAATTCTTTAAAATTCAATTTTGCTGTGGTAACGTCTAAAAGTAAAAGATTATTTGCCATTTCAAATATTGGTTTTAAAATTTTATTTTTAACTTCCGAATCAGGAAATTCTTCTAATAATATTTCGGCCTGCTTATAATTATCATTTTTTATTAAAGTTATAATATTGCTTTTGGTAATATGCTTAACAGCAGGAATGTCAATTTTATTGAGTTTTTCGACTCTTAAAAGAACATTTTGTAAAGGTTCTTTTAAAGGTTCATCTGTTAATTCCAGGTCACAACAATTTGATTTATAGAAAGGGTTTTTAGTTGAAAGGCCAGTCTCCTTAATAAAACCTGTAACTAGCATTAAAGTTAAGGTCTGGGTCATTTGCTGGGTGCCAGAACTCAAATTAATAAAAGTAGATTTATGACTAGTATCTCGAGCTATATCTTCAAGAATAATTTTAAATTCAGAATCAACCAAATTAAGATTACTTGGGTCGTTTAACTTTGTTTCAAGATGTTGGATTTCACAATCAGGAAAATAAGATTGAAGATAATTATTAATTTCATTAATTTTAGCTAGATATTCTGGTGTATAAATTAATACTATTTTTTTTAGTTTTTTAAAATTTATATTTATATAATGAGCTGAAGCAAGCAAAGATCCATAGAAAAATGGATAATCCTTATCATAAGGATCCCTTCTTCCAACACAACTAATTAATGTATTTGACAAAATTAAACCTTTCTTGATGATATAAAGTTAACCAATAATATTAACTAAAGAAACTACTTGTGTGTAAGACTAATTAACCGATAATCCAAATCATCTTTAAAGTTAACAGCACCTAACCCCATTGCTGTTTTTGCACCAATACCACAATAATTACTGTACATCCCAATCATATTATATAAACTTCTTATATGTCGCTCACCATTTAAGCTTAAATTCATATTACCAGTTGTTCCTTGAATATTAATTCCATCCATCGAAACTTTTTTAGATTTTAAATTAAAATTTAAAATTCTACTACAATTATTCAAATCATTAAGTATTTCTTCACTATCAAATTTTTCAGTATCAGTAAAAGAATTCCATTTATTCAAAACACTTTGCGTAAGTGCTTTAGTATCAGGCCAGTTCCAATATCCATTGACCCTAGATTTTTTGAAAATTACTGGTGTTAAAAAATCAAAAGATACATATTTTGGCGGCAAAACATTAAAGCTTTTACTTAAAATGTCAATATATGTATTTTTTTCAACTAATTCTATGTTGCTAACTTGCAAAGCCATTTCATAGTGGTTAGAGTATAAACTTTCAGGTTTTGACTCAATCCAGTTTATTATAGATTCACCCTTAATTGAATCTAATATATTAATATACCAGTTGTATACACCATAACTACCTGGTACTACATATTGAGTATAAGGTCGAACTAAAGAAACACCATCATGAAGGTTGTTTTGTTTGATTAAATTTAGCAAAATTCCATGCATTATTGTACCGCGTGCTGGTGATTTATAAAAAAAGTCTGTTTTATTTTTATCACAACTTAAAACTAATTTATATTGAAAAATTTGCATTTTGATTTACCTCACTATTTAAAGCAACTTTTATTAATTTTAATCCAACCAATGGGTATTTCTGTATTGTCACTCATACATATTGTCTTAGTTGAAACAGGATACTCATAATTAAAATATGGATCATTGCCGTTTTTGTATGATCTTCCGTTTTTTAACTTAGAATCATCTTTTGTTAAATTTTTATATTTCAACAAAATACTTGTTGAAAGCTGACCCGATCCAAACCCACATCTTAACAGATAATATTTATCTGGATCAGGTAATTTATCTTTATAAAAATTGTCCAAATTATATTTACCATTATTTCTAATATTTTTTTCTTTTTGCCATATGGATCTATAAAATTTATCTGTTGTTTCAAATATTTTAATAATTTGATTTAATGAACAATATTTAGTATTAAAATCAAGCGATATAATACTATTAAAACCTCTTTTTAAAATCAGAGCTGAAACAGTATTATTTTTAACTGAGAATCGAGTACGAATTTTTACGAGTCTAAAATTGTCGATTGTTATATTACCTGAATCTCTGATTTTAAAGAGTTGAAAATTTGAATAAGGTGAACCTAAATTAAGTTTAAATTGTGCCTGATTAGGTTTAAAATATTTTTGATAAAATTTATAGATTGAATTACCTGAAAATTTATCATATTTTTTAAAATTTTTATAAAAGTCTAGTAAAACAGAATCTTGAATTTCTTCATTAAAAATAGCTGTTCTTAAAGCACCTTTAATTGAACTGCCTGGTATAAAACATTCAGGATAACCAGCAAACAATTTAATACTTCCAAATTTACTATCAAGGGTTATTTTCGGAAAACAAATTAATTCTACATTTAAACATTTGTCTATAAATTTAACAAATGAATGATTAGCATGATTTTGCTTATATAATTCATTTAAGTTAGCTGCTTCATGGATGGTTTTATTATAATATATTTGACTTTTTAATGACACCATTAATTTATCAATATTTA
This sequence comes from Candidatus Melainabacteria bacterium, assembly GCA_027371815.1. Taxonomy (GTDB): domain Bacteria; phylum Cyanobacteriota; class Vampirovibrionia; order Obscuribacterales; family JAKAZS01; genus JAKAZS01. The sequence goes on along the minus strand of DAHXLC010000219.1, from coordinate 4,072 downwards.
ATTTCAGCAAATTTAAATCAAAATCTTCAAGCGATGCAAAATTTCCCAAATCCATAACCCTGACAACGAAATTTGTATTAGGTAAATTTGATTTTTCAGGCTTTGTAATAATATATTCCCAACTTGACAACTCTAACCCAGAACCAATAAATATTGGCGAAATATTCTCAATTTCAATATTTATTGAATTATAGATTTCATTATTATTCATATATATACTTTGATATGGGTTTTAAAACTACCCAACCAAGCGGTTCAGGGTTATTAAAATCTGTAATATAAACTGATTTTGAGCTATATGGGTAAATTTTTCTATTCATTTTAGCTTCATCATCGGAATAAACCGAATATAACCTTTTAAAGTGTGAATCATCGTTATTATTAATATTTTTATACTTTAACATTAAACTTGTTGCTAATTGACTAGAACCATATCCTATTCTTAAAAGATATGAATCTTCGGGTATTTGTGTTGTACAATAAAATTCATGCAGATTCATTTTTTTTTGTTTCTCTTTGTTTTTTTGATCATTATACTGTGCCATCCTATTAGCCTTTTCTGCATCCCATACTGCTTTATAAAATTTATTTACATTTTCAAGTATTTTTCTCCAATCATTAATTAATTCATCTATAAAAGAAATATCAATAGAAAAAATGCTTTGAGAATTTAAAACTTCAATGGCTGAATCTTGTTTAGAACCGTCAGAATATATTGACATTGGTGCAACTAAATATTGCGATTTACTAATTACGTGACTATCACTTACTGCTAATTTTTGAAATTTTTTACAGATTTTAGAACCGATAGTTGAATTAGCATTAAATGTACCATTAATTGTTTTATTAAAAGATTCAGGTTTAAAGAAAGTATTATCTAAAACCCGATTTAAATAGCCAGTTCTAATAGCACCTTTAATAGAGCTTCCAGGAATATAGTTATAAGGGTAACCAGCAGACAACTTAACACTTCGGATTCGATCTTTATCAAATAATTTACTTAAATTTCTGGTACAATCTGTGTTAATAGCATTTTGCAGATCTTCTTTAAACTTGGAATCCTTTATATAACTATTAAGATTTGTCTTATTTTGATTTTGTATAACATTTTTTAAATTCAATACAATATCATCAACAAATTCGTTAAGTAAACTAAAGCTTTCAGAAAAATTTTCGGCAAATAAGTCATAATTTAAACAGTTAAGTTTATCGTTATTAATAAAATAGTCCCATCGGCTAAATTCTTTACCAGTTCCAACATGAATAGGGCTTAGCGTTGTTACCTGAAATTTGATTCTTTCGATTTTTTTCATCTTTTTAACCCTTCTAAGCAAGTTATTATATTACAAAAGGTATACCATATTTATAAGATACCAAACCATTACCAAATTGCATATGTATAAGTTGACCAATTGGTTCAAAATCAAAATAACTTCCTGTATCTATATAATGGATAACAGGTTTCCTTATATCTGTTGGAAAGGCATTTTCATCATAGACCCAGCCAGACTTGGTTTTTAAAATATAATGATTATTTTTTAAATTAAGTTTTATTTTATTAATTGAGGCATTACTTGGTATGCAAGCAGACAATAACATTTTAATTGAGGTTTTTTTTAAATTCTTTAATAATTTAATTTCTTCACAATTATTACCCAAAAGCGAAATTTTTGATAACTGACCATATCCAGAACTCCTATTACCTCCAATACCCTCAATTTCAATAAGCTTGAACACATTATTTAACTTATCAGACAAATTACAATCATAATTTATTAAACACTTAAATTCTAATTTTGATTTTTTTTGACAATTATTTTTTGAGCCATTAGTATTTTCAGGAATTGAAGCTACAGCAGAATAAAACGGTTGAGATTGATCTTCCTTTAAGTTGACATTATTAGTGAGCTTAATTGGTAAAGGCTGCATGTATGGTGGTGAATCAATATTTAAATATAAAAAATTTTGATTACAAGCTTCTACAAAATAATTTATTGAGATCCAATTTGTTTTTAATTTTTTATCAAAAGTCAATTGATCATTATTTGATTTAATTTTTTCTTCCAACCACTTGGGAGTAGGGAAAACCATTTTTCCATTTATTACAGGAAATGCATCAGAAATTTTAAAAGCAAAATTGTCACTATTATTCATATCATTATATGAGTTTATAATTTCCTTATAAAATGATTCAATTCCATATAACTTAATCCAGTTTAGGCTAATAACTGAAAATAGTTGATCTGCTGGTATTGAGTCTCTTGCAGCTTGCTCATCTCTTCCTGGTATACCAATTCTAATTGGGCTCTGAAATTCAAAACTAATTAAATCTTTTTTCATAAAACTTCCCTAATATAATACAACTCTGTAAACTAAACTTTAAAATATTAGGCTTGGCATTTCTCAGTGAGTGGTGCTTTTTGGGGGAAATTCTTTTCGATTTCTTCGTTAAGCTTTATTAAAAAAGGATCTTTAGAATCATTCTTAACATCATTACCTAATAATTGAGATTTTGAGATTAAATTAGTATTTACAACTTTCATACCAACATGACCATAACCACGAGACCCTGAACCGCCAATTGATTCATAATGTAAAAAACTAATTGCTCTTTTAATATTTTGTAAATCATCAATAATTTTATCTAAACTATTATCAGAATTATCTTTACTATAAATATCATAAATGAATTCAAAATCAAACTCAACTCCGGCTGGCACTCTTTCGGTTTGTCTAGGGTGTTCAGCACTGCCAGTTGATCTATCGATTATATTTTCTGTTTTAATTTCAACAAATAACCCGTCTAAATTTTTCTTCCTTAAATTCAACAGTGAATCATTATTTATTCTACAATCGCGAACCGTTAATCTTGATTTACCATGGCTGTATTTATTATTATCAGTTTGATTTTTGGTTGGACTAGAGCCAAACAACCTTTTGACAGAATCATGCTCTTTATCTAAATCAGTTTTTATGTCAGCATTTTCATTTAAAAGCGACCCTAAGCATGATCTTAGCTTACCTTTTAGACTAGATCCTGGTATAATTGGCTCCTCGGTGAATGGGTCACGTATAACCGGATTGTCAACAAGGCCAATACCCCCAGCTGAACCTGTGCCAATATACATACCTGTTTTTAAAGTTATAATACCTGTAAAAATTATTTTTCCTATAAATTCTGTCATAATATTACTCCTATTAGTCTTCTTTAACACTAAACTTTTTATGAAAAGCTACCAAGGCTTCAGATATATTATATAAAGTATCAATGTTGTCATTGAGAACATCACTTGAATCTTTATCATTTTTATTAACTTCGGTGAAAAACTTAGAAGTTAATAAGTTCTCGTAAAGCAAAAAAATATTTTTGAGATTTTTTTGTCTAGCAGCCATATAAGCAATTTTTGGCCTTAACATACACAACATAGCTAATTTCTTATTATTTAATTTATTAGTATCAGTATCTTGAACTGATTTAACTTTAATTACTAAATCTAGTAAATTTCGTAATTGATGATGCTTAACCGCATAAGTATTACCCTTAGTATCTTTAATTTCATCAGCTTGATCTTTCACAATGCTGATAAGTTTATTCATATTTTGAAAATTATTTACCAGAACCTTTTCATCTAATTTAGAATCAGCTTCGGCTTTTTGATTATTTTTTTGTTGATTCATGTTTTTCTCCTTGAAACTTTAAACTATCAAAGTCGTCATCACGGGTTAGAAGAATAAGCCAGTTTAAAGCAGTTTCTAATATTTTTCGATTATTTGAAACATCTTTTAATTCTAATTTATTGGGTGTTTCAAATTCATAACCAAGGCATTTAACTACCCAACAATCTTTAAATTCTACCCAGTTTGTTTTTAATTGTTGATTATGTTCAAATATACTGGAATACCTTTCTTCAAGTCTTACAGTATTATACAACAATCGGTAATAAGGTGTCTTGATTGAATGTCTAGTATAATTGAGTAACAACATTTGATATGATCTTGGAAAAACACCACCTCTAAACAAAGTTATTAATTTTTCAATTAATGGCTTTATTTCATCTTGCCACACCTTCCA
>DAHXLC010000202.1 GCA_027371815.1 Candidatus Melainabacteria bacterium | reverse complement strand
GGCGAAACATCTTATAAAGAATTTACCAGGCTTTGGATTATATCTCATGATTCTGATTTGGATACCTATATAAAAAAATTATCGAATAAACCAACACCAGTTGTTAATAATAGAACTAAAAACATTGTTCCACCTTTAGCTAAGGAAAATGAAGTAAATTTAGACCATAAACCAATATCAAAAGTAAGTAAAAATGCCAGCGCATATGAAACCAATAATCAATAAATAATCTAAATCTTTATCTATAGCTTTAGCTGCCCTAAAAAAAATAAAACAGCTTAAACTCATTGCCAATTGCCCATGCTTGCTCTACACAATACTTACTACGTTATTCAAGTTAACAACACGTGATAGATCAACCATCTTGTAATACTAAAGTCAAATCGACACAATATTTACTACGTTATTCACATTGACAACTCGAAAAATGATTTGTTTTGATAAAATTAGATTATTTAAATAACTGAATCGTATTTATATAACCGTTTAATTATATCCGGAGCCGTATTTTCATTGATTTCTAAGAATTCACCAGTATCATTCATCAAATGATAGACATTATAATTTGAAATGTCCAGCCACCAGCCATGAATTTGGAGACTACCATTATTCAATCTATCCAGCACAATCGGAAAAGTCATAAGATTTTCTAATTGATGCATAACATTCAACTTCGATAATTGATTATGAGCATTTACATTAGTCTTATCAACTCCTGATTCAATAAAGTTATTGTAAACGCCTTTGGCTTCACTGATCCAATTATGCAAAAACGGGGTATCAGGTACTTCTTTATTATCAAGCAAATACTTCATTGCGCCACATTCAGAATGTCCGCAAATAATTATATTCGGCACATTTAGATACAATAAAGCAAATTCTAAGGCTGCTACAACTGAGCTATGCTTAAAAGCATTACCCTGATTAATATAATCATATGGGGGTACTAAATTGCCAATATTTCTTAAGACAAATAAATCACCCGGACCAATTTGCGTCGAAATTGTTGGCATGATTCTGCTATCACAACAAACAATTAATAAAGCCAAGGGATTTTGACCACTAATCAAATCAGGAAAATCTTCAATAAAAGATTTTTGATGGTTTTTTTTAAATTCAACTAATCCAGCAATAATTTTTTGCATAACCAAATTAACCCAATTAACTCTTAACCCATCAATTATATATGGTAAATCGTATTATGTTTAACTTTTCAATATACTAACTTCTCCTAGACACAGATAACTTCTAAAATTATTCATTATCCAAATAATGCTTTAAACATTCCGTTAAATTTTCACAAAGCAAATCTACCAACTAAAAATCAATAAAAAAATTATTTTTCTGACTAGTTATTGTAAACATAAATTACAAACTGTTTAATAATTAAGCGAAGTTTTCAACAGCTACAAACCTTTATCAATTACCAATTGAGCTAATTAATGTGTTCAATTTAGACTTATCTGAATTTTTTTTAATTTAAACTTTACAGATTTTAACCCAACTCCTACTGACAACGGTTATCAAGCCCATACCTCTTTAAAACCAACTGGCAAAACCCTGTATATACTTGTAATTTTAGCGTAAGGTTATTTTTTATTGATTGATTACCCCATTGTCCAGAAGAATATAAAATTATGCTAAAAATCGCAAATTGCTTAATCTGCAAGACTTTACAGAATGGATTTAAAATTTGACAATATTTTTTTTCTTTGCTAACTTAACCAGATGCTTATCCCAAGCACCAAACGAGTTAATCAATTAACCAGTTAGTTAATAAGAATCCGATAAGTAATAGAAAAGAGGCCAATAATAATGTTTAATAATATCAAAATACAGTTATTAAGCGCATTAATACTTTTAAACACCTTAAATTCCTTACCCTGTATGGCTACAACTGCTTTACCTGCCAATGAAGCAACAGTTGTAACCAATGTCTGGGAAAATAATGGTGAAGAATTTTCTTCAATTTTAGTTAATGATAAAGTTGTTTATACCGTTAAAACTAATAGTAACCCTGAAGCCCAGGATAAAGTTGAAGCTATGGCCACTAGGCTAGCAAATGTTATCCATGAATTAAAAGGTAATGCTGAAAGTTTACTGCCAGGTAAAGATACTTCTGCGGCATCAATCAGAATAGGCAATCAAACCATTTTTAAATTTGATGCTTGCGCATTAGCTGAAACTGATAAAAATCAATCAATTAACCAAAGTTTTCAAATTGTTAACGCCTTAAGATTAGCTTTAGGAGCCAATCAATTACCGCAAGCCTTACTAAATTTCATGACCACAGCCTCAAAAGATGCCACTTTAACTCTTGGCAAAATCAGTAATTGTTTTGCTGGAGCAGCTTCTTGGTATGGGGGTAAATTTGAAGGTCGTAAAACTTCTAATGGCGAAATCTTTTCCGGCAAGAAACTAACGGCAGCACACCCATCACTACCATTTGGAACAAAACTACTAGTAGTCAACCGCAAAACCGGTGATTCTTGTGTTGTTGAAGTTAATGATCGTGGCCCGTTTGTGGGTGGGCGCGTTATTGATTTATCGAAAGCCGCCGCTAAACAGCTAAATATGTTGTCAAACGGTGTGGCAATGGTTGACTGTATGGTTATTAAATAAGCTAAAGAATTTCAGTCAATTTATATTATCGCCAAAATCACTGTTGCATTATTAATAAATGATTGTTTTAATGGTTATATACTAAACATAAGTTGAGAATTATGGTTAATTTTTCGGCAATTATTTATAGCTTACCTAAATTTAACCGGTTAAAAATAAAGATTAAGGAAAACTCTTAGGTTTTAATTAATTATTTTAAGCTTAACTATATTTATTGATTAAATTAGATTAGTAGAACCTTTAATTTATTGAGTTAATAATCATGCCCCAAGTTAGAGTTCGCATAGCCCCAAGTCCAACTGGAAGTCTCCATTTAGGCACAGCACGTACAGCGCTTTATAATTATTTATACGCTAAACATAATAACGGTAAATTTGTTTTACGATTAGAAGATACCGATGAAGAACGATCTCAAGAAGCTTATACGCAAGATATCATTAACCATCTCAAATGGTTAAATCTTACCTGGGATGAAGGTCCAGATATAGGTGGATCTTATGGACCATACTGCCAGACCCAAAAAGAAGAACATTACCGAAAACTAGCTAATGAATTAGTAGCACAAAAAAAAGCTTACTTCTGCTATGCCACACCGGAAGAATTAACCATACTTAAAGAAGAACAACTCAAATCCGGTAAAGCTAGTCGATACGATAACCGAGGGCGTTATGTTTCCGAAAAAGAAGCCCAAGCCTATGAAGCCAGTGGACGTATTCCCTGTATTCGCTTAATTGTTGATGAACCAAGAGTTATAACCTGGGATGATTTAATCAAAGGAACAATAGCCATAAATTCGCTCGATCTTGGTGGCGATCCTATATTAATTAAATCAAGCGGTATGGCCGTCTACAATTTTGCCGTAGTTGTTGATGATATTGACATGGCCATTACCCACGTTATTCGTGGCGAAGATCATATTCATAACACCGCCAAACAAATCTTAATTTATGAAGCCCTTGGCAAAACTTACCCGGAATTTGCTCATTCAGCATTAATCTTTGATGCCGAAAAACAAAAATTATCTAAACGCAAACATGGTGAATTTGTGCATATCAGTAAATATGCATCAACTGGCTATTTGCCTGAAGCGTTGTTTAATTACCTAGCACAAATGAGTTGGACGCCAAGTAATGGTCAAGAAATTTTTTCACAAACTGAAGCTATTAATGATTTTGACTTAAATAAAGTCAGTAAAAGCCCGGCCATTTTTGATTTAACCAAATTAAACTGGTTTAATAATCATTATTTAAGACAATTAGATAATGAAACCTTTAAGCTAAAAGCTATGCCTTATTTAGATTTACTTAATTTAAATAGTTATGATTCAAATGAAATTCATGAAATGCTCACCTTGATTAAAGATGGTTTAAATAATTTAAGTGAAATAACTCAAGCTTTAAGCTTTTTTGAACCCAAACCACTTGATTATGAAAAGCTTGAATTTATGGAAATACTTAACCAGGATTCAGCATCAAAAATACTCAATTTAATCTTAAACAATATAGCCAGTTTTAAAAATCTTGATGCTAAAGAGACCAAAGCTTTAATCGACAGCATTGGCATAAACAATGGCTTCAAAAAAGGCAAAGAATTATATATGCCAATTCGCATCGCACTTACAGCTAGACTTCACGGCCCAGATTTGTCAAGAATTTTTACAATTTTAAAGACCCAACAAGTACAAACTCGTATTAAGAATGCCTTAGCCTTAAACTTACAAACTAAAAGTTAATATGCTATATTAACTTAAAATTTATTTAGGCTATCGATATATAATGCAAATTTATAATACGCTTACGAATTCAAAAGAGGAATTTAAACCGTTAAACAATAATACGGTTTTAATGTATGTTTGTGGCCCCACGGTCTATGATTTAAGTCATTTAGGTCATGCCAGAATGGGCTTGGTGTTTGATATCATTGTACGCTATTTACGTTATCTGGGCTATAATGTAAATTATACGAGAAATATTACGGATATTGATGGCAAAATTGTCCAAAAAGCTTTTGCCTTAAAGTTAACCAGTGAACAGATTTCCCGTTATTATGCCAATGCCTTTAGTAAGGAGATGCAAGCCCTTAATACAGTAAGCCCTGACTTAGAACCTAAAGCTACTGATTATCTAGCGCAAATGATTTCCTTTATTGAAGAATTAATTGCAACAAATCATGCTTATGTAAGTTCAACTGGAGATGTTTATTTTAGTTGTCAGACTTTTAAAGAATATGGCAAAT
>DAHXLC010000170.1 GCA_027371815.1 Candidatus Melainabacteria bacterium | reverse complement strand
TGAAATGATCCTCTAAAATTAATAATTGCTGGTTTACGGGTCACATAACGCGCTAATTTAATTGCGCCTTCAACTGCTTCAGCACCACTATTAGCTAAAAATACCGAATCTAATCCATCTGGAGTTATACTAACAAGCTTTTCGGCTAATTCAATGTATTTTTTATGATAAGTGGTAACTGATGTGTGCAAAAGCATTTGAGCTTGATCTTGAATCGCCTTGACAACTTTAGGGTGACAATGACCGGTGTTAGTAACCGCAATTCCAGTAGTAAAATCAAGATATGCATTATTATTCATATCATAGACAAAAGAGCCACTAGCTCGTTCAACAACAATTGGTGCACATCTAGCTAAAACCTGGTTGACCACTTTATGATCATTTTGCATGTATTGTTTATTTTTATCACTAATTTGTGTAGTAGACATTGGTAATCCCCTTATATATTTTTAAATTCGAATAAATCCCAACGGCATTGTCAAGCACCAGGTGGTATTATATCTACTATTATATTAATAAAAAATTGATTAAGCCAAATACTTAATACTTAATTTAGTGATCACTAAAAATCAATTGCTGAGAAACAAACCTTTAACCACTTGACTTTAGCTAATGCAATTCAGTTTGGCGGGACTTTAGCTGAAAACTTACATTTTGAACGCAAAAATCAACACTACATTTGAATTACTCTATTTAAATTTTGACATACATCATTTTAAGATTTTTTATTTTTAATAACTTTAATATCTTTCTTGAAAACCAAGTCAAAAACCTCGTCAAGAGAACTAACGCTAATCAGATTCAATTTATCTTTTACGTAGTCAGGAATTTCCAAGAGATCATTAAGATTAGACTTAGGAAAAATAACCGTTTTAATACCACAGCGTAACGCTGCTAATAACTTTTCCTTTAAACCACCAATAGCTAAAACTCGACCTCTAAGAGTAATTTCACCCGTCATAGCCATACTAGGCTTTAATTTAGTATTAGCTATAGCTGACATTAAGGCTACGCATAAAGCCACACCAGCCGATGGACCATCTTTAGGAATAGCACCTTCAGATATGTGAATATGCACATCCAATTTTTCCTGAAAATTTGGATCAATTCCATATTGAGCAGCATGGCTCCTAATATAAGTAAAAGCAGCCTGAGCCGATTCTTTCATAACATCGCCTAATTGACCCGTGAGCTGCAACTGCCCTTTACCAGGCATCAAATTAACTTCAATCGACAAGGTCTCGCCACCCGTTTGCGTCCAAGCCAAACCTGTTACAATTCCTATTTGTGAACCAAGTACATCATTATCGCGAATAACTTTAGCTGGTCCTAAATAATTAGTAATAGTCTGGGGATTTAATTTTACATAAGCACAATTTCCTTTTACTATTTGGGTTGCAACTTTTCGGCATAATTTAGCAATTGCTCGCTCTAATGAGCGCACTCCAGCTTCGCGAGTATATTCTTGAATTATTTTACGAATAGATTCAGCCGGAATTTTTACTTGCTTCGAATTCAAACCATGCCTAGCAATAGTCTTGGGAATAATATGTAATTCAGCTATGGCTAGCTTTTCTTCTTCCGTATAACCAGATATTGGTATTATTTCTAAACGATCATACAAAGGGCGTGGAACATAATCAAGGGCATTAGCCGTAGCCACAAAAATCACTTCTTTGAGGCTAAAGGGGGCATCAACATAATGATCCGTAAAATTTTCATTTTGATCAGGATCTAAAACCTCAAGCATAGCTGCTGTAGGATCGCCTAAAATATGCCTAGTCATTTTTTCGATTTCATCCAGCAAAATAACCGGATTTTTCGTTTGTGTCTGTTTAATAGCCTGAATAATTCGACCTGGCATGGCTCCAATATAAGTACGTCTATGTCCACGTCCTTTGTATGATCGTTTAGAAATAATACCAATATCTGGTTATACTGAAGAAGAAAAATTAGCAATAGCTGAATTACATATTATTCCCAAGACTATTGCTAGGCATGGTTTGAATTCGAAGCAAGTAAAAATTCCATCTGAATCTATTCGTAAAATAATTCAAGAATATACTCG
>DAHXLC010000129.1 GCA_027371815.1 Candidatus Melainabacteria bacterium | reverse complement strand
GGTTCTAAAGGTGAAGATGTTTCTGTAGATGAATTTATTGAGGAAATAAATAAATCATTACCAAATGATTTTGCGCCTTATGGTAATTTATTCGTTTTTGTCGACGAGTGTCACCGCACTCAGTCTGGGAAACTGCATCAGGCAATGAAATCGATACTTCCAGAGGCATTGTTTATTGGCTTTACTGGAACACCAATTTTGGCTAAAGATAAAGTAAAAAGTACCCAAATTTTTGGCAGTTATATTCATACCTATAAATTTGATGAAGCAATTAAAGACGGTGTTATTCTTGACCTTAAATATGAAGCTCGCAGTATTGACCAGTTTATTACTGCTAAGCGTAATATTGATCAATGGTTTGAGGCTAAAACAGCTCAATTAACTGATTTTGCAAAAGCCAAACTTAAACAAAAATGGGGAACCCTGCAAAATGTTTTATCCAGTGAAACTCGGTTAAGTAAAATCGTGGCTGATATCATTTTAGACATGAATACTAAACCATGTCTTGAGTCAGGTTTGGGTAATGCGATGTTAATCGCCAGTAATATCTATGAGGCCTGTAAATACTATGATTTGTTTCAAAAATTAGACTTAAAAGGGCGTTGCGCCATTGTCACATCTTATATTCCTAATATTAATGATATAAAGGGAGAAGAGACAGGTGAAGGTCAGACTGATAAACAGTTTAAATATGAAATTTATCAACAAATGTATGATGATTTAAAAGATTTATATTCTGCCAGTAATAAAAATTATACTGGTAATCTAAGTAATTTTGAAATTGAGATACAAAAAAGATTTATCAAAGAGCCTAGCAAAATGAAATTGTTAATCGTTGTTGATAAGTTATTAACTGGCTTTGACGCACCGTCGGCTACTTATTTATACATTGACAAACAAATGCAAGACCATGGCCTTTTTCAAGCTATCTGTAGAGTTAATCGGCTTGACGGTAATGATAAAGAATTTGGTTATATTGTAGATTACAAAGATTTGTTCAAAAATATTGAAAAGTCAGTAATTGATTATACAAGCGAGGCCTTTAGCCAATACGATCCAGCTGATGTAAAAGGTTTGTTGACACCAAATGCTGAAAAATCTAGGCTTCGTTTTACCGAAACTCGAGAAAAGCTTTTAGCACTTTGTGAGCCTGTTGAAGAATCAAAAGATTCTAGAGCTTATATAAGCTATTTTTGTGCCAGAGATTCTGGCAATGCCAGGCAATTATTTGCCAATAAATCAAAGCGAATAAAATTATACGAGTACATAAATGCTTATTTAAGGGCATTTAGTAATTTGGCCAATTGTTTTGTTGAAGCAGGCTATACCCAAGCTGATTTTTTAAATTTAAAAAAGGAAGCCAACGAATTCAGCAATATTCAAGCTGAAATAAAATTAAATAGTGGTGATTATGTTGACCTTAAAATATATGAGCCTGGTATGCGATATTTGATTGATACTTATATTTCAGCGAGTGATAGCGTAGTACTATCAGCTTTTGACAACTTGTCTTTGGTAGATTTAGTTGTTTCAAATGGTCCTGATTTTATTGATTATTTACCGGCTCGCTTAAAAAGTGATGAAAAATTTACTTCTTCAGCTATTGAAAATAATATTCGCAAAATAATAACCGAAGAAGAATTAACAAATCCTAAGTTTTATGCACAAATGTCACAGCTTTTAGACGATTTAATTGAAAAATGTAAAAGTCAGACTATTGACTATAAACAGTATTTATTAGAATTAACAAAGTTAAGTCGACAATTAAATAATAATGATTACCCTCAAAAAATAAATTCTAAGGCTAGGCAGGCTTTGTTTGACAATCTTGACCGAAATGTGGATCTTGCCATTAGGCTTGATGAAGCTATTAAAGCTAAAAAGAAAGACTCCTGGCGAGGTAACGCATTTAAAGAAAGAGAAGTTAAACTTGTAATTCAGAATATTTTAAAAGATGAGGATAAAGCTAATGAAATTTTTGCAATAGTTAGTAAGCAAAGTGAATATTAGTTCTTATATGCACAGACAGCAAAATTGTAAGTAGGCAAAATGAATATTGGTTCTTGTATGCGCAGGTAGCAAAAGAAATAAAATGATTATTAATAATACCAAATTTAATACTAAGATCAGCCATATAACTGGTATAAATTATATGACCGTTTTATCGCAAAGGTATCGAAATGATTTCTAATAAATATCAGTTAAATATCAGTGGTTTTACTGTTGATGTTGTGCATAAAAGTATTAAGAATCTACACATTGGCGTTTACCCACCATCTGGGCGAGTTCGCATAGCTGTGCCCAATAAAGTCACCGATGAGGCTATTCGGTTAGCTATTATTGATAAATTGCCCTGGATTAAGCGCAAGATTAATCAATTTGAATTACAACCCAGGCAGTCCAAGCGAGAACTGATCAATGGTGAAAGTCATTATTTTTTAGGTCAGCGTTACCGTTTATTTATTGTTGAAAGCAATCATAAAAATAAAGTACTTATCCGTAATAATTCATTTATTGATCTTTATGTAAAGCCCGATACTAATCTATCAAAAAGGGAAAAAGTTTTATCTGACTGGTATCGCAATAATTTAAAAAACTTAGTTAAGCCATTGCTTGAAAAATGGCAGCCTAAGCTTGGCGTTGCCGTAAATGACTGGGGCATTAAAAAAATGAAAACCAAGTGGGGAAGCTGTAATATTAAGGCAAAAAGGATCTGGCTAAATTTAGAATTGGCTAAAAAGCCACCCCAATGTCTTGAATACGTAATTGTTCATGAATTGGTGCATTTATTAGAAAGGCTTCATAGCGGTAGATTTAATGCTTTAATGGATATGTATTTGCCCAATTGGAGGCAATACCGTAAAACATTGACCACTGAACCTATGGGGCATTGCGATTGGGTCGAATAGTAATATATTCTAGCGCACTTATAATTAAAGCCTAAATAGTGCATGCTGAAAAATACTGTTTGATAAATTAGTAATTTCCGCCTTTGAATTAAAAATCAAGTTCAGCAATTTTGAGTAATGCTAGCCCTAATACTGTTCGGTTAGATAAAATTAATATATCTTTAGCAAGCAAACGTATATACAAGAACAAGTAAAATCTCATCAAGAAGGGATTCAATGACAATCAAAGATTCAAGCGATAGGCAAAAATCATCGACTGCTTTAGAGCGACAGTTTCGCTCTCGACTAACAAAACTTATTTCTGACAAGGATGGCTTACTTCGAGGAACGTTAACGCAGCGCGAGCGAACTTTCGGTAAAGCTAGCTGTAAATGCTATCAAGGCCAAAAACATTCGTCTCTTTATTTGGTTATTAGTGTTGAAGGTAAATATCAGCAAATTTGCCTTCCAAAAGTATATGAAGATGACGTGCGAGCATGGGTAGCTAATTATCAGCG
>DAHXLC010000098.1 GCA_027371815.1 Candidatus Melainabacteria bacterium | reverse complement strand
AACATTCATTTAAAAATAAAATTTGGTTTTACAATGGGAATATTTGACAAATTCACTAGATGCAATGAGCCCAAAATTAACAATTTGCAATCATATTACAATTAGCATTTTCACCAAAACAGATTTTAGGTAAATTAAAATTAAGCAGCTTTAACATCTAAACAATTTCTTAATGTCTAGCGCGAACGCGCTAGTACCTGTATTTTTTAATAACAGTTACGCAAATATATTATGCAAAATTTCAATTCAAACCAAGTACTGGTCTGAAAATATTTTATTTTGGTGCAATCAACTAAAAAGTTAGCGCAATTTGTAAGCTGCGCAAATTGTTAAAAACATAATTTATAATTCAACCTAAACTACTAAATTGGCTTATTACATCGTATTGGCTTAAATACCAAGGCAGCTAAGCATTAAGGCCATGTTGACAAGAAGAGAGTTAAATATGTTAGTTTAAAAATTCAATCCAAGCTAATCTTCAATTTTTTAATCTAAGCCAAATCAACAATCGCCAATTTTGCAAAATTTCTCGCTCTGGTACTTTTCCAGTAGTAAGTAATTTGCATTTAAGTTTGATTTTTAACAATTCATTTGCCCCTTCCACCTAAATAAATGATGCTTGCGCCCAAAGGCTCAATCAGCATTGCAATAGAGGAGTACGAACATGCCTGTCATCATTAAAATTATTGTTGTATTTGCCGTTTTAGGTGTCTTTATACCTTTGTATTTTTATGGCTTAAAACAAACACATAAACTGATTAACCAGCTCAAGAAAACCATTGAGAATTTACTTCTAGACATTGCTTTCTTGGAAAATGAGTTTGCCTTTCTCAACAGGACATCACCCAATCACAAACTTCTTGAAGCCAGAGAAAGTCTTAATGTAGCCAAATCACTGTTACTTAGTGCCAAGGCTTTACTGATATGGCAAAAACCCATCGCCATAAATCTTCTGGTTAGCGACGCCCGTTTTATTGTGAGCAAGGCACAAAAGGATTTTAATCAGGCCTTTGTCGTGAAACTTAATATAAAATAAATGGGTCAAATCATCGGTTTGCTTAAAACCCTTCATACCCATATAAGTTTTTAAATTATCAAAAAATACCAGGAATAAAATCCTGGTATTTTTTTGATAATTTATACTATAAAATTTAGTAAATTTTGCCAAAAAAAACAGAGCTTATTTTACTAAGCTCTGTTTTTAAACTTAACTCCTAGCCAGAATTTATTGCTGTCAAAATGAACGCCATAATAATCACCACTAAAAGAATAATAGAAGCAATGCCAATGTTTACCAAAATATCATTGACAAAGCTAACAATGTCCAACATAAAATCATCTCCTTTAGTTTAAATTTAAAATGAGCAAGCTTAGGTTAATCCAAAGGTTAGCTTAAAGCAACGCTTTATGAGCTAGAATCCCCCAACTAGTGTTGTCACCAGCGACACTAATAACAGCACCGTCCTTAATTGTCCCTAAATTAAGCGGAGCAGCAGAACCGCCTCGCGCCATTGCGCAATCCGACTGAATTCTAATGACAATTGGCCTTTGAGTCGTCAAATCCTGGCCATAAATAATATACCAGCCACGATCCAAACTAGCTTTACCAATTACCTCGACCTGAAACACCTTGTCACCAGGTACAAAATAATGCCTTGGATCAACTACAGGCAAGTTGGGCTGAGATTGAACCGGTGCCGGCTCATACATTTTAGAAATATATGGTTGATTCAAGCAATACGGAACTAAAACCTTAACTGTTTTCGTCCCACACTTATAGGTAATAGATTGAATTTTACCCACCCCATCAAGCTTTTTAACGAAGTCCACAATACTACCATCCAATTCAACTGGCACATTGCTAGGCAACGTAAAAAGCAAGGACTTAGCTTTAAAGACCAACGAACTAGCTTTACCGATGGCATATGACCAAAAACTTTTAATGGCTACGCCAGTCAAAAGGTTATCATCTAAATAAATTGGCTGCACTGGTTTTTGCCAAGCATAATTAGCCTTAGCAATCATGGCAACTCTAGCCTTACCAGCCCAGGCTCTAAAATTATCCTGATCAATTACAGTTGTGGAAAACAGCTTAAAACTGCCAATATGCAACAAACCCGAGCCATAGATTACTAAGCGACCCAGGCCTGAAATCAAACTATCAGCGCGATACTTTAACTGTTTTGGCACATATTTTAACAGTCTAGCTTGAGCTCCGGCTGAAGCCGACAAAAGGAAGTAAGCCTTGTGCCGTAGATCCTTGTCCAGTTCCAACACCGTTTGATTGCCATCCTGCAAATGTAATGCATAAGGCTCCATAAAGCCAATGTTAATTGTCTGAACGCTTGCCTCCATCATCCGCAAAACATTCAGCCACGGCTTATGCGAATCAGTATTAGCATACAACATATTGGAAAAATGATTAAAAGTACCACCGGCAATTGGTGCCAAAGCCATACCGGACTCTTTAACAATGGCAGTAGCAGCCTTGTTAACAGTGCCATCACCACCAAAAGGTATAATCAAAGCATATTTTCCAGACTGAACTGCAGCTTTAGCAGTCTTACGACCTTGACCTGACTCAAATTCACCAATTTCAGCATCAATACCACTAGCTTTAAGCAAATTAACAATAATCGCCAAATCATTTTTCTTGCCACCACCATGCCGATTACAAAGAATAAAAGCCTTAGCATTTCTAAGACTCAAATCATTAAAAGTCTGAACGTTATTACTCATCTTATTCTCCTAGAATCAAGTTTCTGTGGAATTACCCTAATTGCCCATACCATAAAATTGCCAGAGCAGAATAAAGCTAATAACGAGACTTTTAGCCAATTTCAACCATTCGTTGAATTGATAGAATCGCAAAAAAGTCTTAACTTACTTTTGACACGAAAAGTCAAAAAATAATCGATAATTGTAGAGACAGTAAAGATTAGAAAAGAATTTAAAAAGTTTAAAAAAATTCAAAAAAGTTTAGCATTTTAAACTTAATTTAAATCTGCTAACTAAGTAAACAATTTATTATTATATTTACCTAAGGTTTCAAGTAAATATAATTTAAAAATCTATTAAATCAGCCTGTTAATTGAAGCTTTAGCAAACCAATAAACATCTAGGTCAGCTGCGCTAACTTACAAGTGTGGGACGAAAACAGT
>DAHXLC010000091.1 GCA_027371815.1 Candidatus Melainabacteria bacterium | reverse complement strand
TTTAAAATTATATATTTTAAGTGTACAAACCACCATTAACCTCAAGAACGGTTCCCGTTATATAGTGTGATAACGAACTGGCAAAAAACTTAACAGCATTAGCTATATCTTCAGGGCTGCCCATTTTTTTCATAGGTATTTTTTCTAATACTTTTGTTATAATTTCGTTACTCAAAGCTCTTGTCATGTCCGTATCGATAAATCCTGGCGCCACTGCATTACAGGTAATATTGCGACTGGCAAATTCAAGCGCAGTTGTTTTCGTTAGCCCAATTAAACCAGCCTTAGCGGCAGCATAATTAGCCTGCCCAAAATTACCATGAACTCCGGTAGTGCTAGCAATATTAATAATTCGGCCGAATTTTTGCTTTGACATAACTTTAGTAATGGCTTTAGTCATTTTAAAAGCTGAGGTTAAATTAGTGTCAATCACAGCTTGCCATTCACTATCAGTCATTCGCATAATTAAATTGTCACGAGTTATGCCCGCATTATTAACTAAAATATCAATTCGCTCCCATTTATCAGTAACTTCCTTAACTAATCGATCAATATCATCATTGAGGGTTACATTGCATTGTACACCCATAACTTGGTGGCCCAGAGCCGCTAATTCTTTAACTGTATCATTTAAAGCCGTTTCATTAATGTCACTAATGACGATTTTGGCTCCACTATTCATTAAACTAATAGCTATTGACTTACCAATTCCGCGAGCCGATCCTGTAATTACAGCAATTTTATCTTTCAAATCATCCATACTAAAATACCTCCTACGATATACTTATATATCCCAAAGTCCAATAATATTATTAACCAAATTGTTAATTTCATCTTTATGTGTTAATTTTTCTAACCATCGACTTGGTATTGCGTCAAAGCCATTATAAGCGCCAGCTAAAGCTCCTACCAAAAATCCAGCCATATCTGTAGCCCCACCAGCTATAGCGGCATTAGCACAAGCTGATTCAAAATTATTGCGGAAAATCAAAAATATACCTACTGCTGATGGCACAAGTTCATCAACGGTAGGTAATATATTAATCAACGAATAAGGTAAAACCAAAGCTTCTTCACTGTAATCTAAATCTGGAGCCACATTATCCCATGCGTCAGCGAATTTAGGACTTATTTGGGCAGCTAGATCCATTTGCGCATTAATATAAGCTTTTACTGCGTCTGGAGATGTCAAATCATTCGTTAACAAAAAACTAATAGAATTTACAATTACCGCAGAACTTGCCTGCATTTGGCTATCATCGTATGTTAAATTAGCTTGAGCTAATGCTAAATCAATTAAATTATATTTATCTTTAGGCAGTAAACCTAGGGCTAAACTCCGCAAAGCTCCGCTGGCATGGATTGATTCTTCACCAATCAGACAATAATCAGTATTTTCAGTCATTTTCCGTAAGGCAATCAGTGCGGACAAACTTGGATTGGCATCTAAGAAAGCTTCATTTTCTAATAACTGCACCAAACTTGTAACAATACTATCTTTGTCAAATTTTCCTTTAGTAAAACTATTAGGACTATTTAAAATTGGCGTAATTAAAGCCTGCATTTGATAATAGTCAGCCAGCAATTTACCAGGTTCATGATTTTGATATGTACTTTTACTTAAAGAAGAAGTTAATTGCTTTAAACCATTTATTCCACAAGTTGCCAATATATCTTTATGGGTCATGCCAATAGCTGCACTAGCTAGGGTATTGCCAACCAAAGCTCCGTATATTGTCCCTTTGATTTTATTTGGGATGTTTTTTTCTTTATTTTCCAAACCCTTGTTAACCTTGATTTTCCAAGAAATTGCTTAAGCAAAAATTTAATCTATTAAATTTAAAATTTAATTTTAACTAAAAGTCTCAATTAATTAGCTGTTTCATTTCAAAATATTGAGAAAATAAAAAAAATCCCAAAATTTGCGTAATTTCCCCAATCGCAATGACAAGGAATTCATTTTAAACTAGGAAAGACAAGAAAACAGTTAAAAAATAAAAATAAAAAATAACAAATATCTAATGTCAAGCAACCAGCGAGGAAACCATGCCCAATAATTTTGAAAATTTCAAAGCCAAAATTGATGAAACCAAAACTGCTTTAGTTAAGGATGCAAAATTACCCCTTAATTTTAACGCCTTTCGTAATGATGTTATTGATGGAGCAGTTAAAGCCAAAGAATTAACTAATAACCATTCTAAGAAAGAACTACCCACCAATTCTTTAGCAACAAGCCTGGGCAATGTTGGTGAAGCAACGGGAATTGGGCTTGTAAATGCATTGCCTTCAATTAATGATTTGCCTAAAGATATTGAAAAATTACCGTTAGCTGTATTTAATAAAAAGACCTTAACTGAATTTGGCACATCCGCTGGGTTAGGCATGGTTATGCGTGCAGTGCTGCCGGAAACTGGAATAATTCCTTTAGCAGTTGGTGGCTATTTTATGGTTAATTTTGCCCTTGATGCGGCCAAACCTTTAGTCAGTGGTTGGGGCAAAGCCTGGAATGCCAAATCTAACCAAGATATTCAAAATGCAGCCAATATCATAAGTTCAGGAACGGATAGCTTTGTAGCTAATTCAGCTATTGGTTTAGCTGGCTTTGGTTTAGGCTATAAAGGATTTGAAATTGGTGGCAAAGCTCTTCTTGGCGATGAAACCTTTGCTAAATTTGATAAGACAAAAAATGATTTCTGGACATCTAATGATTCATTTGTCGGTAAAAATTTAAATAAGGCCACTGATTTGATTAGCGGCAAACTAAAATCTATTGGTCATGGTTTAACTAAATCTAAACTTGAATACAGTAATGACATTGCTAACGTCACGCAAAGTGATTTACCGATTGAAGAAAAATTAAATGCAATTAAATCCATGGTAAAACATTATGCGCATGATCAGCAGAATGAAGCTTTTTATATGATTGGCGCAATTGGTAAAGATGGTGTAGCTCATGGCTTTGATCGCACTTTAGACTTAATCAGTCAAGGCGAGGATCCAACCGAAGTTAGTGGTAAGAGAATCATTGCTGATACCACGAAAATACCTAGTGATACCAGCAGTGAAAATCCAATTGAAACGATTAAACAAGCCCAAACAGGTGATAGTTTATTCTCACACCATCTTGATAAAACGCCAAAAGCACAATTTGATCCTCAAAATATTACTGATTTAGCTGGTGTAGCCAAACAGCTTATGAATAGTTGGAGTGGCGAAAAACAAGTAATTGCTGATGTGACCGATCCTCAAGTTGGTGCCGTTTCCCAAGGCTTATATCCAGCTGAGCCATTAGATCCTGGCTATCGACCAATTTTACCGCAATTAGATGATTTGCGTCATCAAATTACGGACATCCAGGATTTACGGGTAGTTCAACCAATTATGGATGGTGTATCTCGAGCTGTTACCCAAAGAGGTGCCTATTATCTTGACCAAACCAGTCAAGATGTTTGGTCCTTAAATAAATTTGGTCAACAAATTTATGAAGGTCTGAAAAATGCCATGATTGAAAAAGGTAAATTGTCAAGCAGCGATGTAAATGAAATTTTAACGATGAAAAATCCCTCATTATTCTTAGTGCGCTCTGATGGAACTGATCCTATTCATGGACAGCCCGGTCAAGGACCATATACAGTCCCTGGTATTAAAGGTGTGATTAGCCTTGACACAGTATATGTTCCACGTAATATGAGCGATCTTACATCACTAATGGCTAATGGTATTTATGGTCATGAATTAGGACATGATCAATATGGGGGCATTTTAAAATTTCCTCAAGCCATCCGCGAAGAAGTCATTGAAAGTAGTATTAAAAAAGCTGTAGGTAATGATGAATACGATAAAGAAATCACCGTACCTGGTGTTGGCAAACTAACCCAAGGTAAATTAATTGAAGAAATCTTTAAGGCTCAAGCCAATGAAAATACCGCCGATATGTGGGGAGCTGCCTGGACAGGTAAAAATGCTGGTTTTTCCTTAGGTATGCTGTTACAGGCTCTACGCGATTCCGGCAAATTAGAATCACGAACGGTTTATGGTCAACCTTTAGCTAATGAAGAAAATCCTCTTGGTATTGAAGTTCATGCCATTGACAAATTGCGCCCGATTATGATTGCTCAAGCAATGCGTATTTTAGGTAAAGGCGATACCTTAGTTAATAGTCAAGCTGATGCCTTAGAAGCCTATTCTAAAGCCAATGGCAAAGCTGGGGATTATACCTGGTTCCAGATTAAACCCAAAAATCCTGAAATGGGAAGCGATGTTAAGCCTAACT
>DAHXLC010000079.1 GCA_027371815.1 Candidatus Melainabacteria bacterium | reverse complement strand
CATCAACCTTATAATGGCTTAAAGCTAAGCTAACCAAGGCTTTATCAATTAAATTCTGGTTCGATTCCTGACTAAAATCACGCACCATTTTAATTAACCTTATAGCAATCCGTGGCGTCCCTCGAGCCCGCCTAGCTATATCCAGACCAGCATCTGGATCAATTTTAACATTAAGAATTAAACTAGCACGTTCAATAATTTTACTTAATTCTTCAACATTATAAAAATCCAGCCGAAATGAAAACACAAACCGATCGCGTAAAGCCTTACACAGATTATATACTCTAGTGGTAGCACCAATAAGCGTAAACTTCGGTAACGGCAATTTTAGGCTTCTGGTTGTCTGTCCTTTCCCCGTAGTTAAAGTCAAGCAAAAATCTTCCATCGCTTCATAAAGCAATTCTTCAGCAGTTTTCGACAAACCATGAATTTCATCAATAAAAAGAATATCATTAGGACCTAGTTGGCATAATAAGCCTAAAATATCTTTGGGGCGTTCTAACGATTTGGCCGATGTGGCAAAGCATTTAGAACCTAATTCACTGGCCATAACAAAGGCCAAACTTGTTTTACCCAGCCCCGGTGGACCATAAAATAAAACATGATCCAGTGCTTCATGCCTTTGTTTGGCAGCTTTAATTGAAGTCTGTAAAACTTTAACAACGCTGCTTTGGCCTAAATATTGCGAAAAATCACTAGGTCGAATATGATCGACTTTAGCCATATGAGTTGCTAAACTTTCCTTATTTACAATACTATGATCTTTACTTGCCCCAACTGCTAAAGTTAAATTATTTTCAGCATTGTTACCTGAAACTAAATTAGATTTAATATTGCCAGCTTTAGAAGGAATAATAGTCATAATTATTATCTTAAAGCCTTAAGCTAAATTTAGCTAGTAATTTATCTACCATAATTAATGACAAAAAGTTAAGCTTTACTGTTGTAAAGCTTAACTTTTTTTACTTGCATTAATTATGGAATCTATTCATAATAATTATGTTGTCAATTGCAATTAATTTTCCTTTCTGCTATTTTAATTGAATATAATTTTACGAGGGTTTTTATGGTAAGTTCAAAATTTGATTATTTAAACAGTCAAAATAATCTATTAAACAGTAATGATGACTATAAAGGTTTTAATCCGACTAAACAAACGATAAATATATCCGTAATCCTACCGGTATACAATGAATATCCAAATATTGACAACCTTTATTTAAGGCTAAAAGAAGCTTTAAATGCCTTAAATCAAAGTTATGAAATTATTTTTGTCGATGACGGATCCAACGATAAATCATTTGAAAAACTTAACGCTATTGCCCAAATCGATCCAGTTGTAACGGTTTTACAATTTGTCCGCAATTTTGGTCAAACCGCTGCTTTATCAGCTGGTATTGACTTTTCTAAAGGCGAAATAATTATTCCCATGGATGCCGACTTACAAAATGACCCTCAAGATATCGGCAAACTTATTGCCAAGCTAAATGAAGGCTATGATGTAGTAAGTGGCTGGCGGAAACAACGTCAAGATGAATTTATCACCAGGCTTATTCCATCATGGTGCGCCAATAAAATCATCTCCGTTATTAGTGGAGTTAACCTTCATGATTATGGCTGTTCATTAAAAGCTTATCGTAAAGAAGTTATTAAAGAAGTAAAACTTTATGGGGAAATGCATCGATTTGTTCCCATTTATGCTAGTTGGATGGGAGCACGCGTTACTGAAATACCGGTAACCCATCATGCCAGGGTCTTTGGTGTTTCCAAATATGGCCTGTCGCGAACATTTAAAGTAGTACTTGATTTAATGACCGTTAAATTTTTATCCAGTTATTCAACTAAGCCTATATACATATTTGGTTCAGCTGGCTTGTTATCAGTTTTAGCCTCGTTTATGACTTTTGGCTGGATGGTAATTTTAAAATTATTCTATAATACCAGCTTTATTGAAACACCATTGCCAGTTTTAACCGCCATGTTTTTTATGGTTGGTGTACAGTTGGTATTAATGGGCTTACTAGCTGAAATTCTGGTAAGAACGTATCATGAATCACAAGGAAAATCTATATATATTTTAAGAAAAATGGTTAAATCTGAAAATTATCCAGTTAAGTAATAATTTTTGGTATATTAATTTAAGTAGAAGTGTAATTATATTATTAGTAATTTATAAAATAATAATACTTTTTAATAAAATGAAATTAAGTATTTTTTAATATCCATTTAAATATCTTTTAGTAAACTTGAATTAATGGAAATAAACCAGCCCAATTCAGCAAAAGTCGTAAGCCACAACCATTCTGGCTTATTTTGGTGCTTAATTATTGCTACTGGGCTTATTTTCACAATTTTATCTTCCTTTATTCCTTATTTATGGAAAACCGAATATCAAATTGGCGATATAGCCAAAAAAAATATTATTGCTGATAAAACTGTAACAATTATTGATAAAGTTAAAACACATAGTTTAAGGGATGCTGCCCGTCAAAAAGTTATTCCGGTTTTTAAAACCAACAAAGACAATGATACCATTTCCCGCACCAAATTATCGAAAAGAATTAAAGATATTGAAACTTTACAGGCCAACAATATCAAACCATGGCCTGATAAATTAAATTTAAATGGCTTTAAACATTTTCAATTATTATTAATGAGTGACAAGGAATTAACTGACTTTCTGACTAAATTTACCAATAATAAAGTCAGTCAGATTAAAGCCATACTTACAATAATTAACCAGGAAAAAGCCTACCTCAAAAACAATCATTTCGATGACATTGAAATTTTAATTGCCTTAAATGTTACCCCTAAACAATTACCCGATTTTAAAAACCAATTAACCAATTCAATGGAACGAATTCTGGACTGTTTGCAGAGATTTCCGGTAGAGAAAAAAAATGTTTGGGAAAAACCCATTATTGAATTCTTACCCGATAACTGGCAAATGAGTCTGCGCTATCAATGTGCTAAATTAATCAGTGAAATCCTGGAACCTAATTTTTCCGTTGATGAAACTAAGACCAAAACCTTATGTGAAACAGCAGCAGCTCAAATACCTGAAGTCTTTATAACTGTAAACAAAGACCAAGTTGTTGTGAAAAAAGGTAGTATCATAACTAACGAAAACCTTAAAATAATTAAAGCTATAAGCGGAGAAACTCTTAAATTCTGGCCATATTTGTTTGTAATTAGCTTAACGACTTTTGCTACATTTTTATTTTGTGGTTTATACATAATTACCTTTGAACCCAAATTAATTAACCAGAAATCATCAATTGGTCTTATTTTAACTATGGTAGTTCTCACCATGGCCATAGCTGGATTCATGAGTCATAAGCTATATGAATTCATACCTTTGCCGGCTTTAAGTCTTATTCTAACCATATTTTTTGGTCGTAATTTAGCTAGTATTATTACCTTACCGCTGATAATCTTATTATTCTGCGGCCAAATTCTTGAACCAGGAGTACTTACCAGTCTTGGCCTAGCCAGTTATGCCGCAATTATTTTTTATAATAAACAAAATCGCAATTCCCTAGCCGTAACGGGTCTTATTATTGGACTGGTTCAGGGTCTAACGTTTATTCTCTTTTTAGCTTTAACTGAATCCATTTTTTCCATACATTATTTATTTAGCGAATTTTTAGCCAATTTTTTTGGCGGCCTAATTTCCAGCATTTTAGCTGTTGGCAGCTTACCTTTTCTTGAACATCTGTTCGGTCTATTGACACCAGATAGACTCGCTCAATTAGTTGAATCCGATCAGCCTTTACTACGCAAATTAGAAGAGCTGGCTCCAGGAACCTATCAGCATTCTTTAGCTGTAGCCAATTTAGCCGAAGCGGGAGCAGCTGCTATCGATGGTGATGTAAATCTAGCTAGAGCCGGAGCCCTTTATCATGATATTGGCAAAATGGTAAAAGCGGAATATTTCATTGAAAATCAGTTAGGCAGTGCTAACCCCCATGACAGTTTAGAACCCGAACAAAGTCGGGAAAAAGTGCTAGCCCATGTAACAGATGGTGTTAAATTAGCCATCAAATATCGAATACCCAAAGCTGTTCAAGATTTTATTCCCATGCATCAAGGAACCAGCCTAATGGCTTATTTTTATCATAAAGCCTGCCTGCGCGATGGGATAGCTAAAATTGACGCAAATTTTTATCGTTACCCAGGTCCAAAACCCAATACTAAAGAAACTGCGATTGTCATGATGGCTGATGTATCCGAAGCAGCTACTCATTCGTTAAAAAATCCGACCGAAGCAGAAGTCAAAGAAGTGATTTCAGAAGTTTTCAAGAACAGACTTGAAGATGGTCAGTTTACCGATAGTAGCTTATCGCTAGAAGAATTAACTAAAATTGAGAATGCTTTTGTGCGAGTATGGCGCACCTTACATCATGACCGGTTAAAATATCCATCTACTTCAACCGGAAAAATGGCAATTTATAAAACAAATAATAATTCATAGTAAAATAATAATAAATTTCCTATTTTAATTTATTTTGGATAAAGAGGTTGTAAACAAGTGAATATTATCCGCGAAAAAATCCTTAACGGAAACCAGGCTCTTTCTCAAATTATTAGCCAATTCTTACCTCAGTTAAGAGGGAAGATTAATGACGCTAATTTAATGTGGTTAGCCTGTGAATTACAAGGTTTTCAAAATACGCTAACCTATTATAAGAATGGCGATCCCAGCCTGCCCCCTTTTCGCACCGTAGCCGGAATTTTAAGGGTTGTCAACACTAATGCCGAATATGCTCCCCTTAATCATCCTTTTGCCCAACGCACCCATTTTTTTATTAGCTCTCCATTATCCTGGATTGAAGAAGCTTTACAACAGCAACAAGGTGACTATGTCTTAGTTGAACTGCCGGATTTAACGACAATGTTTAAATTACCGAATCAAATCGTTGTCTGCGAATGTACTAAAGCAGAATTGTCAAAAATTTTATACAATGTAAGATTAAAGTTTCTGGATTTAGCTGATGAAGTTGTAAAATAAATACTTAACGGTTCACATCAAAAGTAAACTATTAACTTAGGCCAAATATTACCTTAATTAGGAGAAGAAATGTCGAATATTTTAGCAGAAAAATATATGAATATTAATGAAATCAAAGAATTAATTCCTCATCGATACCCATTTTTACTTATTGACAGAGTAACTTATATTGAACCAGGCTTAAAAGGTAAAGGCTATAAAAATCTATCCGCCAATGAACCATTTTTTCAGGGTCATTTTCCTGATCGCCCCATTATGCCAGGGGTACTAATGATTGAAGCTTTAGCTCAATTAGGCTGTGTGGCAATTTTAGCTAAAGATGAATTTAAAGGAAAAATTGGCGTATTTTCAGGTATTGATGGCTTTAAATTCCGTGCCATGGTAACGCCTGGAGATAGACTCGACATGGAAGTTGAATTAATTAGAATGAAAGGACCACTTGGCAAAATGTCAGCCAAAGCCTATGTTGGTGACAAATTGGCCTGTGAAGGTGAAATTAGTTTTACCATGATAACTAAAGAACAGTTAAAATAATTTTATGTTTAATAACCCCTTAATTCATCCAACCGCATTGATTCATGAAAATGCCAAATTGGGGAAGAATGTGAGTATTGGTCCTTATACAATCATCGGCAGCAATTGCAGCATTGGCGACGGGACAATAATTGATTCCCATTGTGTCATTGACGGACAAACCAGTATTGGTAGTAATTGTCATATATTCCCTAGTGTTTCCATTGGTCTTATTCCGCAAGACTATAATTTTAAAGGCGAAGAAACTGGTGTAAGTATTGGCAATAATAATATTTTTCGCGAATTTGTCACAATTCACCGTGCGACAGGACAAGGATTAACCAAAATTGGCGATAATTGTTTTTTTATGAATTATGTTCATATTGCTCATAACTGCAATATTGGTAATGGAGTTATTATTGCTAACACCACCAATTTAGCCGGACACTGTACAGTTGGAGACAAGGCCTTTATTTCCAGCATGTGTATTTTTCATCAATTTACCAGAATAGGTACCTTAGCTATTGTTGGTGGTCTTTGTGGAACCAGAGTTGATCTGCCACCATATTCCACTTGTGATGGCCGGCCAGCTAAAGTTCGTGGTGTTAATATAATTGGTATGCGTAGGGCCCAAATTTCAGCTCCAGTTCGCAGTTTGGTCAAAGAAGCCTATCGCATTATATATCGCAGTGACTTAAATGTTTCCCAGGCCTTAGAACGCATTACCCAAGAATTAGAACCAATTCAAGAAATTCAAAACATTCTTAATTTTTACCAATCCAGTAAACGTGGAGTTTGTGGTGGCGCTCAAGAATTTGACGAAAATAAGCAAAATCAAGAATTCAATTAATTTATTTAAATTTACTTAGCGCTTATTTGAAAATCTAGGAATCGAGGTGACTTTGATAGTCGAAGATAAAACGCTTAAATCTGATAATAAAACTGGCTATTGGGCACTATTTCACAATGCCGAATTTATGAGTTTGTGGATGGCGCAAATTTTTTCCCAATTTGCCGATAGAGCTGTATTTGTATTATTTGTTGCATTACTAACCAGTTATGATAACCCCATGTTAATCGGACACAGTATTGGTGCAGCTCAATTAACTAGTATATTATATGTAGCCTTTACCATCCCAGCTATTGTATTTAGTCCTTTTGCGGGTGTATATGTAGATCGCTGGTCTAATAAAATGGTTTTAATTATCTCCAATTTAATCAGAGCTATTTTCGTTGGTATTAGTTCACTTGATTATTTTAAACATCATATTGTCGCAACTTTATTTTTAGCCTTTATGATTTCCATTGGTTCTCAGTTTTTTGGTCCGGCTGAAACATCTTCAATTCCCAGATTAGTTAAAAAATCAGATCTTTATAGTGCGAACTCCTTATTTTTTACGACAATGATGATTGCCTTAGGTTTTGGCTTTGCACTAGGTGAACCGATTATTTCAAGGGTTGGACTGCATGGGGCACCATGGGCAGTAGCATCTGGCTTTGTAATTGCCGCCATCTTACTCCTTAAAATATCGGATAATCAACCAGGATCTAATAAATCGGACAATTGCTGGGAAGAACTGCGTCAAGGTTTAGCTTTCATTGTTGACAATCCAGAGGTATTTAAGGCAATTGCTAAAATCACCATATTATTTAGCACCATTATTACCTTAAATATTATTGCCGTGGGTCTAGCTGAGCAAGTTTTACATATTCAAGCTTTCCAATTTGGCTATATTGTAGCTGCGGCAGGCCTGGGTATGGGAATTGGCAATTTTATTGTTGGTCATTATGGTAAAACTATGAATAGTCATAAATTAGTTTATAGTGGCTTTATTGGCCTAGGTAGTTTTATGACTGGGCTTGGGCTATTGGGCTTTATTGAAAATATTTTAATGCCCTATTTAAAAATGGACTATACGCCATTTCACAATATTTTTATGGCCGTTGCCTTGTTATTATCGTTAAGCATTGGCTTTACCTGCGCCATGGTTGCCGTACCAACTCAGGCTAAATTACAGTTAGCCGTTCCCGCCTTTATGCGTGGCAAAGTCTTTGGTGCCCAAAATACAGCTATGTCGGCAGCTTCAACCATACCAGTCATTTTAACCGGTATCTCAGCGGATAATCTGCCAGGCGGAGTTTCTACGACTTTATTAATCATGGGTCTACCCACTGTGATAATATCCTTATATTACTATTTACAAAAAAATTCGGACAGTTTCGAGGAAAATGTTATTAATTAAGTTATAAATATACGAGGAATTATGTTAAATAATCTTACCAATATCCCAGGACTGGATCATATCGCCATAGTTGTTGAAAGCATTGAAAACGGTCTCAAATTTTATGAAAAATCCTTAGGTCTTAAAGTGCTAATTATTGAGACCGTTGAATCACAAGGAGTCAAAGTAGCTAAACTGGAATTAAACAATACGCATATAGAACTTTTAGAGCCTTTAGCAGCAAATAATTCTATTGGACGCTATCTTGCTAAACACGGTCAAGGACTACATCATATCTGTTTAAGCGTAAATGATGTCAAGCAATGGCTTAATACTTTAGACGAAAATAAAGTCTGTTTAATAAATCGTGAACCGGTGACCGGATCCCAAAATCGCAAGGTAGCTTTTGTTCATCCCAAAAGTACTAATGGTGTTTTACTTGAATTATCGCAAGTTTAATATTAATAAATGATTTAAAAAACCAGTTCCAATCAATTTTTTAGCTATCATATTCCTTAGCTATCTGATATTCAGCTTTAGCAATAGCTTCAATTAAATGTTACAATCAGTTTTTAGCTATCATATTCCATAGCCTTATTATAATAGGAGATAATTTAATGCCCGTAGCAACGCAAATGAATAAAATTGAACAAGCCCTTGGTGATAAAGCTAGTTATTACCTAGAACATAATTGCAAAACCTTAAGCAAAGACTTATTACACTTACCCGGATCTGATTTTGTCGATCGTATTTTTATCAATAGTGACCGTAACACTAGAGTTCTAGGTGCTTTAAATGCTATGTTTAATCATGGCCGATTAGCCCACACTGGCTATTTGTCTATTTTACCGGTTGACCAAGGAATAGAACATACAGCTGGAGCTTCTTTTGCCAGCAACCCAATTTACTTTGATCCAGAAAACATTGTCAAATTAGCGATTGAAGGTGGTTGCAATGCCGTAGCTTCAACTTTTGGTGTATTAGGTTCAGTTGCCCGTAAATATGCTCATAAAATCCCTTTTATCGTCAAATTAAATCATAATGAGTTATTAACCTACCCTAATAAATTTGATCAAATAATGTTTGGCACCGTCAAAGAAGCCTATGACATGGGTGCTATGGCTGTTGGTGCTACTATATACTTTGGCAGCACCGAATCCGATCGCCAAATTATTGAAGTTGCTCGTGCCTTTCATGAAGCTCATACTCTGGGAATGGCCACAATTTTATGGTGCTATCTTCGCAATAATGCCTTTAAAGTAGATAAAACCGACTACCATGTAGCTAGTGACTTAACAGCTCAGGCCAATCACCTTGGTGTAACTATCGAAGCTGATATTATCAAACAAAAACTACCCGAATGTAATGGTGGCTTTAATGCGATAAAATTTGGTAAAACCGATAGCAAAGTTTATTCACAATTAACTACTGATCATCCAATTGACTTAACCAGGTATCAAGTAATTAACTGTTACATGGGGCGCCAAGGATTAATCAATTCAGGTGGAGCTAGTGGCAATAATGATTTAGCTGAAGCCATCACCACTGCTGTAATCAACAAACGAGCCGGTGGTATGGGTCTGATTTCTGGTCGTAAAGCTTTCCAAAAACCAATGAAAGATGGAATTGAATTACTCAACGCCATTCAAGATGTCTATATGTGCAAAGATATTGATATTGCCTAATTATAATACCAATTATTTAGACCACTAAAATCATTAACCTTAAAATGCAAGCCTATTTTAGTATTAATTAAATCCTCTAAAATAGGCTTTTGCTTAGCTGAATCCAGCACATGTGGCAAAGGTTTTAGCCTTTCTGAATTCAAAGGATTTAGCTTAGACTTTGGCATTTCTAAATTACCGGATAGCGAATCATTTAACCCAATATTTTCACGGATTAAATCAACTAAATCTGGATCATTTAGTAAAGCCTTAGGAATCAATGAAGCCATAAGCTCTTGTTTGCCAATCGTAAAATAATTACCGCCACCAATTTCTTTACCACCAAAATATTTTAAATAAAAATAACTATAAGCTGGACTGTGCAATATTGCTAATATCAATCTCAAATCCAAATGCTTAGAAGTAATTAAAAATGTCTGAACCAAACCAGCATATTGCGAAAATTCATCAAAAAAGGCTTCGATTCTTTTGGTTAAACCCGCTAAAATTATTTTAGGCTGCAACTGATATTCCAATGAATTTAGTAGTGCTGATGGTGATAACGTAGTTAAATCAGGTGCTTTAGGAAATAAAAATTTACCACCTAAAAACCGAGTTGTTTTTACTCCCCAATAATTAATATTTATATCAATAGATCCAGTAGTTAATAGTTTTAGACCACAAGCATGATTGTCGTCGATAATTTTAGGTAATAATTCATAAGCGGCCTTAGTTGACAGTCCAGCCTTTATACTAGCCAAATCACTTAATCTATAACAATCATCTAAGTTATGAATATTAAAACTTTCGTTAAAACAAAATTGCCACCATGGCGTAAGTAATTTGATTTTTTTAGTAATTGAATTATTTAAATTAAAATCTTTAACTATCGTCAATTCATGTAATTCACTAGGCATAGCTTTTTGGCCTTGAATTATCGTCGTAAAAATAGTTGCCTTATTAAATATATGATTATTTTGAGGAATTATAATCATTGATGGCGGAGCATGCTGATTCAGGTAATCCTGAAGTTTGTAGGCACTTTTAGTGGAAAGAAACGCCTTGGGCAAAATAAAAGCATAAAAGCCATTATCCATTAACAAATTTTTCACACTCTGAAATACAAATAAATTAGCTTTATCATAAGGCCCATTGGTTATCTGGGGAAATTTTTCCTTATATAAAAAATATTCAAATTTATTTCTACCAGTATTTTTTTCAATTGCATTGCCATAAGGTGGATTACTTACAATTAAATTAAAACGCATTGGAATATTATGCAGCGTTAAACTGTCAAGATTAAGAATATTATTATTTAAAAAATTAATCGGATAGGCTAAATCATCTAATTCGAGCCAAAAATTAATCTTACATAACTGTGTAGCTATCACATTTAAGTCAGTACCAAAAATCGACTTAACCATAAAATGATAATACAAATCCTTACGGTATAATTCACCTTGTTCTTTAAAGCTCTTGGCTAAATTAAGGAGAATTTGTCCATTGCCACAACAAGGATCAAAAATGCGCATATTATCCATACTAAATGTTTTTAAACTTAATTTCGTTATATTTTTGGTTAGTCCATCCAGCATTAATTCCGGTGTATAAAATGCCCCTATTTTTTTACGCAGTGGATTAGTATAGACAAGACTTAATTTAGAATTAACCATTTCCACGTGCGAATTGAGAATCATTTCAGATTGAGCTGATAGACGATAAAATAAATGCTTAGATAAAGACTGGCTATTTTGATTTAAACTTAACGATAATTTATTTATACCTTTGAGAATCAAACTAAAAAGTTTATTACTATCAGTTAAAGCTTTTAACCTCACTAAGTTATCGGGAATTAATATATCCATTAATAATTCCCGATTAAGTGAATCACCAATAAAATTATTCAAGGTATTAATAAATAATTGCTGGTCAAAATGAATAGTATCACCCAAATCAAAGCCACTTAAATAATCTTGATTCTGATCATCTGGGTTATTAAGAATATAGTCTCGGAAATTTATAATTTGTGGGTTTAATAAATTTACGGCTGGTGAATAAAACCAGAACAAATTTTGTAATATAAGTAAATAAATTTCTTTAATAAAATCAGCTGACTGCTCACTTGTCAAGGAAGATACGTTGTCACTCGCCAAACATAAATTTAGGCCTGATTTAATAAGATCTAATAAATTTTGGTCAAATCGCTTAGACATCTAGTAAATTTACGCCTTATCAGAATTAAAAATTATTGATAGCCCAATCTAAATATGCTATCCTCAGTTAAAGTATAGCTTACTTCGATTGCTTCATGGATAGCTTTATCGTAATAGTCTGGATTATTTCTTGGCAACTTTACCATGCTCAAAACTAAATAATGATTAACATTGCCTTTTTAACCGCTCAAAACTATCCAAAATTAACTAGCGACGAGAACTTATTAATTGATGCGCTTAAAAATTATGATATTGGTGTATCGCCAATAATTTGGGAAGATTCAAATTTAAATTTAAATAACTATCCCATGACAATTATAAGAACCGTCTGGGATTATCACGAGAAATTTAATTCTTTTCAGTCATTTTTACAAGCCAATCAGTCAATTAACCTGTTTAATAATCAAAAAGTTATTCAGTGGAATATAAATAAAAGTTATTTTAATGATTTGCAAAATTTAGGCATAAAAATTCCCTATTTTAAAATATTCACAAAACCCTTTAGTTTAATTGATTTTATGCAAACCAATAATTTAACTCTAGCCATATTAAAACCATGTATATCAGCTGGTGGCCGCAATACTTATCTCGTAAATAAAAATACGGCTGTTAAATACCAAAACAATATTAATGAAATTTTAGCTTTTAGCCCTGTAATCGTTCAGGAATTTATCCCTGAAATCCAAACACAAGGAGAGTGGTCATTTATATATTTTAATCGGGTTTTTTCCCATGCCGTATTAAAAAAAACCGCCAAACAAGAATTTAAAGTCCAAGAACGGTTTGGCGGTACGGTTAAAGCCATTAACCCTAACCAAAAAATATTAAATGTTAGCAACGCAATACTGAAAAAATTACCATATGATTTACTCTACGCAAGAATTGATGCAGTTATAACTAATAGTGAATTTTATATAATGGAATTAGAATTATTTGAACCTTCCTTATTTTTAGCCTATAATGAAAAGGCAACCGACAATTTTTGTCAAGCAATTAAATCCAGATTAAGTGAATATGTCCAAAATCCTTCTAGCCGAAGATGATCAAGAATTAGCCGAAGTAATTGTTTTTACCTTAAACAAAAATGGCTATATTGTTACCCTGACTCATAACGGTCAGGAATGCCTAAGTCTATTAAAAATAAATACCTACGACTTAATTATTTTAGACTGGCTGCTTCCCAAATTATCTGGAATTGAAATCATTAAAGAATACCGAAATTTTGGTGGCACAATTCCAATTCTAATGCTTACCGCCAAAAGCCTAACTAGCGACCTTGAACAGAGTTTAGATTCAGGTGCTGATGACTATGTCACTAAACCCTTTGATCATAAAGAATTACTAGCCCGAATAAGAGCTTTATTAAGACGTCCCCAAACAACGATTGCTGATATTTTAACTATTGATGATATTACCCTTAATAAAACCAAGGCTGTTGTCCTTAAAAATGGACAAGAAATTAATTTACGACCAAAATTATTGGCAATGTTAGAATTTTTTCTAACTAATCCGAACCAAGCCTTTAGCTGTGAAGCAATTTTAGAACGAATCTGGTCCGATTCAGCAGTTGTAGGGCTTGACACCGTTAGAACTCATATAAAATTATTACGTAAAGCTGTGTTTGATGGCAAGCAGGATAAATTAAGAACTATTCGCGGTCGCGGCTATCTGCTCGAAAAAAGTTAATAATTTTTGGCAACTAAGCTAGCGAGGCTAACTCAATGAAATTATCAATGCTTTAGAGAATTTTCAGCTATTGGTAAATTTCTGGTTTCATTGAATTTTTTTAAGGCGATAAAAAATAAAATTAGATCGATAAAAATATATATTTTATACTTAACCCAGTTTTGAACAGATTCAATATTTAAGTTAATTAACCAAGACCAATATGGGTAAAAATAAAAAATTAAATTCCAAGTCAAATAATATTTTTCAGTTTTAATAATTTTATTAAAATCTAAAGTTTTCATGGTTAAAGCTGCTGGTATAACTAACATTGTTAAGTCAGGTACAAAAAGATGTGGGGAAACCAGCATATACAAAAGCACGGAAAGAGAAATACTCCAGCCGATATTTTCTTTGTCATTATAATTTGTCCGTTTAAGT
>DAHXLC010000066.1 GCA_027371815.1 Candidatus Melainabacteria bacterium | reverse complement strand
ATTAAACTAGCTATTTGTGGGTTGTTTAAAATATTTGGATTATTTTGAATTAAACTAGCTATTTGTGGGTTGTTTAAAATATTTGGATTGTTCTGGATTAAACTAGCTATTTGTGGGCTGTTTAAAATATTTGGATTATTTTGCGGATAATTAGGAATTTGATTATTATTGATTATATTGTTATTGTTAGGTTGAAATATGGAATTAGGTTCATTAACTGGTTTGATTAAATTATTCTGCTGAACGTTATTGTCAGCATTATAATTAGTTGAATTATCAGTTAAATCTTTAAACGCATTAGCAAATTTGTTGCCTGTTGAATCCGATTGTTTTTGGGTTATATCACTAAAGGCCTGAACATATTTATTGGGCGTTTCAACAACTTGGCCGTTTTCATTAATTTTTTTAGTTTTGGTTAGATCGCTTAACGCCTGAACATATTTATTTTCAGAATTGCCATTGGCTTTACCCATAAGATCACTGGCAGCAATCATGATATTTTTTAATTTTTCTCTTCCGTCTGAAGTTGTTGGATTAAGCATTTGAGGCATTTGCTTACCGACAAGATTTTTTAAACCAGTTAATTTTCCGTTTTGCGGATAATTTAATTCAGCTAAGGCCTGTCCAACGTAGCTATTTTGGGAAACACCACCATCCAGTACTGGAGTCTCTTCAGTTGCGGCACTGTTATTGGCAGTATTGGTATCAGCATCTAAATCTGGTAGGGGAATTTGTGGTTTCACAGTTCCTGGCATCACTGGTAAATCACCTAATTGTCCAGTTGCTGTATAATACGAATTACGACCAGTTAAACTTTTGTGCACTTTAGCTTCATAATCCTGAAAGTTTAACTGTCTGGCTATACCTTCATTGCGTAGTGCACCAAAAAATTGTCCAAGGCTATTTATGTGAGCTTGTGAATTAACACCATAAGGGTTTACAGCATTCGAATTATACAAATTAGTATAGTTACCGATATTATTAGCCTGCGAAATTATACCTAATGGGTTCACATTGTTTGAATTAGTAGAGTTACTTAATTGACCATGCAGAGCTTTAATTCTTGTAAGAGCGTAAGTATTGTTAGGATCAATTTTGAGCGAGTTTAAATAAATATTATAAGCTTCAGGGTAACGTTTAGCTTCTTCATAAAGAGTTGCTTGATAAATTTTAACGCCAGCATCATCCGGACAAAGACTTGCCGCTTCAGTAGCTTCGTTACAGGCTTCATTATATAAACCTTGTTTAGCTAAATTATGAGCTGCAATAAGATCTTTTTTGGCTTTATATTTTAGTACACAAGTTTTAAAATTTTCTCTAGCTTGAGGCAAATTCGGGTTATTAGGATCTAGTTTAACCACAGTTTTAAAATTAGCTTGGGCTTCTTTAAGATTACCCATTAGTTGATAGGTTTTAGCTAAGCCTAAATAATTATCAGAATTTTTCGGATCTTTACTAATTTGAATTTTCCATAATTTAACTAAATTGGATCCGGCTTGATAATCTTTAGGATTAAATTTTAAGGCTTTGCACAAATGTGAATGAGCTGATATTAAATCATTGCTTTGCAACTCAATTTCGCCAAGGAGGCTTAAAACTTTATAACTATCAGGCTTCAAGTTTAAGGCTCGTTGTAAATTGGTTTTAGCAAAGACTAATTTGTCTTCATTAAAGTATAATTTGCCTAAACCATAATAGGCATAGGCCGAAGGCTTAAAACTAATAGATTTCTGGTATTCATTAATGGCTTGGACAATATTGTCAGATTCTTGATTCTGTTCAGCAAGTTTTAGATGTAAACAGGCTAGTTTGGTTAATTCGGCTTCAGAGTAATGGATTTTTGTTGCGGTAACTTTAAGATTTTTGGGGTTTTGTAATTGGGCTTTTCCAAGTCCTAAAGTCTCATTATCATGCCTAGAATAATTACTGGCATTGGAATTTAGGGTATTGGCCATATTAAGCATACAAAAGATAAGCAAAATCCGATTTAGCATTTGCACATTGGCTTTATGTCGATTAGGGGTATTCGCCTTACCGGAAAACATAATGATAGATACCTTCAACAACTTAAATATGTTAATTTATATTTTAATATATTATCAAGGTAATTTTCAAGAGGAGAATTACGCAAAATCTCTAATATGAAATCAAAATGATTAATTATTTATAACATTAAATAAGAATAATAGTTAATATTATTCTTATTTGCAAATAAACTTAGACATTTATATTACTATCTAATAATAATTATAAGAATAACATATGGTAAGTTCACTAGAAAAGTCTGAGATAAATCTCCATAATAAAGCAAATTTCTTAGCCCGTCAGGCTAGATTAGCTTCAGCCGTATTCATTCAATATAGTCAGGCTCAGGTTGACAAAATTGTGAAGGCTATGACTATAGCTGCTATTGAATCAGCTCAACTTCTTGCTCAAAAAGCGTACTCTGAAACTCGTATGGGGGTTGTTGAAGATAAAATTCTTAAAAATCTAGTAGCTTCTGAATTTCTTTATAATCAAGTTAAAGATAAGCCTACTGTTGGTGAAATTAATATTCTGGTTGATGAAAATATTGTTGAAATAGCTGAACCTTTAGGGGTGATTCTTGCCCTGACGCCAGTGACCAACCCGACTTCAACGGTTATTTTTAAAAGTATTGCTTGTGCTAAAACCCGAAATAGCATTATCTTTTCACCACATTTAATGGCCGCTGATTCGAGTAATCTTGCGGCCAAGATTCTATATGACGCAGCAATTGCTAATGGTGCACCAAAAGGTTTTATCTCTTGGATTGAAAAATCACCTAGGTTAAGACGTCAAACTGAAATACTCATGACCCATAGTGATATTGATCTTATTTTTGCCACCGGTGGTACGCAAATGGTTAAGGCCGCTCATAGTTCTGGCAAACCAGCTTTAGGAGTTGGATCTGGCAACACTCCAGTTTATATTCATAAATCAGCTGACATTAAACCTACGGTAAATGACATCATTATTTCCAAAACATTTGACAATGGAACTGAATGTCCTTCTGAGCAAACGCTTATTATTGATGTAGAAATTGCCCCAGCCATAATTGCTGAGTTTAAGCATTTAGGTTGTTATATCTGTCAAGATAATGAAATTGAAATGCTTGCCAATATTGTTGTAGATTCAAGATCACGATCGATGAATTATAAGTTAGTTGGCCAATCAGCTGTTTTTATTGCCAATCAGGCAGGATTTAACGTACCGGAAAATACTAAAATACTTTTATGTGAACTTAAAGGTAATATTCAACAACATAAATTAATTGTTGAAAAATTAATGCCGGTTCTTGGCTATGTAACTGTGGATAATTTAAATAATGGTATTAACCGAGCCCTGGATGTGAATTATGCTGGCGGTACAGGGCATACATCCGGAATTTTTGCTAAAGATGAACAAGTTATTAAACTATTTACCAATTCTATTAATGCTGGCCGTATTATTGTTAATTCACCAACTTCCATTGGCGGTTTAGGAGGAATGTATAACAATTTAAATACCACTTTAAGTTTTGGCTGTGGTACTGGTGGCGGTAATATTACAACCGATAATGTTGGTATTAAAAATCTGTTAAATATCAAAAGACAACCTCAGCGTAAGAATTTTTCAGTGTCCTTTAAGACAACAAAACAAATTTATTCTAATCCAGGAAGTTTAAGTTACTTAAAAGAATTGGCTATTAAAAATCCATTTATCATTAGTAGTCATAATGCAATGAAAAGGGGCTTTATTAATCAAGTTATTGAGAAATTACCGCCTTTGGTATTACCAACAATTTTTGCTGAAATTAACAATGAACCAGATTGGAGTTGTGTTGAAAAAGCCTTAGCTAAAATAAAACAGGCTAATTGTGATTCGATAATTGCTATTGGTGGTGGTTCAGTCATTGACTTAGCTAAAATAGTTCGGTTATTTTATGATCATCCCAATTTGAATTTAAGTGAAATTGCCATTAGTTTCCTTGATTTTCGACACCGCATGTGTGAGTTTCCGGAAGCTTTAACAACTAAACTAATCGCCATTCCCACAACTTCCGGTACCGGTTCTGAAGTCACACCATTTGCTGTGCTCAAGGATAATAGTAAACATTTAAAATTATCTTTAATTGATGAGACCTTATTACCAGATGTGGCTATTATTGATGCTAATCTTACATTAAGTTTACCCCAAAACATTACTAAGGATACAGCTTTTGATGCTTTAACGCATTCTTTAGAAGCTCTGGTTTCAACTTTTTCTTCGGATTATACTGATGGTTTGGCTTTGGAAGCGATGCGCCTTATTATTGAAGCTTTACCTAAAGTTTTAATCGAGCCAACCAATATAATTTATCGCCATAAACTACACAATGCTGCTACTTTAGCGGGAATGGCTATTGGTAATGCTTCAGTAGGTCTCAATCATGCTATGGCACATAGTTTTGGTGCGGTTTTTGATATTCCTCACGGACTAGCTAATTCGGTATTTTTATTGACTACTTTAGCCTATAATTCACAAATACCCAATAAATTTATGGCTCAGTCCAATTATCCCCAATGGATTGCTGATTTAAAATATGTTCGCGCTTTTGAATATTTAGGTCTTTATCCTGAGTTGAAAATTTCGGTAGATTATACCAATGAGTCTTTTGAAACCCGACAGAAACTTATTTTAGCTTTACGACAAAAAATTTATGATTTTGCGCGTGTATGTAATCAACCTTTATCCATTGAAGAATTAGGCATAGCTTTTGCTGACTATGAAAAACACATACCTAGTTTAGTCCAAGCAACCTTTATGGATATGAGTCTAAGGACGAATCCTGGATATCCGTTTATGAAAGATATTTATAATTTATATATAGATGCTTATCCTAAACGAAAAAGACCTTAAATAGAAAACAAATTTAACATAAGAGTAAAATAATGACCCAAACCCCTGAAAAAGTAATATCGTTACCATCTATACTAGATAAACCTGTGAATGATATTGAAAAATATCTAGTTAATAATGATTGTAACTTACTCCTCGATTTTATTAATTGTAATTTTATTACGGTGGATGGAATTGAATGGCTTGAAGAAATTTTGGTCAGAGCTAATTCTAAATCAATAAAAATAATGTTCGCCAATATTCAGCCCGATATTTATAAAGTTTTTAAAATTTCACGAATTGAAGTTATTTTAAAAGTTTGTGGGGCAACGCAAAACTTTGCACCATTTTGTTAAATGATTCGCTACTTTGCTCAATTTTATTTAATAACATGACTTATAATTTAGTTAATATATCTGTTTTTACTATCCTAACAGGTTTTTTTTACAACGAATAAAATGGATTCAAATCAAAACATTGCTCAACCAAGTATTAAAATTGTTGAACTTACCAAAAGATATGATAATCGAATTTCGGTAGATAAGCTAAATATCGAAATTTATCCTGGTGAAATTTATTCTTTATTAGGGGAAAATGGTGCTGGCAAGACTACCACAATAAATATGTTAACTACTTTAATTAAGCCTAGTAGTGGCAGATTTTATCTTGACAATTTGGACGGTTTAAAACATCCTGAAAAAATCAAAGGTGTATTTGGTGTTGTTTCCCAGGATGTCTCAATATATTTAGAACTTACGGCTTTTGAAAACCTTTACTTTATGGGGCAAATGTATGGTATTAAAAAAAATGAACTAATTGATCGTATTCGAAAATTATTAATTGATGCCAATCTTTTGGATCGAGCTAATGATTTAGTTGGTAGTTATTCTGGTGGCATGCAGCGAAAATTAACAATTGCTATGGCTATGTTAAATCATCCCAGAATTCTCTTTATGGATGAACCAACCGTAGGCCTTGATCCTAAATCGCGCCGACAAATCTGGCAAACGTTAAAATCACTACAAGAGCAAGGTATAACCATTTTGTTAACAACTCATTATCTTGATGAAGCTCAGGCTTTATCAAATAGAATTGGTATTATACGTCAGGGAAAATTAGTAGTTGAAGGGAGTATTGATTACCTGCGTGATAAAATTCATGCGGTTACCAATGTTTTAATTAAATTTGCTGATAAAAAAAACTTAAGATATTTCAAAGATATATTTGGTAAATTTAAATCAATACATGACTGTGAAATTTTACATGATGATTTACAAGATCATATTATGTTAAAACTGCCTCGTAATACCAAATTAAAAGATTTTTTTAATTCAATATATTTGTTTTTGAATGTAAATAATATTGAGTATATTCATTTCTCCAGTATTGAACCTAATCTTGAAGATGTCTTTATTGCTATAACTTCTATGGATGAAATTTAAAAATATGATACATCAAATATTAGCAATTATGAAAAAAGATATTGTCCAATGGACTAGGCGTCCAATGTATTTTATGGCTAGCATATTATTAGGTATTTTAATCATTGCCGTTGTTGGTAATACGATTGCTGGAGCTACTCATATGCCTTTTGGTCTTTATGATCCCAGTCATATTAGTTCGCTAAGTAAACATTTAGATCAAACCAGTCGGTTTCAAGTCATAAATTATAATAATTTTGATATAGCTAAAGAAGATTTGGCTCATCACAAAATTGTTGCTTTAGCCTATGTAAACCAAAATTTACTCGAAGATACTGTTGAAATTATTACTGAAGGCCATAATCCTTTAATTGATGATCAAATATCGATGGGACTCCTGGCTGTTTTAACGCAAAAGTCTTCAGATCTTTCTTTGCCAATTAAATCAGCCAGTTTATTTCCCGGCAATTTTACCTTACGCGATTTTGTAACTCCTGGTTTAGCTGCATATATGTGTTATGTGTTGGCATCAATGAATATTGGTTTTTCCTGGATTTATGAATGGACTGACAAAACCTATCGTCAAATTATTCTTGTACCTAATGGTTTAAAATCAGTGTTAATTGCTAAGTCACTAACAGTAACTTTCGAAGCTAGTGTTATTTTATGGCTTTCTTTATGTATAACTTCATTATTATGTGGATTTACCCTTGGTAATAATTTCTGGGGCATAATTTTTGTTACGATAATATCGATGCTATGCTTTTCCTCAATTGGTTTGACGTTTGCCTGTATGCTTAAAACAATCAGGGTTTATACGATGACTGTAACTATTCTTGGGGTTAGTTTAATGTTTGTAAGTGGCATAATTATTCCCGTTGAGGCTACTTCTAGGAGTGAACAATTGGCAGCCAAATTCTTACCAATGTATTATTCTAGTGAAGCTTTTAAAGGGGTAATGTTAAATGTGCCAGTTAATTTTACCTATGATATTATAGTTTTGCTAATATGGGCAGTGCTTTCGATGTCGATAGCTTATATGTTACTTAACAAAAAACAAGCAGTTTTATAAATTATGTTTAAACAAATACAACGATCATTTATTTTGCTGATTTTATTATTCAATTGTAATATTATTCCGGTCTTGGCATTTGCAACTGGTAAAGAAGTTGTTGAACATTTAGTAATGGTTTTTTCGATGTGGAATGGTAATCAATTACAGACCAAGCTTAGAATTGAAACCGCTCGATATATTGCTTATCAACTTATGGCCAAAGAAAGTATTGGCAGTATTAATTGGGATAAACTTAACAATAATCAAAAATATAAATATACTGATAATTTTGAAAAAATGATTGAGTCAAAATTTTACCCACGCTGGCATAAATTATTTTCTAAAGGAAAAATAGTTATAAATAACGAAATCAAAGTTGATGATGAAATTTATGTAAAAAGTATTTTAAAATTAAATAATGAAAGTGATGAAATTATTTGGAAATTAAAAAATATTGATGGTGAGCT
This sequence comes from Candidatus Melainabacteria bacterium, assembly GCA_027371815.1. GTDB lineage: Bacteria > Cyanobacteriota > Vampirovibrionia > Obscuribacterales > JAKAZS01 > JAKAZS01. The sequence goes on along the minus strand of DAHXLC010000066.1, from coordinate 2,860 downwards.
AAAACTAATTAGTCTAGCTTTAGGAGAAAAGGATTTAATGAATAAATTAATCCATCGTATCAAAAAACGCTATGATAAATTAGGATATGATAAATTCATCAAATGGCTTGACAAGTCTAATTCCAATAATGCTGAAACAGAATAACGTTTTTAAATGAATTCAATTAGACTTGCGATTGGCTTCCGATTTATAAATGATTCGTTGCGTGTATGCCACCAATGAATATCATCTTCCTCAATTCGCCAGCAAAGATAATATAGTAAATTTTGATCAAAGGCTGGAAAGTCTAATAGACCAGTACGTAAATCTCTTAAAATAATGCCTCGATCCATGATATTTTCAACAACTTCAATAACTTCAGCCTTGGAAATATTTTCGTAAAATTTTATTTCATCAAACAAGTCCTTGAGTTTTTCCTGATCAAGGTAATTTAAATCAAATCGACTTGAACTTAATTTGATATTTTCTATTCCAGTTTCATTGGCAATTTTATAATATTGTAATTTTAAATTGTCAATTTTATAGATATAATCATCTAAGCGAGCATTAATATTTATAAGCAATTCTCTGATTTCGGGAATAAGTAATTTTGCTTCCTTTAAAGTAAATGATTTACGAATTTGCATGTTTAATACCATTATTTAAATTCAAACAATATATTCTTAGTATATTTAAAGCTTCTTTGGCGCAGCGTTCCTGAATCTGAGTTCTAGTTAATGATGGCGGAAAGTTGACTTTAAAAGAAGTGACCTTATTATTGTGATAAAGAGCAAAATAAACTAAACCAATATTTTTACCCAGGCTTTCTCCAGTTGGACCAGCTATACCAGTTATGGCTAGACCTATTTGAGTATTAGTAGTTTTAGCAACTCCGATAGCCATTTCTTCAGCACATTGCTTGCTTACGGCTCCATAATTATTGAGGATGTCGGGATTTACATTTAGTAGATTTATTTTAGCTTCATTGCTATAGGAAACAATACCGGCCTTAAAAACTTGAGATATGCCGGCTATTTTAGTTATTTTACTACTTACTAATCCACCAGTGCATGATTCAGCAATACTTAAACTTAAATTTTGTTTAATTAATAAATTTGCTAATACTGATTCTAATGTATCATTATTGTTGCCATAGTATAATTGCCCGCTTTTAGCTTTTACCATTTCCTTGATTAAATCAATTTGATTTTGGGCAGTAGCAAGATTATCAGCTTTAATGGTTACCTTAAGCTCACATTCTCCTTCTTTAGCATATGTAGCCATAGTTGGATTAGGGCAAGCTAAATGGTCATTATATAATTCAGCAAGGGCACTTTCAGTTATGCCATAGTGTTTTAAATTGTCTGATAAAATTACCTTGTGTGAATATTCTTTTAAAATTGATAAGGCATACTTATTCCATAAATAGTATAACTCACTAGGCACTCCTGGAAAAGCAAGGATAATTTTGGGTAAGTCATTAGTGATTTTGTAATGTTTAGCTTGAATTTCACTTAAGTCATAGAATAAGGCTGGAGCCGTACCAACATCATTACTTAGTAATTGGGCAGTTTTGGGTTTTAACGCTTGCCTAAATGCTGATTCGGGGATTGGTTTATTAACTTTTGCGTAAAAGCTTTTTAAATCTTCAATGATTTTATCATCGCTAACAAGGTCTTCATTAAAAAGTTCAGCAATAGATTCAACGGTAATATCGTCCGGAGTTGGACCAAGTCCACCTGTAATAATTACTATATTGGATCGATAAAGCGAATTTTGGATGGTGTCCATAATTCTTACTTTATTATCACCCACGCTGATATGATAGAATAAATCAATTCCAAGCTTCGCTAATTCAACTGACAAATATCTTGAATTAGTATTTAAAATATCACCAAGTAATAATTCAGTACCGATATTAATAACTTCGCATGATACCATTTTAAATTCTAGTGACCGCTACTTTGAGTTTGAACTGGCGGATTAGCATTATAGTTAAAGGCAGCATAAATGCCAATTCCAAAAACAACGAGAAAAAAACAGATAAAGAAAAACTTTATCCAACCTAAACTTGTATCTTGTGTATGTTGTGACATATTTATCTCCTTTAGCGACTACTTCTTATTATAATTAAATTTGACAATACATTTTAAAAATTGTTGTAATGATTCTAAATCAAATGTTTTATGATTTTCCTGACAGGCATATAGGGTAATAATGCGATTTCTATTAGTTAAATTAATACAACCAACTAAGCCAGGATATTGCTTTCGACTATTAATATCTTCAAGCGTGCCAATAATATACAGCATTTTTTCATTGGCAACATTTAAATTACCTTCACTTAATTTTTTGATAAATTTAGCTTGATAGGCTGGGGTTGAAATACCAATATTATAGGAACTTTGTAATTTATTCTGGAGATCTACCTTAAGATCACTCCAGAAAATTACTATTTTTTCGGATAATTTATCATTAATAAATTCAAGCACATTATAAGGACCAAAACTAATTGCTAAATCAATTTTATAGCGGCTAGATAAGGAATCGTTAAATTGCGCTAATGAACTAGCAATAGCTGGAGCATTACTCAAATCTTTAATATTTTTAATTTCTTTAGGAGCTTTAGCCATCCAAAAAATCATGAGTGTTGATAAAGTTACCATACAGGCCAAGACGAAACCAATTACGAGTTTTGACCAGAGCGGTAATTTTAGGGTATTTTGGTTAGTTGTGTTAAGCATATTTTATTTAAGATTTAAGATTTTTTTCATAGGTTTAAAATGTATTTTTATTTAGGAGCTAAGATTTTTTTCATAAGTTTAAAATGTATTTTTATTTAGGAGCTAAGATTTTTTTCATAAGTTTAAAATGTATTTT
>DAHXLC010000055.1 GCA_027371815.1 Candidatus Melainabacteria bacterium | reverse complement strand
TTACGATGCTTTAGGTCATATGGTTCAAATTATCGAATCACAAAGTGGAACAACAACAAGTACGAAGCAGTTTATCTGGTGCGGTAACACAATGTGTGAGGCACGAGATGTTAATAATAATTTATCAACCCAATATTTTAACTATGGCCAGATTAGTTATAGTGGTGGCACAAGTGGCACTAATTATTATTTTACAAGAGATAGTTTAAGTTCAATAAGGGAGGTAACTGATGCAACCGGACAGCTCGTAAGTGAGTATAATTATACGGTATTTGGGCAAGAGCAAGCCAGTTCTGGCGTTAATGGTCAAATGCCAGGGATAAATAGTGATTTTCAATACGCAGGCTACTACTACCATGCCCCTAGTGGCCTTAACTTAACCATGTACCGAGCCTATAACCCAAGCTTAGCCCGCTTTCTTACGCGCGATCCCATTGGTGAAGCTGGTGGCGTTAATCTTTATGCCTATGTGATGAATGATCCTGTGGCGGGTGTGGATCCGTTAGGGTTATGGCAACATTATGGTAATTGGGGCGGGCCAAACTGGACTAATGGTTCTAGCCAATGGTCTGAAATTGGGAATTTTCCCCACTTGCCTTGGGATAAGAATTTTATACCTCCACAAAATAAAAGAGATCAATGTTATTACCAACATGATATATGCCTTCATAATCAAATAGGTATTAGTAATCAAAATACAAGACAAAGTTGTCGCAGAGGTTGCGATCGTAAATTAGCTGGCTGTTTAAGTAAACTATCGAGATCCTTGATGGATCTAAATAATGCTATGATAGATTTTGAAATTAGCCTTTTCAATGGTGAAATTGGTAATGGTTCACCAAACGATAATATTGGTGAACCATTACCAACAGGTCAAAAATTTGAAATTTATCAAGCTTACACATATTTTAAATAATTAAATTAATTATGATTACAAAAGAAAAATTCTTAAATCATGAATTTTCGATTAACATCAAAAAGATTTTATATCTTTTATTGACTCATTATTTATCATATACAATAGCCCTAATAGTATTATTAATAAGTTCTAAAACATATTTAATTTCAATTGAGAGTTTTAGCTTATTTCATTTTTTAAGATTGTATCAATTTTTGGTTTTTTTTATATTCTGCTGGTATGGCAATTTTACCCATTTATATCTCGGATTTTATTGGTTGTTAATGTTATTATATATTTCTACAAAAAAAATTAATAACATTATTTTATTATTTTTTTTTATACATAATTTTATTTTTACAGTACTGATTACTCCTAAAATATAAATCAATTTAAAATAATAATTAATGCACTATATGGTATGGAAATTTCGTATATTAGTCAGGATATTTAGTATATGTATAATAACGGTTTTATAATCAAAATCCCTTTTTTAAAAGGCATTTTACTAATTATTATAATCTATATCGGGTTTTATACAGGAAGTCAAATTTCTATGGGGTGTCAATTTAATATTAAATTATTTCAAGATTTATTTATATTTTTCCCAATGGGATTAGTGTTTTTTATTGCAATATTAAATTTGCCTTTTTCAAACTTCTATGGCTTAACTTTTATGCTTATCCTATATTTAGTAATAAAACAAAAGAATATTAGTTTGATTACTTTATTGATATTTTTTTTAACATGTGTTTGGGTGGGGAACAAATGTTATAGTTTACTCACCCATTAATAATGATTAACTGATACGGCAATTATACCAAATAATATAAGTGCTACAAGCTATCGCTTTAACAATGTCAATGAAATGGTGGCCATAGGTGGTAATTTAACAACAGGCAATAATGTCAATTTAAAAGGTAAGACTAATACCGCAATTATTAATGCTAATACAACTTCATCAACTATAAATATATTTTCACCTAATTCAACGGATACAACCTATACAGTAAGCAAAAGTAGTGCGCTTAGTAAAGTATTAAGCTTAGGCAATAACAACAATGGCAATGTTAATATATTAGTAAGTGGCTATGCAACCAATGGTGACGACTTAGCAATAACACTTTTTAACTCTAATTTTCCCGGTGGTGAAGTCCAGATAGGTTACACTGTAATCAGTGATAGCGAGCCATTAACTGATATGGCTACAGGCTTAATTAACGCCATTAATATCAATCTAGCAATAATCTTGCGGTAGTTAGCTATACGGTAGTAAGTAGGCTACATATTTTCTTTTGTATATTCTAAATTTTTATCCATTAATCTTTTTCCTTGATTAATATTTTATCATATTTGTCGTGTGAGTTTTTTTTGTCCGTTATTTGGTAGGAAGCTCACTGTGATCTTGACAATGCATTAAGAACTAAGTCTTATTCTAATTCTCAAATCTCAACATCAAATTTAAATTACACTTATGATTCTAATTTTAATATTAGCATATCGTTTAACGGCTGTGGGTATATATGATATCTTTAAAATAGTACTAGACAAGTTGGTTAATTTTGTAGATAATATAAAGGTTAGGTTGGAGTAAATTTATGGCTAATACAAAAAAAAATTTAAAATCAGTTTCTGTTGACAAGGAAAATTTTTTACCGTCTTATCAGGATCGAACTTCAGTTGAAGGCTTGGATAATGTATTTACAGTCCCAGAAGAAGTTGCTTATAGTGTTCCTGAGTTAAAAAAACAAAGTATTAATGCCAGTGAGGTAACCGTATCTAAAGAAAAATTAGTATCAGTATTAGAAAATTTTGTGTCACTTATTAAAACGGAAAGTTCGATAGGTGAAGTTGATAACTTTGCCAATAAAGTTTCGGTAATTAGTTTTGATGATCAAGCTAGCAAAATTGATAATATGAAAAACCTATTGCTTGATGCTAAAGAAACTATAATTAATTTACTAGAAGAAAGAGTTCAGGATAAAGCTCGAATTGCTAGTCTTGAATCTCAAGTAAAATTCTATCCTGATTTACAGGCACAAGCTGATTTAGCCTTAACGGTTGCCGTATCGAATAGTCAGACAAAATTAGAAATTACCCAGGTTAAATGTGAATTAGAGAAGTTTCGTTTACTTAGAGTAAGAGCTGAACTAGATAAAGCTAAAGCTTCATTTTGGAATAAAGTTAAAGCTTGGTGGCTATCTTAAACTTACTTTGAAATTTAGACTTGGTGTCATTGGGTTATTGAGGTTAAGGCTTTAGTAATTTCATGGATAATGATTTTAGTTGTTTCAATTTTATTAACCGACTGTGTAATGTTGCGTCCGACAACCAGATAATCACTACCAGCAGTAATGGCTGCATAAGGTGTTAAAATACGTTTTTGATCGTTAGTTTGGGTATTTTCAAGTCTGATACCAGGTGTAATGACCAGAAAGTCCTGGCCACAAATTTCTTTGATTTGTTTAGCTTCGTTGGCGGAAGCTACAACCCCATCTAGACCACTTGTTTGCGCAAGTTTGCTTAAGTGCTTAACTAATTCGTTAGCTGTACAATTAAGGTTAAAATCATTGTGGAGTATACTATCATCCAAACTGGTCAAAACTGTAACGGCAATTAGTTTAGGCTTTGTCAAACCCTGTTTACTGGCTTCTTGCGTCAGGGCAGCACAAGCTGCCATCATCATTGCACTTCCACCGCTGGCATGAAGATTTAAAATTTTTACATTAGGATATAATACTGTTTTACAGGCTTGTTGAACGGTATTAGGGATGTCATGAAACTTTAAATCTAAAAACAGATCAGCAAATTCTAAGTCTTCGATTATTCTGCCTTGGGTCGCTAAATATAATTCTAAGCCGATTTTAAATTTAACCCCCAGTGGTGAAAGTTCTTTGGCTAAAGTTACGGCAGTATCACGATTGTTAAAATCTAAGGCAACAATGAGTTTATGGGCAAAATCTGGTGAAGTATTAATCATCTTAAAGCAATTTTAGCAAGGGATAGCTTAATTAGTTATGCTTAGGAATGTAAAGCTAAAATATATTACAATTATTTTTACAGTTGTTGATTGCCCTTGGCAGGATTAACTAATTTTGTTAATCCTGGTCAAACTGGTTAGCTTTTAAGCTGTACTTAAATTTATTTTTAAGTTAAAATTAAGATAAATAATTATAGGTTAAATTATGCTTAGATTCCTAACGGCTGGCGAATCCCATGGACCTAAATTGACGGCTATTTTAGATGGTCTGCCAGCCAATGTACCGATTAATCAAAATTTTATTAACAATGAATTAAAATTACGCCAATTAGGTTATGGTCGTAGTGCTCGTCAAAAGATTGAACAAGATATCATTAACATAACGGGCGGGATTAGATTTGGCTTAACGACCGGTGGACCGATTTGTCTGGAAATCGAAAATAAAGATTATCAAAATTGGCAAGATATTATGCAAATTGATAATTTGACCCCAGCAAATAAATTGTCCATCGCTAATGATAAACGCCAGAATTTAGCAAGTTTTCGACCGGGTCATGCTGATTTAGCCGGAACTATTAAATTTAAACACAGCGATATTCGTAATGTACTGGAAAGAGCTAGTGCCAGAGAAACTGCCATGCGTGTAGCTATTGGAGCTGTATGCTTACAGTTTCTCAATAATTTAAATATTAACTTAACCAGTCATGTTAAAAGTATTGGAACCATTAAGTCCAATCTTGATAGTAGCAGTTATGCGCTTGCGGAAATTAATCAAATAATTAAGACTTCACAATTTCAATGTCTTGATTTGAATTGTGAAATACAAATGCTTGATATAATTAAGCAAGCTCAAAAGCAAGGCAATAGTCTTGGTGGTGTTATTGAAATTTTGGCTGATAATCTACCGATTGGTCTTGGCAGTTATACGCAGTGGGACAGGCGTATTGATGGCCTATTAGCTCAAAGTATTATGTCAATTCAGGCTATAAAAGCTGTAGAAATTGGTGAAGGTATCAATAATGCTTATTTAAGCGGGTCAAAGGTTCAGGATGCTATTGTCCTGGATCCTCATAATGCGTTTTCGCCAATTCCTTTTAAAACTTTGTCGAATAAGGCTGGTGGCATTGAAGGTGGTATGACTAATGGCCAAAGGTTAGTTATTCATGCTTTTATGAAGCCGATACCAACAATAGCCCAAAGTCTGCCGACAATATCTTTTCCCGATTTTAAAGAAACAACTAGTTTTTATGAACGCTCAGATGTGTGTGCTGTATCTAGTTGTGCCATTATTTGTAAAGCTATGGTGGCTTTTAGTTTAAGCGAAAGGCTTTTAGATAAATTTGCTGGCGATAATTTTAATGATATTAAAGAAGCTCTTGAAAGTCATTTTAAATACATTCAGAATCTAGTTAATTGATAATAATATGGTAATTAAACGAATTTTAGTAACTGGGGCTAGGGTCTAAAGTGTTTGCTTAATTGATATTTACAGGCATATTAAGGGAATTGTTAATGCTTTACTGCGGTCAATTAATTAGTCTTAGCATTGATTAAGTATCATTGATGATAGCAATAGATTTTACTGGTATCAGTAATACCGACAATGTCAATGCTGGGGTTGGTTCTCAATAATGGCCAGATCCTTCCATGGGTATTTAAAAATTCTTGAATTTGGTCTTGATTGGTTTTTGCTAATTGGGGATTGAATTTATTATTTAGATTATAATTTACGTACCAGACATTACCTTGGTTATTTAAGGTGTTAATAATTTTTTGTTTAATATCGTTATTTATGACTATGTTCGAATTTTTTAAATTTGCGATTGGTAAAATTGGATAAATTTTATCACCATTAACATCATAAGATTTTATGTCAGAGCGATCATTAATATCAGCAAAGTTCCTTTGCATAATGGGATTGTCATATTCATTATTTGTGATAACCAGATCATTAGCTGAATTAATAAAATTCTTAATTTGACTAATAGCTGGATTAAGTGAAGAAAAGGGAAATTGTCTGGTGAAATTATAGCTAGCACACCAAAATATGGTTAAAATCAACATATTGAGTGAAAGGATTGTTTGAGGCTTAAATCTGGCAAAGAGGATACAGACAAAACTTATTTCCAGCATAATTAAATATGGTATTATTAAAAGAAAATCACTGAAATTAAGATGTTCGTATTTAAAGGCGATTAAACATAAAACGATGGCAATTACTTGAGTTTGATTAAAAAACAACCACAATGTCGATGGCGAATTATTGGATGTAGGTGTTAATATATTATTTATTTTTTCTGGTAAAAGTTTATTGGCTAGATAAAAAGAAGTAAAACAACTGAGGATAAAAATCAGACTAATAAATAAATTAATAAAGTTATGCTGTGCATTAAAACTACCATTTAATATACAATTAAATAAATTTGAGCTAAAAAACTGCTGATTTAAATAAAGCCAATCAAGCGAACAATTTACTCGGAAATATGGGCTAATCATTAGTGTAAAAGTTAAAGTTAAAGGAAGCGCAAGATGAAGTAAAACTAGTTTTAAACTTTTAAGATTAATAGTGCGGCCTATACAAAATAATAAAACGACAAATAATTGACTTAAAACAAAAATATAGCCAAGTTTGGCTATAAGAATAGTTAGCAACAAGCTTAAAATATAAAAGATATTTAATTTAGGCGATTTTTGTTCAGGAATAAGTTTGTACAGGAAATAAGTATTTAACAACGCTAATAAAGTTACTTCAGTGATAGCGCTATATTTACAGGAATAAACCATAACCAAAGGACAAATTGATAGGGTAAAGGCGTAAAATTTTGCGATAATTGGTTGGTATATTGATCGAGCAAAAAAATAGGCTGCGGTAATTAAAAAGACTGAAGCCGTCAGGCTAAATAGTTGAAAGCTTTGGCTGGTTTGCCCAAAAATTAAAGTCCATAATTTGCTTAGACCAAAAAATAAAATTCCCGAATCAGAATTAGTCAGATTGTTACCTATGGCAGTTAAATGACTTAGACTGGTAATATTAGCATTTTGTGCTTCAAGCCAGGAAATCGAAGTCCAATCAATTGTGTAAAGTCGAAACAGGAGGGTAACTAAAGTTAACCAAAATATAAAACCTAAATTTTTCATAAATAAAATTATAGCAATATTTTATGATTAAGAATAGTTCATTAAGAAGGGAATACTTTTTAACGCAATAGCTAGATTTTCATTAGCATTTACAACCAGAAATTTAATCTTTGAGGATTTTTTGGCAATATTTTTTAGTCCAGCAGAATTAAGTTTGAGTTTAACATTTTCGCTGCGTTTAATTTTAATTTTGAGGAAAGCTAATTCATCGGTAATACGTTGGCGTAAATAAGCTGAATTTTCACCTATCCCACCAGTAAACACTAGGCAGTCAAGACCGTCTAAGCTAGCGACCATTGCTAATATATATTTTTTTAGATTATGGACAAAGATATCCAATGCCAATTTGGCTGATTCATTCCCTTGATGCGTTAATTTAATTAATTCTTGAAAATTGCCAGTTATACCGGAAAGTCCTTTTAAGCCTGATTCAAAATTAAGAATATGATTCAGTTGATTTAAGCTGTATTTTTCCTGAAGTAAATAAGTTATGATACCAGGATCGAGACTGCCGGATCTAGTTGCCATGGTCAGGCCGTCAAGAGGCGTAAATCCCATAGTCGTATCCAGGCATTGGTTATCTTTAATTGCAGACAAGCTTGCACCAGCCCCAAGATGAGCAATAACTATTTTAGCTGGACAGTGTTTATAATAGTCTTTGATTTTATGATAACAGTATTCATGGTTAATACCATGAAAGCCATAGCGCTCTATATGTAAGTCATTGTAAAAGCTAATCGGTAAGGCATATAGTTTGGCTGCTAAAGGAAGATTGGCAAAAAAAGCCGTGTCAAAAAATGCCAGTTGGATAGATTGAGGAAGTTTTATTTTCAAGCTTTCAATGGCATAAACAGCTAAAAGGTTGTGTAAGGGAGCAAACTTAGCCAAATCTTTAATGTCTTTATTGACTTTTTCATCGATGATAACGGGTTCATGGTAAAATCTGCCACCATGGACAATACGATGGCTGATTAGTTTTAGATCATCTAAATTAATTTCGCTCAGAAATGAATTTAGATGATCCGTAATTTCTTGCTGATGATTGTCACTTTCAGCTATTAATTTAAAAGTGCGTTCTTGGATAAGTTTTACTTTATTTGCCTGAAACAGTTCAAAAATAGATAATTTTAAACTACTGGATCCTGAATTAACAATTAAATTTAAACTAGTCATGATGAATTAAATGATACCGTGCCTGAATAGCATCTTCTAAATCAACTTGAATTGGTTTAAGTTTCCAGATGTTTTTACAATATTCATTAATTGATCGATCTGACGAAAAATAGCCCATATTAGCTACATTAATAATTGATTTAGCTACCCATTCTTGAGAATTTAAATAATCAGAACTGATTTTTTCCTGTGTGTTAATATATGAATCAAAATCTTCTAATACCATAAATGGGTCATTATATATTAAATTATTAACAATATCATTAAAAATGTGTTTATCACCATCACTAAAAACCCCATTACTTATTGAATCAATAGCCTGGCGTAAAACTGGATTGCTTTCATAGAATGAATGTGGATTATAGCCATTGTTTTTACTTGCCTGAACCATAGTTTCAGTCATGCCAAAGATATACAAATTATCTTTACCCACATAATCCATGATTTCGATATTAGCACCATCAAGCGTACCAATGGTTAGAGCTCCATTTAGGGAAAATTTCATGTTACCGGTTCCGGATGCTTCAGTGCCAGCTAGGGAAATTTGTTCACTAAGATCGGCTGCTGGATAAATTTTTTGACCAAGTTTTACACTAAAATTAGGCAGAAAAACAATTTTTAAAATTTCATTAACGGAAGGATCATTATTGATTGTGTTAGCTACAGCATTAATTAACTGAATTATTTGTTTAGCCATATAATAGGCTGGTGCAGCCTTACCACTAAATATAAAAGTTCTTGGCGTAATGTTTGTATTAAAGTTATTCTTGATTTTATTGTATAAGCTAATAATGTGCAAAACATTTAAATGCTGGCGTTTATATTCATGAATGCGTTTGACCTGACAGTCAAATAAACTGTCGGGATTAATCGTAAGTCCTTGACTGGTTTCAATAAAATTAGCTAAATTCAGTTTATTTTGTTTTTTGACTTTAAGCCAATTCTTTTGAAAATCTTTATCATAGGCTAACTTTTCAATTGTCTTGATTTGATTTAAGTCATTAAGCCAATTTGTATTAATATATTCATCTAATAGATTCGCTAAATTAGGATTGGCATTTTTAAGCCATCTTCTTGGTGTTATACCATTAGTTACATTAGTAAATTTTTCAGGATTTAAAATATAAAAATCATTAAACAAATGAGATTTCAAAAGTTGCGAATGTAATTTAGCTACACCATTTATATGTTGAGCACCTATTACAGCTAAATTAGCCATTTTGACGTAGCGTTCACCTGTTTCATCAATTAAAGAAACCCTACTAATAAAATTATCATCATATTTATTACTGGCTCTAACTTTATCTAAATGACGTTGGTTAATTTCATAAATTAATTCCAGATGTCTAGGTAAAGTTCGTTTAAATAAAGAAATTGGCCATTTTTCCAGAGCTTCGGTCATTAAGGTGTGATTTGTGTAGTTTATACTTCCGGTGGTAATTGTCCAGGCTTCTTCATAACTTAAATCATGCACATCTATTAACAGTCTCATTAATTCAACCACAGCAATACTTGGATGGGTATCATTTAACTGAATGGCAAATTTTTTATGAAAATTATGGATTTTATCACCACGACGAAAATGTAAATCAATCATATTTTGGATTGATGCTGAAACAAAAAAGTATTGCTGTGCCAGTCTTAATTGTTTACCTTCAAAAATCGCATCATTCGGATATAGGATTTTTGATATGGTTTCAGATAATATTTTATCGTGTACTGCTTCAAAATAATTACCGCTATTAAATACTTCAAAGCTAAAATCTTGGATGGCTTCTGCTTTCCATAGTCGAAGAACGTTGCACATATTAGTTTTATACCCTGGAATAGGGGTGTCATAAGGCATTGCGGTAACCTGATAACTTGGTACCCATTCCACTCGATACTTACCATTTTTATCTGTATAGCTTTGGGTATAACCACCAAATTTTATGATTGACGATTGTTTTGGTCGCCTTATTTCCCAGGGATTACCGCTATGTAACCAGCGATCAGCTATTTCTTTTTGACAACCTTTTTGAATTAATTGGCGAAAAATACCGTATTCATATCTGATACCATAACCAATTGCTGGATAATTTAAAGTGGCTAACGATTCTATATAACAGGATGCCAACCGGCCTAGACCGCCATTACCTAATCCTGGTTCTGGTTCGTGTTCAATTAATTGATCTAAACTATAATTCGAGATCTTGGAAACTTCTTGCATTTCTTGAATTAAATCTAGATTAATGACATTTTGACCCAAATGTGTGCCTGGTAGATATTCGGCTGACAGGTAGCCAAGTATTCGTGAATCTTTATTTAAATAAGTTTTTTGCGTGCTTAAAAACCTTCTAAGCAATCTATCGCGAATTGTTAGTGACAGGCCAATATAATAATCATTTAAATTGGCTCGGCCTATATATGTTCCTAAGTCGTAAAATAAATGATCAACAAAACCAGCTTTTAATGATTCAATATTTAAACCAGTTCGTTCGTCTAATTCTGTTGTTAAAACATAGTTTGGATTTTTATTTGTTGCTTGAATCGATGAAACTGACTTGGTTTTAGGGCTAGTAACGGTTGCTTTGACTTTACTTGGTTTTGCCTTGGTTTTACTGGTTTTAGAATCATCATTTTCGTTTTTTTTCATTAGCGCTTTATCCTTATATGATACTAATTTATAGAGTCCACTGCCAATTCTTAATTTCAGGTAAATCATCGCCATGTTTAAGAATATAATCTTTATGCTCAATTAATTTATAATGCAGTAATTGCATAAGTCGAGCCGCTTTGGTTTTAAGTCTAGGGACTCTTTCAATTACATCTTTAGCTAAATGAAAGCGATCGAGATCGTTTAAAACAACCATGTCAAATGGTGTTGTCGTTGTCCCTTCTTCTTTGTAGCCACGTACGTGAAGGTTATGATGATTAGTTCGTCTATAGGTTAAACGATGAATTAGCCAGGGATAGCCATGATAGGCAAAAATTATTGGTTTATCAGCCGTAAATACACTGTCAAATTCAAAGTCACTTAAACCATGAGGATGTTCGGAATTTGGCTGTAAAGTCATTAAGTCAACAACATTAACCACTCGTATTTTAATGTCATCCAGATTTCGACGTAAAATATCTACAGCCGCCAGCGTTTCTAATGTTGGTACATCGCCAGCACAGGCCATAACGACATCGGGCTCGCTACCTTCATCGTTAGACGCAAATTCCCAAATGCTAAGACCAGCGTTACAATGTTTATAGGCTTCTTCCATCGTTAACCACTGTAATTGAGGCTGTTTACCAGCAACAATTATATTGATTTTATTTTTTGAAGCCAGGCAATGATTAGCTACTGATAATAAGGTATTAGCATCTGGTGGCAGATATACTCTAATTATTTCGGCTTTTTTATTTATGGCATGATCAATAAAGCCAGGATCCTGATGGCTAAAACCATTATGATCCTGTCTCCAGACATGTGAAGACAATAAATAGTTTAACGAGGCAATGGGACGGCGCCAGGGTAGATTTTTAGTGACTTTTAACCATTTGGCATGTTGATTAAACATTGAATCAATTATATGAATAAAAGCTTCATAACAGTTAAATAAGCCATGGCGACCAGTTAATAAATAACCTTCGAGCCAGCCTTGACACATATGTTCACTTAATACTTCCATAACACGACCATCCTGGCTTAAACTATCATCACTAGCTAAAATCGGTTCCATAAATACTTTGTTGGTTACTTCAAAAACATTACCTAATCTGTTTGAGGCCGTTTCATCTGGGCCAAAGATGCGGAAATTTTGATTTTTGGTATTAAGTTTAAATACATCCCTTAAATAATTACCTAGAATCCGGGTTGATTCAGCTTCAACTTGGCCTTTTTGCGTAATAGTTACTTGATAGTTTTCAATTTTCGGTAATTCTAGATCTTTTAATAATAAGCCACCATTTGTATGGGGGTTTGCGCTCATACGCTTAATACCTTTGGGTGGTAAATTAATTAAATGCGGAAGCATTTTGCCGTCATTATCAATTAATTCATTAAATTTATAGCTTAACAACCAGTTTTCGAGAATTTTAAGATGATCGGGTTTGGTTGCCAATTCACTTAATGGTACTTGATGGCTGCGATGAGTATTTGTAATTTGAATTCCATCAACAATTTCTGGCCCTGTCCAGCCCTTAGGTGTCCGCATAATAATCATTGGATAAAGTGGTGGGGTAGAAGCATTTTGTGTTTTAAAGCTTGTTTTAATTGCTTGGATTTCACCTACAATATTATCTAAAGTTGAAGCCATTAAATTATGCATATATTCTGGATCTGATCCTTCAACAAAATGAACTTTATAACCATAACCTGTAAATAAGTGATTAAGGTCGTCATCACTCATTCGAGCTAATAAAGTTGGATTGGCAATTTTATAACCATTTAAATGTAAAATTGGTAAAACTATCCCATCACGGCTTGGATTGATAAATTTATTTGAATGCCAACTCGTTGCTAATGGTCCAGTTTCGGCCTCGCCATCACCAACGACACATGTTACGATTAAATCAGGATTGTCAAGAACAGCGCCATAAGCATGAAGTAATGAATAGCCAAGTTCGCCACCTTCGTGAATCGATCCTGGTGTTTCTGGAGCTACGTGGCTTGGGATCCCTCCGGGGAAGGAAAATTGTCTAAATAAGCGCTTTATGCCTAATTCATCTTGAGTAATATGCGGATAGGTCTCAGTATAACTGCCTTCTAAATAACTGTTAGCTACTAATCCTGGTCCACCATGCCCTGGTCCAGTTATATAAAGCATGTTTAAGTTAAATTTATTAATTATTCTGTTTAAATGAACATAGATATAATTAAGACCTGGCGTAGTTCCCCAATGCCCTAATAATCGTGGTTTGATGTGTTCAAGTTTCAATGGTTCTTTTAATAAAGGATTGTCCATTAAATAAATTTGGCCAACCGACAAATAATTTGCGGCTCGCCAATAAGCATTGATATTTTCGACTTCAGGACTAGTAAGATAAGTTAAACTGGTTTTTGCGGCTGTTTTATACATTTTTTATAATCTCATTAAAAACTTATTTGACAAATATACAACTTAATAAAAAATTTTTAGCATAATTAAGTATATCTTTATAAGACAAAGTTACTTAACAGTTAATTGATGCCTTAATAAAGGAGCATTTTTTATTATATTGATTGTCCGTAATATTTTTGTAGTTTAGTTAATACTTAGGCCGTTGTCAATAGTTTAAGTGACTGTAACAGACTTTCTTTAATTAAATGAATAGATTAAGCCGCCAATAATTAAACAGATTATGGTTAGTGGTATTGAATAGATAAAATAGGTCTTCCAGCCAATTCCATAGCCATGTTCTTTTAATATATCTAACCAGAGCATTGTTGATAAGGATCCATAGGGTAACAATTTTGAGCCAATGTTAGTACCAAAAATTGAGATATAGGCTATATTATTTAATTCGACATTGGTAAGATCTAGGTGTTTTAGGGTGATAATGCTAATAAGACAAGCAGGTAGATTATTAAAAATTGATGATAAGATACTTAAAAATATTTCTAGACTAAAATTATTGGCTAAAGAAGTACGTTTATGAAGATAAAAAAAAGTTTTAATAAAATCTAGGTAGTGACTGTTAAATAAACCAACGATTATAATAAATAAGCTTAGAGCAAAAATTATTATGGACCAGTCAATTTTTTTAGCCATTGTGTAGTAAGATAAATATTTAAATTTATGGTTAAATATTGCTAAAATTAAAGCTGAAGGAATAACAATAAAGGCTATCGGAAGACAGAAAAATGAGGCTAAAATAAATTCCAGTAATAAGGCAATTAATATTAATGAACTAAAAATAATTGTGCTGATTGGTAAATTATGAGTATATATTGTTTCCGGGCTATCAAATTTGTGTGGGATGTTGGATTTAAATATGAGGAGAATAACGCCAAGTGTACTAATTATTATGGCTATGGTTGGTAAGAGCATTTTTCTGGCGTAGGCTAGATAATTAATGGAAAAAGCATCAGCAATTAAAATATTAGTTAGGTTTGAAGCTAATAGTGGTGTGCTGGCCGCATCACATAAAAAGCCAACTGTAAATAAATAGACAAATGCCGTTTTGTTTTTTAAATTTAAGACTTTGGTAATGGCAAAAGTTAGTGGTGTCATAATTAATACTGCACCATCGTTAGCTAATATAGCTGCAGTAATTGAGGTAAGTAATGAAAGTAAAATTAATAAATAAAAACCATTGTTTTTGGCTAATTTGAGAATGCCTTTGGCTAGCCAGGTAAAGTATCCATTGGCTTCTAGATTAATCGAAATAAGCATAAGGCCAATTAAAGTTAAAATTGCGTCCCAGCAGGTTGTAATTACCAGATTTAAATCATTTAATTTAACAAAACCCAGTAATATGGTTAATAGTGACCCAAAACCACTGACAGCAGCAATAGACAGTAGTTTTGGTGGTTTGATTACAAAATATAGAACCAATAAAAATAATATTGGCATAATTATATTTAGACTGAAAGGTGGCAATTTATTTTAATTCCTTGTACTATCGATAAATATAAATGAATGAATAATTCCCATTATAGCAATTGCTGCCAAAATCATAAAATTAATATGGTAGCCATATGTTTTAATTAAATAGCCACTAAATAAATTGCTTAAACAGGAACCAACGCCAATTATACTGCTAGCACAGCCTTGAATAAAATTAAACCGACCGCTTCCTTTAGCAGCATTAGATATCATAACAATGCTGGTTACGCCAAAGACGCCAGCACTTATGCCATCAAGAGCCTGCGCTAGAATAAGCTGTAATGGAGAATTGAATATTGAAAATAATAGAGCTCTTAATGGCAGTGAGAGAAAACCAATAATAAACAATTTTTTTATCCCAATTTTAGGTATCAATCTACTGGTAATAATGGCAGTTGGTATCATTACCAATTGAGCAATGATGATACAGGCTGACATATTTAAGGAGGATAAATGAGGATTGCTTTCGCTTAGTTTCTGTCCGATCCCGGGAAGCAAAGCTGCATTAGCAAAGTGAAACAAGAAAAAAGTAATGAATAAAATAATGACGGTACGGTTTTTTAGGCTTTCCATTAATGAAACATTTAGGGTTTGATTGTATTTATCTTTGTTTAAGCCACCACGAGCTAATTCAAAATCAATTTCATTATTGCTAATATTATTGACACTTAAAACTCCTAATATGCACAAAAGTGCTATAAAATAAAAAATATACTGGTTCCCTAGAAAACAGCCAATTATCCCAGTTGTAATTGCAGCAAAAACATTGCCAACGTGAATTAAGGCTTCGTTGCGTCCAACTCTTCGGGCAAATTTATTTTGTCCAACCAGGCCAAGCGATATTGCTGAAATTGTTGGGTTAATTGTTGCTGTTGCTAAACCGATGATCCCATGTGCGAGGATAATAAAAAATAATAATTTTTGTTTTAAAATAATTATTAGGCTTAAGGTCGTAAATATTGCTGCTATTTGAATAATAATTTTTTTGTTGTGAATTTGATCAATAAATGCGCCAGCTGGTATTTGTGAAATAATACCACTAAAATTAGCACTAGCAATTGCAATACCAATACTCATAGAATCAAAATGGTAATTTGATTTTAAATACACTGATAGATATGGGCCAATCGTATCTTTTGAAGCAGCTAAAAGTAAATTTGAATAGTCCAAGGCCTTAAGGCTTGTTTGTTTATTGTTCAAAATGGTTACCTAAATAATTAATAGTTTTAAAGTGATTAGAGAACTGATTTTATTCTTTCGCCTGTTTCAATAAGCATATTAATTCGTTCTTTAATTTCTTCGGAAATTTCATTGTTGGTAAAAATTTCGCGACTGGCATAAACAAATCGGGGCACAATTATACAGCGAAAATCCAGCATAAGGCTGTTGGCTAGGCTCATAACTGACATGTAACTGGCTTTACCGCCAGCAGCGCACATAAATGCTATAACTTTTTCTTTAAATACATTTCCGGTTAATTCAATTAAATTTTTAGCACTGCTGCCTGGCGCAAAATTGTAGACTGGTAGACTAATAATAATAAATTTTGCTTCTTCAATTATTGGTTTAATTTTTAATACGTTATTATGATTATAACAGCTCTCGCCATCACATAAGGGTAAATCAAAGTCTTGTAAATCTAGATAGTTAACTGGGTTAGTAAACTTAGTTAGAGCATATTTGGCTAAAAGACGGCTGCGGCTATTTTTATTCAAAGAAGTACTAATAACCAGGTTATCTGCTTGCATATAATATATAACTCCAAATAAATGAACTATTTAAGTTTTTCTAACTTGGCTTGATCGTTTAATTCGACTTCAACTGATTTGGTGGCTTTAATTATTGAATTGCCATTAGCGGTAACTTTAACATTGTCTTTAGCGGTTACGGTAGCTTTATCATAGGCTTTTACCGTTACATCATCACAAGCCGTAATAACTGATTTGCCTTCTGCTAAAACGTTAGCTTTACCACTAGCGGTTACTATACTTTTATCAGTTGCAACAATATAACAGTTATCTGTAACGGTAGCATTAGAGGTATCTTTGGCTGAAACCTGACACGAGCCTGTGGCTGTAAGTTTAGCGTTATTTTTCAGCTGAATGTTAGCCGATCCTTCAGCCGTAATTTTAGCATCATTGCTCGCAACAACACGGGCATTGTCGTGAGCTGTTACCGCACATTCAGCACTGGCATAGATTTGGGAATTGCCATAGGCTTCCACCGTAACTTTATCGTGAGCTCTAATTACCGCATTTTCGTAAGCTTTAATTTGGGCATTTTCATAGGCATCAACTTGTCCAGAGTTTTTAACAATGGCTTTGCCTTCACGTAAATCCATATAGCCAGAAGAAATTATTATTGTATTATCTTTAGCCCAAGATTCTGGTTGAAGGGTAAATATTAAGCAAACAGTTAATAGGCTAAAAATAAGCGATTTAATTTTACATTGACTTAGACTTTGACAAAAATTTAGCATCAAAGATATTTTATGATGATTATAAAGATGAGTAAATTGCATAATAAATCCTTAAAAGTTATTTCAGCGCATTAAGTGTTGCATTTTCATGTATTTCTACTCTGGTATCTTTAGTTGCATTTATCGTGGCATGACCCCAGGCTTCAATATTGGCATTAGGTACAGCGTGGATAACGCTATGATCATAGGCTTTAACCGTGGCATTGCCGGAGGCTGTTACGTGACTATCGGATTCAGCAATAACTAAGGCATTGCCATCAACTGTTGTGTTTGAGTCTCCAGTAGCGCTGACTGTTACATTATCGGAGGCTTTAACTTTGACTTTGTCCCGAGCCGTAATGTTTGAATTACCATGGGCTTCGACACTGGTATTTTCTTTGCCTTCAACCGTACAACTACCTGAGGCTTCAACTTTAGCTAAATTAGTGGCAAACACGCGAACATTATCAAAGGCCTTAACAACTGTATTGGCATTTGCATATACAATCGAATTGCCATAGGCTTCAACCTTAGAGTTGTCATAAGCTTTTATGACGGAATTGTCATAGGCAATAATGTCAGCTCCATTATAGGCATCCACTTGACCGCTTTGGCGGACAATCGCTTTACCTCCATGCTGTTCATGATGACCATAGTTATACAATACCGTTTTCGGTGTCTCATTATCACTGTCGCTGGCGGCATAGCCATTATTAACCAATGACATTAAAACAGTTAAGCCTAGACTAATAGATTTAAGTTTAAAAGACATTTTTACCTCTTTAACTAATAACTTTCCTCTTATTTTAGCAATAAAATGCTAAGTTATTGAAAATTATCTTGATTATTTAGAATAAGTTTTTTTAAATAAATTTAATAATTTGCGGTGTTTAAATTAAATTACATTGTTATGACTATGGCTCCTGGAATTTTACCCGCTCTCATGTCTAGGACTGCTTGATTTAGATCCTTAATGTTGTATGTTGTGGTTTGCGCTATAATTCGATTCCTTTTAATAAAGTTAAAAAAAATAGTTTTATCGTGGTTGGTTAAATTGGCTACAGTTTTAATCGATTTTTCTTGCCAAATTAAATCATAGGCAAAGCTAGGGATATCAGACATATGGATTCCGGCTAAAATTACTGTACCCCCTTTGTTGAGAACTTTTAAGGCGTTGATTACCAATTTTCCGTCTGGAGCAAAAATAATAGCAGCATCAAGTTTCAGTCCATCGGTATAATTACTGTCATATGCATCAATAGCCCCAAGTGATTTGGCAAAGTTTTGTTTTATGGTATCACCAGGACGGGTAAAAGCATAAACATTTTTTTGTTGATAAAGTAATACTTGGGTCGCAATGTGAGCTGCAGCTCCAAATCCATATAGTCCAATGTTTTTTGAGCCTGGGGTTAAAAAACTGAGAGCGCGATAGCCAATCAGACCCGCGCACATAAATGGAGCTAATTCAATATCGGTGTAATTATCAGGTAGTTTTACAATATAATCAGCGTTAGCTATAGTATGACTGGCAAAACCACCGTCAATTGTGTACCCGGTAAATTGAATTTCGTCACAGAGATTTTCCTGGTTATGTAAACAAAATTTGCATTGCTTACAGGTGTTGGCGAGCCAGGGTACGCCAACTCTATCGCCAATTTTATAGTCATTAACTGATTTGTCTAAATCAATAATTTCACCAATAATTTCATGTCCAAGGACAATTGGGTAATTTGGAGCTACCAAATCATTATCTAAAATATGTAAATCAGTTCTGCATAAACCACAGGCTTTAATTTTAATTAGTACTTCGTTATGCTTTAAAGGTGGTAACTCAATTTGTTCTAAAATTAAGGGTTGATTAATACCATTTAAAACCATGGCTAATTTATTCATTATTGATTGACTTACTTTAAATTTTTGTCAGGATATTCACCAACAGCTAATTCTATTGGTGTTAATTGACCTTGGCGTAAAATTAATAAATGTAGTTTATCACCAATTTTATGCCCTTTAACAATTTCCTGAATATCTTTAGCCGATATAACTGATTTACCATCTATTTTGATAATTACGTCACCTTGGATAAGATTAGCTAGCTGTGCTGGTGAATCTTGAATGACTTTAGCCACGATAACCCCTTTGGCGTTTGCTTGTAAACCAAGTGACAATGCTAGTTTATCATCTAAATCCTGCATGTAAATTCCTAAATAAGGTCTTTGAATTTTTTTGTGTTCAAGTAATTGTTGAGAAATATCTTTAGCTAAATCAACTGGAATTGCAAAACCAATATTTTGCCCATCACCTCTAATTGCGGTATTAATACCAATAACTTCACCTTGAATGTTTAGAAGCGGTCCGCCAGAATTTCCTGGGTTAATGGCTGCATCGGTTTGAATTAACTGTAAATTACTATTAAGATCGCCAAGCGATCGGCCAAGTGCACTGATGATACCAAAAGTTACGGTATGATCTAACCCAAGTGGGGATCCAATGGCAATGACAAAATCACCAGGCCGAATATCTTTGGTATTGCCCAGAGTCGCAACGGGTAAATTATCCCCTTCGATTTTTACTAAGGCTAAATCGGTATAGCTATCTCTTCCCCATACTTTGCCTTTAAATTTTCGCTTATCATTTAAAGTGACGACAATATCGTCAGCTTGGCCTACAACATGATTATTAGTTAAGATAAAACCATCTGACCGGATTATAAAACCAGAACCGGAGCCTTTCTTTTCATATTTGCGTGGTTGAGGATTAATACCTAATGGTGATTGATTCGGACCAAAGAAAAAATCGAATTCATTAAAAGGCATTTGCAATAAAGAATTGGCAACTGTAACTGTTTTACTGATATCAATATTGACGACACTGCCACTAACTTTGTTCGCAATATCGGCAACGGTATTTTGACAGATAGGTATTTGACTAGGATTTATTTTAGGCTTATTAAGTAAGGTGTTATTAGTTGTTAAACTTGATTCAAATTTTTGGGTCTGGGTACTTTGGGGCCAGAAATAATGCCCCAGATAAAACGCTAACGTTAAACTTAAGCCACATAATAAGCCAATAACAAATTGATTAGGTGATTTTTTTTCATTCATATGTTTATGTTAATATCTAAGAATAAATAATTTACTTATTCAAATTATATTTTAAGTTTTATGGTTTTAGACCTTGCTTAAGCAAATATTTACTAATTTTATAAATAATATAGGAATAAAGACTAAAAGGTGAATTTTAGATCTTTGACAACTGTAATTCAGTCATTTAATTTAAACTTTGACCTTGATTTATGGGCTAAGACTGTGCCCAATTTAAGAAGTTGTACTTTGCCATTTAATGTAATCAGCCATATCAATTTACTTACTTATTGGTAAATTAAATAAAGTTTGCGTATTGGCAGCAGTGATTTGAGCTAGATCGTCACTGTCCATACCTCTTAAACTGGCGATTTTATTTAAGGTGTGCCAGATGTATTTTGGCTCATTGGTTTTACCGCGATGGGGAACCGGTGTAAGATAGGGGCAGTCAGTTTCAATTAGCATCTTATCAAGATGCATAAGCTTAGCTGTTTCTTGTATTTCAAAAGATTTAGGAAAAGTAATTATTCCTGAAAATGATATGTGAAAATTTAAAGCATAAATTTCTTCAAGCATTTGCGGATTTCCAGTAAAACAATGAAATACTCCTATTTTATGATTTAACTCAGCCAACAAATCAAAGGTTTGCCTAAAGGCATCGCGACAATGTACAATCACGGGTTTGTTTAAATCTTTAGCGATATTAATCTGGCTACGAAAGGCATCTAGCTGTTGAGCTTTTGAACTTAAATTGTAATGAAAATCCAAACCTGTTTCACCAATAGCAATTACTTTAGGGTGTTTAGCTAATTCGTATAATTTTGTTTCCGTATCTTTATTGTATAGATTAGCTTCATGGGGATGATGACCGATAGCGGCATAGATATTTTCATGTTTTTGCGCTAAATTAATTGATTCTTGACAGGTGTCAATATTTACGGCTGGTACGATCATGATTTTTACGTTGGCTTCGTTGGCCTTAGCCAGAACATTGTCAATATTTTCATAGTATTGACTTAATAAATGAGCATGGGAATCTATAACAGAAGCGAAGGTCATTTTTAGTATTTAAATTGAGGTAGGTAGGGTTAATATTGAGTGTGTAGTTTTAATTGACCAGACAAATTAATTAGTTTATTAATTTATTTTGGTTTATAATATTAATGATATGGAAATAATTTTAATTATAATTATAGGATGAATTTCGTAAAAATTATACTTATGAATAATTTGATAAAAAAAATTAATGATTCTTTTTTGTTAGTTTTGCTTTTGTTAGTTGCGACTTATTTAAATATGGCTAATGCCCAAAAAACCATTTTGAAAGGTACGGTAAATCAAAGTACTAAATTAGATCAAGGGCTTAATCGCAGTGATTTAAATAGTACTTTTGGTAATTACCCCAATCCAAATAATGATAGCTTTGGTTCCTTTAATGCTTCTAATGCTTCAAATTCTAATCAATGTTTTAATCCGGCTAATACAGTTGTGCCAAATAATAAGGGTACGCCATCGTTTGGTACTCAGCTTGATAAACTTGAATCACAATTACAAAATTTTGAAAATTCTAGTAATTTTGTTAATCCTAAATATGAAAGCGGAATTGAAAATAGTCCGCAAATGAAACTAGCCTGGGATAATTGGCATAAACGTGTTGCTAGTGAAGTGTTTCAGCGATTTCAGGTAATGACTAAAATGGCTTTTAATAATGGTGAGCCTTTAGAAGCTTTTGTTTCTTATATAGTTACTAGTGATGGTCATATTCATAATGTAAAAATTGATAAAGCTAGTAATAATCCAAAATTTGATAAAATGCTTACAATGGTTGTTAATTCTTTAGATGGCGAAGTCCAGATTTTAAAATTTCCCAATGGTTCGAAGCGTAAATTTGTGGAAAAAGGAGGAATGTTTACGCAAAATAGTGGAGAACAAGGCTTTCGTTATACAACTGGCGATAGCGAAAATTTAAAGTAAATGAGTTATTAAAATAATTTTTTTGTTGTTTTTTTCACTAAATAATATTGAATATAGAGGCAATTACCAGCTTTTTAACCTAAGCAATTATTATGACTACAAGTATTTCAGCTTTATTAATTAAATCATTTCAACAAATTATTGGTGAAAACAATGTTTTAATTGATTTACCTGATAGAATAGTCTATGAATGTGATGCCGAAACCGTTGATCAAGGAATTCCTGATTTAGTTTTATTACCTGGGTCGACGAAGCAAGTAGCTCAAGTTGTAAGGCTTGCTAGTCAACACCAGCTTAAAATAATTCCCCGTGGAGCCGGTACTGGCTTATCGGGTGGGGCTACTGCCTATTTGGGTGGAATTTGTCTAGCGCTTACGCGGATGAAAAAAATAATGGAAATTAATCCGCAATTAAATATGGTTCATGTCGAAACTGGTATTACTAATGTTGAGGTTTCGAAGGCCTGTTTAAGATATGGGTTACAATTTCCTTGCGATCCATCCAGTCAGTTGGCTTCGACTATTGGTGGCAATATAGCTGAAAATGCTGGTGGCGCCCATACACTTAAATGTGGTACTACTGGAGCACATGTTAATGGAATTGTTATGGTAAATGCAATTGGTAACATTGTAACGCTTGGGCAAAAGTTTAATAATCCAATCGATCTTGATTTTTTACATTTGGTTATTGGCAGTGAAGGTACTTTAGGTATCGTATGTGAAGCTTACTTAAATATAACGGCGATTCCTCAAAGTATTGAAACTGCTGTGGTTTATTTTGATAGTCTTGAGCAGGCCGCTTATGTAGTTAGTGATATTATTGCTCATGGAATAATTCCTGGAGCCCTAGAATTAATTGATGATGTCACTATTAAAGCTACTGAAGCATCTTTCAATTTGGGTTTAAATACTGAAGCTGAAGCCATGCTATTAATTGAGTTGGATGGAAGTTGTAATCGGGTTATTACCGAAAAAACTCAAATAACTGAGATTTTAACTCAGCATACAATAATAAGTATGCAATGGGCTAATTCAGCTAAGGAAAGGCATAATTTGTGGAAGGCTCGCAAATCAGCTTTTGCTAGTTTGGGGCGATTGGCTTCACATGGTTATGTGTTAGATGGAGTTATTCCAAGGTCAAAATTAGCCATAGCTATATCTTTAATTCGCCAAATAGCCAATAAACATGATTTAAAAGTAGCCAATGTTTATCATGCCGGTGATGGTAATTTACATCCTTGTTTGTTATTTAATAAATCAGACTCTAATGCTTTAAATAGAGTGTTAATAGCAGCACGAGAAATATTGTTAGTTTGTCTTGATTTGGGTGGCACTTTATCAGGAGAACATGGTATTGGTCTTGAAAAACTTTGGGAAATGAACGATGCTTTTACTAGTGACACTATTGATTTTATGCAAACAATTAAGAATGTTTTTGATCCTCATGATTTATTTAATCCAGGTAAAGTATTACCGAATCCCAAATTATGTGGTGAATCACGAATTGACAATTTAGCCAGGTTTAAGCTTAGCTGTTAGATTTTTATTTCAAATATTGCTGACATAGGTTATTGAAGTAGATTCTTAGTATTGTTAAAACAATATAATTATTTTTAGGTTATCGTTTTAGATTATAATTTTATCATAATTAAACTTTTGCCATAATTGCTATAGTTTTAGTCAGCATGAAGTTAAAGACTATTCGTATTGTTTTAAAATTTTTTAATTATAATTAGTTAATTTTTCTGGCAACGTAAATGAGTTACGCTGAATATATTAAAATTTTTTAAAGGAGCTATAAAATTTATGGCAATATTCAGTTCATGTAAATTAACCGGAATCAATTCAACAAGCCAACTAGTAATCATTGGTAAAAATATCAATTACTTGTTAGCTATCATTAATAAGGATAAGAAAGTTAAAATGTTTCCTGGTAAACATGGTGTCAAAAATATTTTGGTGGTTTTATTGGCAATTATCATTAACTTATTGCATTTCAATCCTTTATATGCTCATGAAATAGTAAATAGCAGTGGTAATGGTGCTGTTAACACGGCCATCCACCATGAAGCAACTTCAGCTAGTTATCTTCATGAAACTAGTCACAATTTTGCCACGATAAATCCGCAAGTGGTAAATCCGCAAATAGAAATTTCGGCAATATTACATAGTATGGTTAATTCGTCGCTAGATTTAAGTTCAGTTTTACATTCAGTTAATCTTGGTAATTTAAGTCCTTTGGTGGCAATTAATGTTAATGGTCATAGTGTTGAATTTTCCAGTAGTCAAGTTGTTACTCCTGCTGAAGCAATTGCTTTAAGCCAAGTTTTAAATGGTAATCATCAGACTCTCTTCTTAGGTGCTTTAGGTCAAGCAGTTAGTGGAAGTTTAAATGCCGCTACTTTAGGCAATCATGTAAACAATTTAGAATTAGCATCTGGAGTAACTCTTGTTGATAATTCAAGATCATTAATCTTAAGTGGTAATTTAGCTAATTATGGTGACATACAATTTATTGGCAGTGGTAATTTAACCGCTAACAATATATTGAATGCAAATAATGCCATAATTCAAAGTTCGGGAAGTTTAGGACTTACTGTAAATAATGCCCTTATTAATTTTGGTTCAATAGTAGGTGGAAGTGGTGTAAATTTAAATGCTCCGCTTATTTATAATATTGGCCAAATTGATGCAAGCCTAGGTAATATTAATATAGTAAGTGCTAATAATTTAGATATAACTTCTGCTGCTGGTATTAATGGAACAGTCGGTAGTCTTGAAGCCTTTAGTGGAAATATAAATTTAAGCAGTGGTAGCAATTCGACTGAGGGTCTTAATTTGGCCTATGGCAATTACTTTAGTCAAGCCTTAAATATTAATGCCGGATCTGGCTACTTAGAAGCTGGAATTGGTAATGTGACTGGGTCGATAAACATAAATGCTGGTTCGGCTCATTTGGCTAGTTCAACAGCTAATATGATTTTAGGCAATGAAAAAATAACTGGTGATCCGACATTTTTTAATACTGGTAATATTCAAATTCAAGGTGTAATTAATGCTAACGAAAATTTGGCTATTTTAGCCGGTGGTAATATAACGGCTAATAATGCTACGGCTAGTATTATTGATCCAGGCTTTAATGTAACGCTTATAGCTGGCGCTACTGTTACAACTACTAGCACGCCGTTAGCACAGCAAACTGGTGGAGCTATTGGTAGTGCAGCTGGAATAAATATAAATGGTGGAGTCAGTACCGGAACGCCGATAGTTAATGGAAGTGGCAGTGAGCAGGTGACAGTTAATTTTTCGGCACCAACCGGTGGCAATATCGATTTAACTACCAGCGGAGCAGCTACGGTAATCAATACCAGTTTTACTACCGGTAATGGTGGTTCGGTTACACTAGTGGCACTTGCTAATGGCACTACTGGCGGTCAAGTACTTATAGCTAGTGGCTCAGCAATTAATACGGGCAGTTCTAATCCCGGTAGTTCCGGCGGAAATGTTACCGTAATTGCCGATGCTAGTCCAGGTACATCTACCAATACAATTTCGCTTGGTGGACATTACAACTAGTGGCGGTACAAATGGATCGGTTAATTTATTTACCCAGGCACCAATTTTAGGTTCAGTAGTTTTCAACACGTCCGGAAGTATAGTCAGTGGAAGTATTAGTAATAGTGGCTCAAATATAGCCAATGCCGGCATAGCTGTTGGTATTATAAACACTTCTGGGGGAACTGGCGTAGGTGGACAGGCTAATGGTAATGGTCAATTTGGTGGTAGTGTAAATGTTCAAGCTGGTGGCAATATTACCATTGGACAGATCTTAACCTTTGGTGGAGCTGGAGCCGCTGGAGCGGCTGGTAGTGGTAGTACTGGTATTGGCGGAGTCGGTGGTGCTGGCGGTAACATTGCTTTAACAAATAGTCTTGGAACAATTAATGTTACTGCCGGAATTAATACCTATGGTGGTGTTGGTGGAGTTGGCGGTGCTAGTAGCACGGTTGGCACTGGCGGTGTTGGTGGAAATGGCGGACTACTTACGATTGTTAGTGGTAGCGGCCCAGTAGATCTTTCTGGCAGTGTTAATACTTACGGTGGAGTTGGCGGAGCTGGTGGAGGTGGTTCTGGTGTTGCTGGAACTAGTGGTAATTTCGGAAATGCTGGTGTTGGTGGTAATGGCGGTAATATTTCAATTACAAGTGTAAGTGGTGGTGTTAATTTTGCTAATACTGTTACAACTTCTGGTGGAGCTGGTGGAGCCGGTGGAGCTGGTGCTGGGGCTACTGGAATAGGTGGCAATGATGGTAATGCTGGAGTTGGTGGTCTTGGTGGCTCTTTAACTGTGTTAAGTGGTAGCGGTGCTATAAACTTTACGGCTGGTATTACAACTAATGGCGGCGTTGGTGGAGCTGGTGGTGGTAATGCTGGCGCATTTGTTATTGGTAGTAATAGTGGTCAAGGCGGACTTGGTGGAACTGGTGGGCTAGTCTCATTAAATAGCGTCAGTAATTCGATTACTGTTGGAGCTGCTATTAATACGGTTGGTGGTATTGGTGGAGCTGGTGGCGCTGGTAGTTATATCGGTAACGCTGGTAACGGTGGTAATGGTGGTAACGTAATAGTTCAAGTTGGTGGTATTGGAAATATAGATTTAACTGGAGCTGTTAACACTTTAGGTGGAGCTGGCGGGGCTGGTGGAGCTGGTGTGGCTACCTCATTAGGTGGTATTGGTGGCTCTGGTGGTAATGGCGGTATAGTATCTTTAACTAGCAGTAATACTGGAACTATTATAGCCGAAGCCGGGTTAAATACTATAGGTGGCGTTGGTGGGGTTGGTGGAGCTGGTAGTTATTATGCTACCGGTGGCGCTGGTGGTAACGGTGGTAATGTCTCTATTGTAAGTGCTAATGGTAATATAAATATTACGGAAATTAATGCTTCAGGAGTTATTGGTGGTATTGGTGGAAGTGGCGGTATTGGTACTAGTGGTGGAGCTGGTGGTAATGGTGGTAATGGTGCGACAGTATCTATAACTAGTAACAGTGGTTCAATTGTTATTTTAACCGGAAATATTGATTCGTTTGGTGGCGGCGGCGGCGGCGGCGGTAGTGTTACTGGCGCTAATCCAGGTGGTAATGGTGGTAATGGTGGTAATGGTGGTATTATTTTAGTAACTAATACAAATAATCTTATTAATGTGGCAGCTAACCTTAACACTTCTGGCGGAGGTGGTGGCGGTGGGGCTGGCTCTAATGGAGCAGTTAACGCTACTGGTGGAGCTGGTGGTATTGGTGGTAATGGTAATGCAATTACTTTATCTGCACAATCTACTACTAATGGTTCTATAACAGTTGGTGGCGCTATTTTAGCTGCTAGTGGTGGAGCTGGCGGAGCCGGTAATTCTGCAATAACAGGTGGCGGCGGTGGCGGTGGTGGTTCATTTGGTAATGGTGGCGGCGGTGGCATAGGTGGAGCCGGCGGAGCTGGTAGTGCTGGATCTGCTAATGGGATTGGTGGAGCTGGTGGTGGTGGCGGTGGTAATCCTGGCCTTAATGCCGGAAGTGGTCTGGCTAATGGTGGACAAATTAATATAACCGGACACGCAGTTACTTTAAATGGAACTACAGTTTCAGCTAATGCTCTAGGTGCTGGTGGTATTGTAAACATTCAAACTCAAATATTATCAACTACCAATTATGCAGCTAATGCTGATTATGCATCAGGAGCAAGTACAAGTACAATTTCCATTTCAGGCGGTTCACTTACAACGGCTGGAATTATTGAAGCTGGTAATTCTAGCTCAGTTAATCCGATTACAATTAATGGAACCAAGTATGCTTCTCCAGTTGCTGCTGGTACATTTGGCTCTTCAAGTACTTTAAATATAACAGAAAGTGGTAATGCCATAGCTGTATCTAGTGCAACTCCAGTAACGCCTGCTGAAATAATTGCTATTGTTCAACTGTCTACAACCGGAACTCAAGCACTTACGTTAACTGGTACTGGAGCTGGAACTGGTTATGCGTCAGGTGGATCATTTAATGTTAGCAGTCAAGATGTTCCTACTGGTAATTTTTCTAATCTTAATTTGCCAACAGGAGTTACTGAAAATGTTACAATTCCTGTTCTAACTTATTCTGGTACAGCCATAATTAATGGCACCATGAATTTTTCAACACCAACAGCTGTGCTAAATGTAGGTTCCACAACAAGTATAGGTGGACAGGTTAATTTCGATGGAGCTACCAGTGGATCAATCATATCTAATGGAGCCCTTAACGCAACTGGAAGTATTACTAACCCTGGTTCGGCTAATGTTACCTTACAATCCGTTACAGCTGGAATTAGCTTAAACGGCGTTAATGCTGGCACGGGTAACTTGAACCTTATAGCTAACAACAATATTAATAGTAGTGCTGTTTTAACAGCAGCAGCTATTAATATGACTACAGCTGGTGGTAATATGGGTACTAGCTTAACTAACCCGCTTGATCTTAATACAGCAGTCTTTACCGTAAATACTGGAAACACAAACCCGTTAGCAAGTGCTTATCTTAGCGATAGCTATAATGGCATAGTGAATATTGGCGGTGGCGGTAGTGGTAATGTAGTAGTTGGTAGTAGTGGTGTTTTTTCCTTAGTTATGACTAATGCAACCTTAGGCAGTATAAATGTAAATACACCATTAAATGTGGGAACTGATACTGGAAGTGGTGTAATTGATTTAACTGCTAGTGGTAGTGGAACAATTAGCCAAAGTGTAAGTACTGATGTCTTAACTGCTGGTAATGTCAATTTAAATAGTAGTGGTGTGAATTTAGGATCTAGCGGACAGTCGCTAATCGTTGATGCCGCAAATCTATCTATCAATACTTTAATGAATGGTGCAACAACAGGTAGTGCTTATGTAAATGATAGTGCTGGAAATACTAATCTAAATGCTAGTTCAGTAGGCAGTGCTGGAACATTGTCAGTTACTACTGCTGGCTCAAGCGTTATTGCTGGAGCTATTGCTAGTGGCAATGACTTTAATTTAACTTCAACTGGTAATATAACTATTAGTAATAATGTAACTGGAAGTGGAAGTAACCTTATTGATTTATCCGCTAATGGCAGTGGGTCAATAACCCAATCAGCCAATAACTTTAGCTTAACTGGAGCAACTGTAGATTTAAATACAGCTGGTGGTAATATTGGCAGTGGTGGAACCAGTGGTCAATCAATAATAGTTAATGCTGGGAATTTATCAATTAACACCTTAAATAATGGTGCAACAACAGGTAGTGCTTATGTAAATGATAGTGCTGCAACCACGAATTTAACGGCTAGTTCGGTAGCTGCGCAATTAACCTTAATTGCTAGTAATGCCATAACTACCTCAGGTGCAGTTGATGCAGCTAACATAAATATGACGTCGGGAAGTAATGGCAATATTACGATTAATTCTAATGTGGGCAGTTCAACTACTAATCAAACAATAACTGCCAGTGGATATATGTTAACGGGAACAGGTGGGGTTATTATTGGCAATAATTTAAATTTAACTAGTATTAATGGTGAAATTGGCTTTAATGGCAATGGGTTAATAACTCAGGCTAATAACATTGTCTTTAATGCTCCATTATCGGTTGGTATTAATAATGTCAGTAACATATTAAATATTGGTACTTCTCAATCAGCTGCTAATATATATATTGAAAACTCAGGGAATTTAACTGGCTCAGGAATCATTACGGCGCCAGTAATCGGTTTGTATACGTTTAATGGTGCTCAAGGAATTGGTAGTGCTAATAATTTAATGCAAATTGATTCTCATAACATTGGGTTTGGAGTCCTTCAAGCTAATTCCAATGTTTATGTAAATGATACTTTTACCGGTAATACCTATTTACAGGCAAGTACGGTTGGCAATGTTCTTAAACTGGATACAGCTGGAGGCATACTCTTGATTGGACAAGTTGTTCAAGGTGGTGTGGTAACTCCTGGATCGATTAATGGAAAAATTATTGCTATAGCAACTAATGGTGGCTTTGGTATTTATAATAATACCCTTATAAATGCTAGTGATTTTATATTTTTAACTGCCTCCCAAACTGGTTATATTGCTGAACCTAATACTCCATCAAATATGATTGCGCCTAATATATCTTTAGTAAGTGGTGGTGGGGCTATTGGTGCTGGAGGAAGTTTGTTATTGAATAGTGGAATCGTATCGGCAACTACCCAAGGTTTAAACAGCTTTGTAAATATCACCGATGCTGCCAGTCAGTCTGGTATATTTGGTGGTCAATCAGGTTCTAGCTTTACCTTTAATACTAATGGTAATTTAAATGTTTATGGTTCTATCGCTACTGGAGCTGGTGTTCAAGCTAATGGTGGCAATATTAACTTAAATGCTAATGGAATAATAAATTTAGGTGTAAATGGTACCGGAATTAACTTAACAACCAACAACGGTTCGATAGTTGTCCAAGATAATAATGCTAACAGTGGTTCTATAAATATTGCTATTAATAGTATTGTTTATACGAATTCTCCTGTAAATACGGCCGGATATGTTGTATTTAATATCGGTTCATATATACAGACTAACACTGTTAATCCTAGCCCTACTAATATTCAAGTTATTACAAGCGGTGGCGCTAATGTATATTTTGGTAATAATAGTATAACCGCTCAAGCTAGTGGTAATGTGTTAAATGCTAAAGGTCAATCAATTGTATTTAATACTGGTAATTTGGGTGCCAGTGCAATAACTTTAGGAGGCAATGTAAGCGTTACAGCTGATCCACCGGTAATCAATAATGGAATGCAAGCAATTCAAAGCAATTTAACTACTGCGATTGTTGTTGGTGGTAATGTCTTAAACAGTTTAAA
>DAHXLC010000034.1 GCA_027371815.1 Candidatus Melainabacteria bacterium | reverse complement strand
AGACAGAAGAAACAACTACTTCAAGAGCAATTAAAAAATCAAATTATATAATATATAAATGGCATCATTTTTTAATTCAATTGGTTCAGGTATTACAAACACATTCAATTCAGCAATTAATGGTATTGGTTCAGGTATATCTTGGTTCAATAACACAGGAGTTGGAGGTTTTTTTACAAATACGATACATTCAGCAAGCAATCTAATTTCAGGCATTGCTAATATTCCAGGAGAACTTGCGGATGAGATCATAGTATCCATTAAAGTCCCAGTTGGTGTATAAGTTGGCATAATAATAGAAATAATGGAATCGCCAAGATACGAACCAACAGCTGAACCAATGGTAAAATAGGTTTTATTAGGTTCGTTTGGTAAGGCGTAGGAAAACATACCATAGGTTAATGCACCAGACAGAGAGGCTTTCATAAGAGAGACATTCATGGAAGACATTTTGATTATATATATAACCAAATAAAATTTTTATTTTGCTAAATATTTCACCTATACGAATAATTTGATGAATAAGAAGAATTTCCTTTAAATTCTTTAATTAACATCACCCCACCGACGATTATAATTGCCCAAAAGAATAGTTGGGAATTATTAGCAATCCCATTAACTAAATTGCCTAATTCTCCTGGAATATTAGCAATGCCACTAATTAGATTACTTGCTGAATGTATGGTATTTGTAAAAAAACCTCCGACTCCTGTGTTATTGAACCAAGATATACCTGAACCAATACCATTAATTGCTGAATTGAATGTATTACTTATTCCTGAACCAATTGAATTAAAAAATGATGCCATTTATATATTATATAATTTGATTTTTTAATTGCTCTTGAAGTAGTTGTTTCTTCTGTCTGTTTGTTATAACACATATATAGGATGTTGATGCAACTATAATGGCTAATTGAATCTCGGGTGAGACCTGACTAAATGTATTATATTTTATAGATAAAATCCTAACAAGATCCTGAAATTCCTTGTTATTTTTTAACATTTCTTGAATTCCTGATAAATCGTAATCTTTTGTCATTAACGACATTTTTTCAATCACACCAACCGCATAATTTACCGCTTCACATAAAAACGAATCCAACTTTGATGTGGAAAGAATACAATCTATTTCATCTAAATATTTTTGTAATTCTTCTTCTGTCGCTTTTTTTTTCACTCTAAATGATTTCAATTGCTCTGGAAATAATAACTTATATTGCTTAATTTTGGCAATTAACTCGCGTATATTTTTCCCTAAAATGGGGGTTTTACTTTTGTCACTAAATAACTCATCGCTTTTTATTGATATTTCATCTAAATCTCTTTGTCGTTTTTGTTTATGCTGAATAATATTTTTCAATATTAATGATTTTTCTTGTTTAATTTCTTTTGGATTATCTTGTTGAATTTGGTAATTAATATTATTAAAATCAGACAGATATTCATCTGTCTGTGTATATACTTCATTATATTTTGTTTCTTCTTCATTTTCAACTTCATCTATTTCTTCATTATCTTCGTGAGTTTCTACATCTTCATTTTCAACATTTTCTGTTAATTTTTTCATTTTCATCTCATTTTTTAAATGAAATTTGCTTTTTAAATGATAATTTAATTTATGTTTGTTTATTGTTTTGTTGCAACATTCACAAAATTCCATTTTAAATTTAATATAATATATATTTACACATTAAATTAACATGAATTTACACATTTTATGATATAATCCAAATGATTACAAGACCCCCCCCAAAATGTAATACATTGTTGGATCTGTCGGTTGCGGTTGCTGCGTTTGAGATGGGTGGAAGCTAATACTTTGCAAGGCACTATTAATTTGATTTGCCAGTGTATTAAATTCAGTTATAGAAGAATTATATGCATTTGTAATATCACCTATGCCTTGATTTGTAATACTAACTAGCGTATTGCTACCGATTGCTACATCTGATTTTAGTGTGTTTGTTCCAATATTTAAATAATTATTTATTGTATCAGTTGCTTGATTAGTAAAAGAAGTTAAACTATTCAAATCATTATTAAAATTTGAATTTATAGAACTTATCACATTTCCCCC
>DAHXLC010000287.1 GCA_027371815.1 Candidatus Melainabacteria bacterium | reverse complement strand
AATGGCAATTATCTAGAACCACTAAAATATTTTTTGAAACGGCCTTTTTCTGGTTCTGAAAAATACTTAGCATTGGCTTATGCTCTTTCTGGTACGCCAGATATAGCTTTAAATTTTTTTAAAGGGGATAATTCAGGAATTGGGTTTGAGTATGTATGGTTATTGCATCATAATGATAAGAATTCTAATGTTTTAGCTATTTTAGCTAAGTCGATTGGGTATTTGGAACTGTCTGAGGTATCTATTAATCAGCAATGGTCAGACTTACAAAAAGGGCTATTACTGCTTAATCAAGCTAAGCAAACCAGTCCTAATTGTGCCAGTTTATATGCTTTAAGTGGTAATATTTATCGTAAGATGGGTTCATTGATTAAAGTAGAACCCAATTACAATGCTTACCGTAAAATGGCACTTGATCAATTTAATCAAGCCTTACAAATTGAGCCGGATAATCTTTATGCTTTATTGCTTCGTGCTTATACATATTCTAGTATGAGAAATTACCATAACGCCCGTATTGACTTGAATCATATTTTAGAACTAAATAATAATCCTGACTATATTAAAAGAGCTAAATATTTAATTGAAACAATGCAGGATAAAAAAAAATAATTTAAAGCGTTGGCTTGTTGGTCTCATTTAGCTTTGTAACTAATACCTGTCGGGCATTTTGAACCAGAATTTTTTGAGCCTTAAAGGATAATTCAATGTTTTTGAGCATATTTACACAGAGGCAATACATGTAATCAATGTTATTAGGTGTCATGAGATTTTGTTCTTTAGCAATTTTCAAAGCATGTTCGGCCATCACAGTTGAGGCATCGGTTTCAATATTTTCAAATAAATTTTTAAATTCACTCTGAACCCCACGCATACGGATAAATTCTTTGACCTCAAAGCCATACTGGCAAGGACTGGTGCATAAATGACAGGCTATTTCTGGGCCAGTTGCCCGTTTGCGGATTTCAAACATTTTGGTTTTCCATTCAATAATTTTGGGCACATTTAGGCTGCCTTTAGAATCATCATCAGTATAGGCCAGGCGTAAAATACCCAGCCATAAGCCATACACTTCCTGTAATTGGTCATAAAATGAATAGTTGAACTCACCGCGGCGTTCATAGTACCGTTCACTGGCTTGCGTCATAACGCACCATAAAATTCCATTTATAACATTATCTTTAGCGCGACGACGTGAGATACGGTAAATATCATTTATAAATAGGGTTTTATATTTATTGATAACGGTAAAGATTTTATGAGCTTTAATGGGATCAGTATCCGTAGCAGGATTTTCTGGTTGATTAAGGCATTCCAGGATAAAGTTATTAAAAGACTGCCGAAATGAAGTATCATCACCAACTTCTTTAGCTAAAGCTAGAATATAGGTGTCACATCGATGCAGGCAGTCTTTACAGCCATAATACTTGTCAAATTTTTCGACAATATTAAGTTTCTTCATAGCCTGGCGCACAACTTCATTGGATTCTTCAGGTGTTTCTGGTGGTGGCACTTCTTTGGTTTTATCAAACATAATGGCTAAATGATAGGGCTGTTCCATTCTTTCAGCATAAACCACTGCTTGTCCCTGTTCAAGGGCAGTAGCATGCCGTTTGGATGAATCATCCATATTCATAGCATCACCCATGGCGTCACGATCATCTTTAGCGACAATCCGGTGCATGATTTTAAGGTTAGTATTTTTTAAGGCTTCTGGGGCAAGTTTATTCGGAATTTGGTCGGCAATGATAAAGCCTTGTCCGTAGGATCTTATTTCTGCCAGCATATTAGTAAAAAATTCAACAGCTTTTCCAGCTGGATTAGCTTCTTCACCAGACTGACCTGTAGGTACATTTTTAAGTAGGCGGTGGGCTTCTTCAACCAGCATTATATGTTGTAATTGATCATGCGGTCCTAAAGTTTCGCGATACTCATAGAGGAATACTAGGAGCATACCCATGAGAAATGACTTCTCACTGTCTTCTGAAACCATTTTTAATTCAACTACAGTTGGCCTGCCAAAAAGAATTTCTGGTGGTATTGAACGTCTGGTATTAAGCATTTGTCCTTTACCGCCAATAAGCAGTGAGCCAATTCTAGCTTTTAAGGCTGCCTGTACGTCTGGACCAATACGTTCAGAATAGCCAAATGATTCGGTTACGGGATCAATAATTTCATAAAGATCTTTCATGGTTGGATAAATTTCAGGCGGACAGTTTGGATCGCCTGGTTTAATATGTGGTGGCAAACGTCGATTGATATTTTGAATAAGATCCCACCCGCGACAGCTATAAATTTCATTTAAGGCTTTTTCCATAACCTGGGGCATTGGAGCATACATTTCAAAACTGGCATTAAATACTGATTTTAAGGCATCTAAATGGGTTTGAACTTTAACGCCTTTCATTATTTCAAATGGGTTGAGGCGAAACGGCGATACCGTTTCATCGCCAAGCGAAAAGGCTTGACCTATGCCTTTAAAAGTATCAGACATTAACATCATGTGGCGGTATTCAGATTTAGCTGGTTCGATTACCATAAATGGAATATTAAATTTCCAGATTTGACCAAGTAAATAAAAACAGGTATTGGTTTTTCCGCCACCAGTTACCCCGCATACTAAGGTGTGTTTTTGCAAGGCGTCTACATCAACAGCATATAAATTGCCAGTATCCTTGCGCTTGTCAAGAATATTGCCCACCGCAATTGAGCGCGCTGGATTTCGTGGAGATACAATTGATGTGGTAAAATTGGCTGTGCGTTTAATTCTCAGCCCCGGCAATTCCTGTTTTGGTAAATGGATATAGGCTGAAAGCTGTCTTGAATTCAATGGTGTCATATATTTATAGCCCATCAAGGGGTTATAGCTTTTATCTGGTCGAGGTGAACTGATAAGACCAAAATTTAGCAAATGATCCTTAAAATTATCATTTTTGATTAGGCGAAATGGAGTTGGTTTTGAATTTACATCAGAGTAGATAGCTCGCATTGAAGCTTCCAGTTGAACAAAGGAATTATAATCGTTGGCAAAGAAATAAACAATAGACTGATACATACCTAAGCTTACACCATTAATAATCTGATTTTTATAGATTTCCATAAGTTCCAGATATTGTTTGACAATATGCTTTTTTTGCGCATCTTCAGCCATTTGAGTTTTTTCCAGTTGTTCAAGAACACTTTCCAATTCATTCATAACATAGGTCTGGGGTATGGGTGAGGCTAGGGTAAGTACTCCGAATTTGCTCTTTCTTAAGCCAGCGGCCAGACGATCGACTTGATAAAAATCATTGCTATCAAGAGGATCAAGTCTTAAAGCCGGATTGCCTGTGGCAATACCAATATAATTGGCATAGGGTTCAATGAGTTTAACGATATCGCTCCCGAAATACTGTTTGGGGTTGAATTCAATGCCGCGAAACACAGTAGACAAACCATGTTTAATGAGATTGAAATTGTCATTGACAATTTGGTTGGTATCAGTTAAATCATCCGGTGGACTTTGTTCAAATTTATACATTGAAGAACCATAATAAAATTCAATTTTAGTTTTTGAGCCCAGGATTAAATAAGCAATATTAGCATTGGTTTTAGCTGAACTTATAATTGCTGATTCCATTGGATAAAGGCGTTTAGGCCCTTGTTTGGGATCTTGAGGCTGATTGGTATTCTGATTACGTCTTTGTTTTTCTAGTTCCAGATCCCAGGTTCTTAGTAATGATTCAACTTTGACAAAGATTAAATTGGTCATGGGGTGACTAATAATATCACTTTCATGCTTGTCGTTAATCAAATAAAGCCTACGTAAGTCAGCAATTTTTTCTTCCCAGATATTTAGTTGTTGATCAAATTCAGCCATAGATGTTTGTGATTTAATTAAGTTGAGGATTGGTTGGATTACCTTACATATATTTAGCTAAGAAACGAATCAATAGTTGCTGAAACTTTGTTTAAAAGTTTCAGCTGGGCATCAGCGGCCATTTTTTTCTTCATTATGTAATGAACGGAAATACAATAGGATAAGTCGCGTTCGGACATCACGGTCACACCGTTAGGTGGCGGGTTGTCTTGATCATAACCAAAAACATTCATAATCATTTTAGTTAAGATGATCGAAATATTGGCCATATTAACTTCTGGTGGTGATTCACTGTTTTCGTAGGACGAATCAAAATCAGCCATAATTTTTTCGTCTCTTAAAGTTTCTTCAATTTCAAAATGATACATACATTTAGATTTGCAGTTAGCGCACGCTGTATATGGCCCTTCATTGCGGTTGTGTACTTGTTTATAGGTTTTCTTCCATTCCAGCTGTTGGGATTCTAAGGCCGTGGAATTTTCGGTTGGATATAAGATTAGTTTTAATAGATCCAGGAATTTCGCCTGTTCGTTATGGACTAAATTATAAAACCACACATATTCTTCACCTTTGCGTTCAAAAAAACGTGCAGTTGCCTGGGTTAAAGCGCACCAGATTAAGCCTTCAACGCGGTAGTCTAAATAGCGATCGCCTATAACCCGCTGTACAAGCAGTTTAAGCTCTTCCATTCCATTTTGAAAGAAATAAAAATTATGAAAACTGGCGATTATATAAAAATTAAACTGTTGACGAAAATAGGCATCGTCAGCTACCATTAAGGCATCAGTAAAAATATCGGAGACATTACGGGTGGGACAGGTAGCGCAACCCATAAATTTATCAAATTTATTTAAAATATCTAATTCTTTCATCGCATCACGCACAATCTGATCGGATTCTTCGGGCGAATCTGGTGGTGGCACTTCTTTAGTTTTGTCAAACATAACCGCTAAGTGATAAGGAACTTCCATTTTTTCGGCATAGACAGCGGCTTCACCTTGACCTAATGCTGTTACATGTCGTAATTGAATTTTATCTAAATTCATGGCGCCACCCATGGATTCGCGATCATCGTTAGCCACAATCCGGTGCATGATTTTAAGATTAGTATTTTTTAAGGCTTCAGTTGCTAGTTTATTGGGAATTTGGTCGGCAATAATAAAACCCTGACCATAAGAACGAATTTCAGCTAACATATTAGTAAAAAATTCAACCGCTTTACCAGCTGGATTAGCACTTTCTGAGGCCTGACCGGTTGGTACATTTTTTAAGAGGCGATGGGCTTCTTCGACTAACATTATGTGTTGTAAATTATCATGAGGTCCAAGGGATTCACGATATTCAT
This sequence comes from Candidatus Melainabacteria bacterium, assembly GCA_027371815.1. Classification (GTDB taxonomy): domain Bacteria; phylum Cyanobacteriota; class Vampirovibrionia; order Obscuribacterales; family JAKAZS01; genus JAKAZS01. The sequence continues at coordinate 7,444 of DAHXLC010000287.1, read as the reverse complement.
AGAGAAAAACTAGTAGCATTCCCATCAAGAATGACTTCTCGCTATCTTCTGATACCATTTTCAATTCAATTACAGTCGGTCGACCAAACAGGAGTTCAGGCGGAATTGAGCGCCTGGTATTAAGCATTTGTCCTTTGCCACCAATAAGCAGTGAGCCAATTCGGCCTTTTAAAGCGGCCTGAACATCTGGTCCAATTCTTTCGGAATAGCCAAAAGATTCGGTAATTGGATCAATTATTTCAAATAAATCCTTCATGGTTGGATAAATCTCACTTGGGCAGTCGGGATCACCAACCTCAACACCTGGTGGTAAGCGCTTATTAGTGTTTTTTACTAAATCCCAGCCTCTTACCGTGTAAATTGCATTTAAAGATTTTTCCAACACCTGAGGCATCGGTGAATACATTTCAAAACTAGCATTAAAAACTGATTTAAGGGCATCTAGATGGGTCTGGACTTTAACCCCTTTCATAATTTCAAAAGGATTTAGGCGAAAAGGAGATACCGTTTCATCGCCAAGCGAAAAGGCTTGACCCACACCTTTAAACGTTTCTGACATCAGCATCATGTGGCGATATTCAGATTTGGCTGGTTCAATTACCATAAAAGGAATTTTATAATGCCATAACTGTCCTAACAGATAAAAACTGGTATTGGTTTTACCACCACCAGTTACCCCGCAGATAATGGTGTGTTTTTGCAAGGCATCAACATCAATGTGGTAAAGATTACCGGTATTTTTGCCTTTGTCTAAAATATTCCCAATAGCGATTGAGCGGTTGGGATTTTTAGGTTTAATTTCGGCTAAGCTAAATTCAGCATAACGCTTAACTTTAAAGCCACTAATCTCTTGTTTGGGCAAATGAATAAAGGCTGATAGATATCTCGAATTGAGTGGAGTTAAATATTCATAGCCTAAAAGCAAATTGGAGCTTGGGCTATTCCTCGTATTGGTGGGCAAGGCAAAATTGTAGATTAATGTTGCTAAATTTTTGTCGCAGATAGATTTAAGAGCATTCGGTCTAGATGTTTCATCATTATAGATTGAATTAACAGTTCGCTGTAAAAGCTCAAGCGTTGCTTTAGTGTTAGCAAACATATAGTAACTGGTCTGAAAGGCACCAATTCTATTACCTAATTGAATTTGCTTTAAATATAAATCAGCCTGTTCAACATAAAATTTGGCGCGAGCTTTTTTTTCAACATCTTCTGATTCAAGTGCTTTCTGGAGTAGGGTTAGTTCATTTTGTTCTTCTTCGATAAGATTTTTTTTGGGAATAGCTGCGGCTAAAACCATTATGCCAAATTCTTTACCCTGCATAGCTGCTGCGATTCGTTCAATTTGCTCGGATTCAAATACTTCACCAAGGGTATATTCAATACCAGGCATTCCTGATATTAAACTCGAATAATTTAACAAAGGTTCTATGGCGTTTTGGATTTCGCTAGCGGTAAAAGGCGTGGGGTGAAAAATTAGACCATTGTATATGCTATCCAGATTGGCGGTTAAATTGTTAAAATTAAATTTCCGAATGGATTCTTCATCCAGGCTATAACCATCAATTTTAGCCATATCTTCAAATATAGCCATTACCTGGGGAGGATAACTGGCTCCCATGTAGTAACTTATGCCTTTGTTATTGCCAACGATTAAAAAGGCTAAATAGGCACTTTGGGCATGCAGAGCGGTTAGCGTTTCTTCCATGAGATATTTGTTTTTGGGTAACTGGCCTGGTTCAGTGAGACTTGGCGCTTGGGTTAAAATCTGTTTTTCATTATCTAAATCCCAGGAGCGATAGATACCATCAATTCGCACAAAAGTAAGACCTGGAATCGGAAAATAGGTAAATTCACCAGCGTTTTGCTTAGTCTTATCTTCAAGGTCAAAACCCATAAGATCAGTATATTTCTGTACGTAGATATTTTTATCGTGAAATTCTATGACCACTTTATACTCTTAGGTTTATGTTAAAATTTAAGTTTCTTTTAACGTATTAATAATTATACTAGTAAACCCAGAATAAAGCCAAAATTCTGTTTTCAAGGAGATAAGGCAAGTCAGGATTAACTGATTCTGAGTAAGATTAAAAAATAATAACTTTTAGTGATTTATTTTTATTATTAAGTAGAGCTTGACTAAATAAAGTTTTGGTTTATTGAAATAAGCTAAGGGTTACTACCCAAAATGCCTTTTTATTGATGTCGTAAATTATTTGCTTAAGAATTTTAACAAACTAATAGTTTATGCTGAACAAGCTTGCTTGTGCCAGTGGAGCTACTTCCACTTAGCTAGGCAAAAAATCAAGAATTAAAAGTTCAATAATTTAAAATTTGATAAATTTGATATTGCACTAGCTATTGATGTTTACAACTCGTCGGGAGCATTTACATTCGTTCGTAAACACCTTGGCAAGTTGTAGCTTGATTTACAATAACTATAGTTTTAAGTATCTGGTTAACTAGTGTTCTTACTTTAGCGTTGTTGCTTCTAAACATTGTTTTTAGTGGTTTAATAGCATTTATTGAGCTTGGTATAGAAAAATCACTTAAATATATGGTACTACCATTTTCAACTAAAGTATTCATGCCACGGTAGGCTATTTTACTTGCCTGATTGACAGAGACAAAGTCTATAGCCGATTTAGCTTGGACTATCGTAACATGACGTCCGGGAACTAAAGCTATCGGATTAATCTTATCACCTTTTAATACCACACTATTGGCGCTATTGTCATGTAAATTATATACACTTACAACGTTACCGTTAGCTATAGCTAAGACGATGGCTCCATGTTTCAAGCTTAATTTGACTAACTTGCCTAAATTTATTTCCATATCGTGGCTAGCACTTATTATAGCGCTGCCATAACTAAAGTCGGCACTATTTTTAGCATTGTTATTGCTATCAGCGGTAAAAGTCAAGCCACTGGTTTGGCCTCTAGTGGCATTGCTAATGGATAAGTTATTATTTGCATTGATTGATTGAGCAGTTAAGTTATTTACGGCATTGCTATAAGCTATAGGCATTATTAAGCTAGTATTATTGACTATTTCATTATTGTCTTCATTATCTGTTAAATAACTGTATTCACTGACATTGGTACTATTAACAGTAATATTATCGTTAGTTATCGCTGTATCATGACTATTATCTAATATATTCATGGCAGCATTATTAAACAAGTTTGAATTTTCTGGACTGGTAGAATTTGGTGTGACTAAATTCATATTGGCTATATTATTTTGAATTACGTTTGATCCACTTAAATTAATTAACGACGAAACCGGCAGATCAGCAGTACTGCTGACACTGCCACTAACAATATTCTGAACGATATCAATATTATTTGGAACTACTGGTGGATCAGCTGTAATACTAACATTACCACCTAAAGTTATAGCACTGGCTGGTAAGTTACCGGTATTAAAGACAATGCTCTGACCTTTGGCATTTAATACATTACCACCTAATGACGCATTTATGTCATTGACTCCATAATAAATATTAGCTCCACCGCTTGTTGTAGCTAATATATTAGCTGGGTTGGGATTTGTCGTATTAGTTTGAGCATACGCTCCAACATTAAATACAATATATCCAGGTGTAGCCGTATTTGGTGTATTGGTATAAACATAATCGCCTTTGGCAAAATTAATACTTCCACCACTGGCGTCATTATTTACAACTACTATTGGCCCGTTATTCGTCGTCATCGATATACCTGTACCGTTGACACCAACGTTTAAGCTGCCATTAGCCGTTATGTTAATAGCACCTCCGTTGGCTGCACTTCCAGCGCCGGTTCCTATTCCACCATAAATATTTACGTTACCATTTGTATTAAACGTAAAGTAACTGCCCGACTGACCGCCAACTATTCCAGAATTAGCTGCTTCGTCATAGATATTGACAAAACTATTTAACCCAACAGTTGAAGCAGCTACATTGGTACTATTTAATAAAATTCGACCAGAGGCTCCAATAGCTCCACCGCCACTTACCAAACTTATATTAGGCGCGTATATTAAAGCCCCGCTGTTTGGTTCAGCTATATATCCAGTTGAACTGGCTGTTAAAAAGATAAAATCATTAGCTACGATATTGGCATCGTTATAAATGCCGTAACCTCCATTGATATCGTTAGCCGTGATAGCTATTATGCTAGCTGTTATTTGACCTGGTTTTGTGACCCCACCTTGATCAATTTGAGCATAAATTGATAAGGCACCAGCGGAATTGAGTTTAAAGATATCACTAGCCTGGCTTGCTTGTACTATAGTACTGCCCAAGTAAGTATCGTTTACGTACGCGCTTGATCCTTTAGCAAACGCTTCTATTCCAATGTTGTGTGCGTCTAATTTCATTAAATTGCTACTAGTGCCAATACCGATTGTACCATTAATTGAATATAACCCTACTACTGGAGCCGTAATTGTTCCATTGCCGACCAGATTTCCACTGGTTATAACGTATACATTAGCTCCAGAACTGCTATTGCTAATATTTAAGCTGGTGCTTGTATTATTGATACCTACAGATAATCCAGAACTAAAATCAATATTATTAGCGTTGGTTATTAAGCCATTACCGTTAAAGCCAATTTCACCACTGCTACTTTCAAGAGATAAGCTATTGCCAATAATTACACCATTAGCTCCGGTAGTTAAATAACCAGCTGAGCTAAAATTATCAATACTTGTATTAGTACCAACAGTAGAATCAATGATCAAACTACCATTACCAGCTATGGTAAGAATAATACTGTTAGCGATAAGACTGGCATTGGTTATAATTGAACCACCATTAGTATTTATATTGATCCCTGAAGCTTCGATTGAATTTGTAATAGTCACGTTACCATTTGAGTTGCTAGCGGTAAGATTAAATAAATTACCAGATGAAGATGTAAGGCTTATACTGCTTGAATTGTTATCATCTATATAAATATTCCCAGTAGTATTTGCGCTGATTGTTTCGGCGTCATTAATTATTGATGTTGATCCACTGACACCATTTGATCCAATGTTTCCGCTAGAACTTATTAGGTTTAAAGTATTAGCAAGTATTTCAGGGTTATACGAATTTGATTTATTTATGATATTACCACTGCCATTTGCGTTTAATGTTACTATGGTAGCATTAGTATTATTGACTCCGCTTAATACGTTCGCTAATGATATGCTGCCATTTGCGGTAGTTAACATATTAATATTATTTGCCTGTATTCCACCATAAATATTTATGGTGCAGTTACTTCCTGGAGCCGTAAAGTTAAATGAATTGGCGCTAGAATTACCTAAATTAATTGTAGAAGTATAGTTATCGGTAATATAGACATTTCCAGTAGTATAGGCGTTTATCGTAGCGGCGTTGGTCGTTATAGCGGTTTCACCATTTAGTGTTGTCGAACCAATATTTCCACTTCCACACATTAAAGACAATATTTGAGTTAAAATTTCAGGATTTGTAGAATTGACCACATTGGTTATCGAGCCACTTCCTTCGGCAAATATGTATGTAATCTGAGCATTGATACCACCTATTCCACTTATTAAATTGGCGATTGAAATATTACCGTTTGAAGTCGTACTTAAATTTATTAGATTTGCTTCCAAATTACCTACAATGGTCAAAGTGCTACCGTTAGTAGTTAAATTGAAATTATAACAAGATGATGCTTCGAGACTGACACCAGTTGGATTAGTATCATTTAAATATACACTCCCAGTTGTATTAGCACTTAGTATGCTTGCATCTGTCAAAATGCCAAGAGTTCCAGTGATTCCACCGCCAATAATATTTCCACTACCGCTAGATAAATTTAGAATATTAGTTAGAATAAATGGATTGTTTGAATTAGTGTTATTGGTGATTTGACCACTTCCGTTGGCATCAATAGTTACAATTGATGCATTGTTTCCATTTAGTGAACTTAGAGTTCCCAAAAAAGATATGTTGCCATTAGCAGTAGTGCTTAAGTTAATAGTATTTGCAGTAAGCGATCCCAAAATTGTCATTGTCGTATTATTGCCTGAGCCTACTACATTAAAAATATTCCCTGTAGAATATGCTAGATTAAACGAATTACTATCATTCAAATTAACGTTTCCAGTTGTATTCACATTTACAGTTACTGCTGAAGTCATAATTGCTTGAGTTGAAGGGCTATTAATGTCACCAATATTACCACTGCCACTATTTAGTGTTAATGTAAAAACCGATAATTGTGGGTTATTGCTATTAATGTCATTAATAATATTTGCTGATCCATTGGTATTAATAGTTAAACTGCTTGAACCAGCATTATTTAAAGCAGTAATAGAATTTGCTATAATCACGTTGTCATTTAAACTAGTTGTCAAAGTGGCATTAGTAATCTTTAATTCCCCAGAAATTGTTAATGATGTTCCCGATTCACTGGCTGTTAAATTAAAAGTTTGACCAGAAGAATTAGCCAAGCTTATATTGGTAGAATTAGTATCATTTATATAGACGTTGCCGCTTGTGTTGGCGCTTATTATCGATGCATCAGTATTTAAATTAGTGCTGTAGCTTGAGCCATCATAACCTATATCACCGCTATTGCTAATTATAGTTAGTGTTGACGCTGCGACAATAATATTTGGTGTACTTGGTGAATAAGCAATATTACCAAGACCGTTAGCATTCAATGTTACGCTGTTAGCGTCAGCTCCACTTGTAGAGCTTATAGTGTTCGCAATTGATATATTGCCATCAAGTGTCGTGGATATATTGATATTATTACCCAGTAACGTTCCAGCTATTGTTAATGTGGTTTTAAGTCCGGTGGCAATTAAATCAAATGAATTGCCACTAGAGGCGTTTAAGCTTATACTGGTTATACAGCTATCGGATATATATACATTTCCTGATGTATTTGCTGTTAACGTTGATGAATTAGTTTGAATATAGCCACTGCTTGATCCAATATCACCTAGGGCTGTTAAATTAATGCTTCCAGCTGTTATTAAATAAGCAGGTGAGCCTTGAGTTATAGTCCCACTACCGGTTACTTGTAAACTCACATAACCACTACCAGTAGCTATGCCAGCTGAGATGGATTCATTTAGATATATACTCCCACTGCTAATTAAATTTAAGGTTCCATTATTACCAAAACTGCTTGAATTTATAGTTAAGCTATTGGCCAAATCATAGGCATAAATATTACTTTTTGTAGTTGAACTTGTAAAATTAAAAGTTAATGCTGAAACGTTTAATTTGACATTTTGGCTGGCGGTGCCAAATATCCCATTTTGAGCGTTAATACTCAATGATGTAGCTGAAATATTTGTTCCGGTACTTGAGCCTTGAAAGCTTAATAACACTCTAATTAGTGGAAATTTAATTACAACATCGGCTAATGGAAATAATGTTAACGGTGGAAACGTTACTATAATTGCTATAGCAAATGGCTCAACC
>DAHXLC010000284.1 GCA_027371815.1 Candidatus Melainabacteria bacterium | reverse complement strand
ACTTATCAAGAAATGCGTAAATATTACTTTTCACCAAAGTATACCAAGCTTTCGCATACAGTGTTAAAGTATAGTAAGAATTAATTTTTTCTTGATCATTAAACATATCGTTATAAATTTTATCAGCCATATAACGGTTCTTCCAAATTATCTAAGTATGAAACCAGTCTGATTTTGGCGCAAACAGCAATTTTAAAAGCTAAAGTAGTAAGGAATTTAAAAATTATGCGTAATTCATTAAAAGCTTGTTAAAAAACAACAAAAAGCTAATAGGTTAACATTTAAAGTTAACATATTAGCTTAATTTAAATTATGATAATTGTATTCTATCTTACAATGGCACGAGAAATCCAGAAGGTTCTCATATTGCGATAAGCTTTAAGCATTTTGGCATAATAATTGCTTTGGCTAACGCTAGTGCTAGTCATAACTTTAGGTGCCGTTGAAATTGATGGACTTAATACGAGAGGTCCACTTGCCATACTGGATGTGGCAAATAAAGATACTGATAAAATTCCACCAGCTAACGAAAATAAAAATAACCGATTACGCTTGCTCATTTTTGTGAATTACCTCCTAATCTCTAATGTTTCAATAATCTATTTTTGAGTTTTGATTGAAAATTCATTTAATATAATAGATTGTTAAAGTATTAAATAAGTTCCATTAAATTCAAAAATTTAAAATTAGATATTTTTAACTGAATATATTTTAAATATTCCCTGACTGTTTATAAATTAAACCTTAGAATTTAAGTTTTCATTTATTATTATAAAGTAAAATTGTTTTATTGACAACTAGGCAAAATTGAATTTAATCAATAAAATCTTTAAGAAATACATTTATTGAGTATTGCTGTTAAAATTATAATAACCAAATTAATGATCAAGAAAAAATTAATTCTTACTATACTTTAACACTGTATGCGAAAGCTTGGTATACTTTGGTGAAAAGTAATATTTACGCATTTCTTGATAAGTTTTAGGATAAGTAAATCCATCATGCGTTACCCGCCAAATTCCAACCATACAGCCAGTTCGATCCGAGCCATGAGCACAGTGAACGTAGACAATTTGCTGATTAGTTTTAGCCTTTTCCACAGTGGCAATAAATGTTTTAACTTGCTCTTTAGTTGGAGCCTTATCCGACATCGGTAAATTTATAAATTGCATCCCCAGATTATTAACTGCAATTTGTTCAGCCTTAACGGCTTTGTCATTATGTCTTAAGTCAATTATCGTAGTCACGCCTTTAACTTTTAAAATTTCCAGACCTTTATCACTAGGTTCACCACCTCTGAATAAATAGGGGTGAACAATATGAAAGTTTAACAAATCTACTTTTTTGCGTTCTTGATTAAGGTCATAAGCTAAAACAAAGTTTAATTCAAACAAATTTGCGCAAAGCCAAAAGCTTAAAACAAGAATTAATTTGATTTTTTTTATCATTATCCTATTACCCTCTACTTGCCACTAAAACCATTTTAATTCAACTTTACGCATCTTTAAAACTAACAACAGTTATACAATCAAATCTATTTGCCACTAACACCTGCTCAATTTAACTTTAACCTAAAAGAATAAACCGTTAATAATTATAAACCCTCACGACTCAAATGGCGGTGCAGTAGCTCTTGGCCATCCGGTCGGAGCTAGTGGAGCCAGAATTTTATTGACTTTAGCATACCATATGCAACGAAATGATCTTAAATATGGGGCTGCAGCCATATGTTCAGGAACGGGGCAAGGAGACTGCGTGATTTTGAGTCGTGAGGGTTTATACTTTAACACTGTATGCGAAAGCTTGGTATACTTTGGTGAAAAGTAATATTTACGCATTTCTTGATAAGTTTTAGGATAAGTAAATCCATCATGCGTTACC
>DAHXLC010000259.1 GCA_027371815.1 Candidatus Melainabacteria bacterium | reverse complement strand
ACAAGGATTTTTTGTTCCTTTAAATACTTTTGTAAAAGGAATTAATCAAACAAGTTTTGTTGAAAAAGATACATCTTTTGTTTGTAGCGTTAACTCTTCATTATCTTGAGTTAATTTAATTTCTTCAAGACCATCTAAATTTTCACTTCCTGCTTTACTTAAATCTTTATTTAATAATTTATAAGCAAAAAGCCTTAAAACTTCCATACAAGCTTTAATCGGCAAAATAACTTCTAAACTAGGTATTTTTTCTAATACCATCACATTAGCATCATTATCTTCTTGTTTAATTTTGTTATTTTCAACTGAAACCAACAAATTGTTTTTTTTATAAGTTATGCGCGAAGCATCAGTTCCAGCAAATTCTAAAACATTATCTTTTATAGAAATATATAAACCACTTAAAACACTTGTCATATCCGATCCAGTTATGGCAAAACTTGTTTGATTAATTCCTTTTACAAAAGTATTTAAAGGAACAAAAAATCCTTGTTTTTCACTATTAAATTTTTTCTGCGGAAATTGACTTGGATTTAAAGCAATAATGGAAAATTTACTTTTTTTACAGGTAATTGCAACTTCAGTATTTTCTGAATTGGTTTTAAAGGTAATTAAATCACTTGGTAATTTACTAATTAATTCTATTAATTTTTTTCCAGGAATTGCTACATTACCATTTTCATATTCAATAACTGGAGCATTTGTTTCAATATACATTTCCATATCGGTTGCTTTAATAAATACTTTATTATCAAAAACTTCAAATAATATTGAGGTTAATATGGTTTGAGTAGCTTTTACCGGTAATATACCTGAAACATCTTTTAGTAATTTAAGTAAAACATCTTTTTGAACTGCAAAATGCATAATTTAACCCCTATGTTAGCAATAAATTAATTCTACCCTAAAAGAGCAAATTTGTTTTTATTATTTTTTTAATTTTTCTTTTTAAAAATAATATTTATAAATAGTAATAGTAGGGGAAGGTTTTTTTTTGTAGAAAAGTAGGTAAAAGTCAAACGAGTAGACAATATAAGGTGTTAAAAACCTGTAGATAAATTAATAATAAGTTTAGAAAACTTGAAAAAAAAATTCTTTATAAACAGACTATTCACTTTTTTAAAACAGCTTTTCTTCTGGTTTTAGACAAAACCCTAAGTGTTGATTTTATCAATGATTTGCTTGATAAAAAAATTTAATTGCGAATCTTTTGTGATGGCTTCTTTGATTCGACTATGTGCATATACAATAGAACTATGTTTTCTATTGCCAAATTCTTCACCAATTCGTGAAAAGCTTAAATTCATTAGATCGTGAGCTAAATACATGCAAATATGGCGTGGTAAGGTAATATCAGCTGATCGCCTACTTGAAATAAGTTCTGCTGGCTCTACTTTATAAGTTTTGGCTACAGCGTTTATGATTTTTTCAATAGTTATAATTTTTTTGGTTTGACTATTATTCTGGGTTAAAATTTTATTAGCTAAATTTTCTATAGTAATTGGTTCTTTAGTTAATTGTGAAAAAGCTCTAATGCGCGTTAGAGCACCTTCTAATTCCCTTATATTGACCGTATATATATTAGCTAGATATAAAAGGATATCACTAGATAAATCTAAACCTTCTGATTCACATTTTTTCATAAGTATCGCTACACGAGTTTCAAGATCCGCTGGTTGTATATCAGCAATTAAACCCCATTCAAAGCGGCTGCGCAATCGTTCTTCTAAAAGAGGAATAGCTTTTGGTAATCTGTCAGATGAAATAACAATTTGTTTACCACTTTCTCTAAGGGCGTTAAAAGTATGAAAAAATTCTTCCTGAGTAGATTCTTTTCCCTGAATAAATTGAATATCATCAATAAGTAAAACATCAATTTGACGGTAGCGTTTACGAAAATCAACCATTCGATCATCACGAATAGATGTAACCATATCATTAGTGAAGCGTTCACAAGAAATGTATTTTACATTAAGTGAATTGGAATGATTTAAAATTTCATGACCTATAGCATGCATTAAATGCGTTTTTCCTAAACCAACACCACCATAGATAAAAAATGGATTATAGGCTTGGCCTGGCTTTTGAGCAACAGCTATGGCTGCACTATGACAAAATTGATTATTCGAACCCACGACAAAGTTGATGAAAGTGTTTTTTTCATTTAAATTAGCGATTTGATAATTGTATGAGGATTTTTTTTGATTATATTGTTGGGGAGAAGTGTTTTTATTGTCATTGCTATAACTGATACTAGATATAGTGGCAGAATATTCTTGGTTAACGATATTTGAATCGACAATAATTTTTAAATTTACTGGATGTTTTAAAATTAAATTAAGCGAATCAGCTATGATGTTTTTATAATTTGCTAGCATAGAACGCATAAATTCATTGTTGACACCAATAATAACTTCGTCAGCAGTTATTTCAATAATTTGTGCTGGTTTTATCCAGGTTTCAAAAACTGGCGTGGAGAGTTTTTTTATAAGAATATCTTTACTTAATTCCCAAATTTCTTTAGGACTAGGAATTAAGCGAACATCATCAGAATTGTTGGAATCCATAGAAAATAGAAAACAGGTGATATAAAAAAATATGTTTATTAAATTAAATTAAAGTTGTTAAAAAATGGCTGTATAAAAATTTATCAATATTATCTAGCCCAGTATCAATAAAGTACTGAAAAAAAGCTAAGATATATATACTAAATATTAACAAAATTTTTCATTTTTGTTTCGAAATTAGCATTTAAATGATAGCATAGATATTTAAATCTAATAGATTATAAATATCAAATGTATACATTAGGAGTATAGAGATGAAACGTACTTTAAGAGGCTCTTTGCGGAAAGTAAAACGTGGCAGTGGTTTTTTGAAAAGAATGTCTACACCAGCAGGAAGACGAGTATTAAAAGCTAGACGTGCTAAAGGGAGATACAGATTAACTGTTTAAATAGCTAATTGCTTCCTGTACAATTTAGATTAAAAAAACGAGGATTGTTTCAAAAGGTCTATTCGCGAAGACTAATAATTAGAAATGATCAATTTACCTTGCAGGTGCTGCCAAGATTTAAAGATAAATTGAGTTTAAGCCAAAATCCCCTAAACCCTTTAATTGGATTTGTTATTTCCAAAAAAATAGTAAAAAAAGCTTGTCTTCGTAATAAATCGAAAAGAAAAATTCGCGAAGCAGTAAGGGTGTTAATTCAAGAAAACGTTGAATTTAGCCAAAGTTTAAGTAAATGGTACGCTATGGTTTTTATAATAATTAAGGATTTAAAAGACATAAGCTTTACTGAATTAAAACAAGCATTAATTAATACAGTAAAATTAGCTAAAGAAAAATATTAACCTAAAAGATGAAGATCAAGCATATAATTTTGTTTACAATTAAAATTTATCAGTTAACTAAAAGGTTTAGACAACCTTGTTGTCGTTTTTATCCATCTTGTTCAAATTATGCTTATCAAGCTATTGAAAAGTACGGTGTCGGTATTGGCGTTGTCAAGTCGGTGCAGCGATTATTAAAATGTAATCCATTTCACCTTGGTGGAATAGATTTAGTAGATAAGGAAAGTCGAGTTATTTAGTAAAAAAGGAAAAAACCGTGGACTTTATAAATTCTTTGATGATTTTGTCGTTACAATATTTTGCCAAGTTAACGCATAGTTATGGTATGGCAATTGTATTGTTAACAGTTGCGGTAAGGTTGATTTTATGGCCATTAGTGTCACAGTCAACTACATCAATGCAAAAAATGTCCAAATTACAGCCAAAATTAAAAGAATTACAGGATCGATATAAAGATAAACCAGAAATTCTTCAGTCTAAAATAATGGAGTTTTATAAAGAAAATAAGGTAAATCCTATGGGTGGTTGTTTACCCTTGCTAATCCAAATCCCGGTATTTATTGCTTTGTATGCGACATTTTCTGGTCCACCGTTTGCCGATAAAGTAATTCCAGTAAAAGTAAAAGTTATTGAAAGTGCCAATAAAGCATTAACAACTCATGAAGAAGCTTCTTCGGCTAATTGTAATTATATTTCAACCAATGGACAGATTTGCAAAATTGTTGTTTTTCCAGGTGATTCCACTGTTACGCAAGGAAGTTCGGTAAAATTTGGCGTGCGTGCTGCATCTGGTGTCTTACCACCAGGCTTTGATGTTATTTGGAAAGGGACTGCCAAAGATAAGCAATTAAACAATGATATTGAAGTTAATGCAAATGGCGAAGCTACATTTAAGCATATTGGCGAATTTATGGTTGAGGCTAAAGTCCCAGGAATTGCTAAAAACGATTCATTTGGTTTTATCCATGGCTTGGGTAAAGTAGTTAGTGGCATGGAAGTATTTAAACCAGAAAATTTTGATGTAATAATTATGGTTGTTTTGTTTGGGGCAACAATGTATTTGTCGCAAAAATTTACAGTTGTTCAAAGTGTTAAAAAGCCCAATGAAGAAATGGATGAAGCTCAAATTATTCAGCAGCAAACCATGAAAACTATGCCAATTGCCATGACTGTAATGTTTTTATTTATTCCTATACCAGCTGGTGTATTTATCTATATGGTAATTTCTAATGTAATGCAAACCATGCAGTCTTATATTGTTCAAAAACTACTTGCTCAAGAGGATCAAAAAAAAACTAGTCAGGTTGTGTTGGAGACCGGTAACACAATAAATATTGGTTCAATTGAAAACGCTCAAATTGAACCAAATTCAAAAGAAGTAACCGAAAAAAGGAAGAAAAATACGAAAAAATGAATATGAATATATTTGATGAAAACGCCAAAACCTTTTTAGAAAAAATATTGGCTATTTTAGACATTGAAGCAAGTATTAATGAAGAAGAATTAGAAGATGAAACAGTTTGTTATCGAATTGATTGTAAACGGTCAGATGCCAGATGGTTAATTGGGCGAAAAGGTCAGACTTTAGAAGCTTTACAATTTATCGTACGCCAAATGTGTAAAGCTAATAATATTGAACAAAGATCTTTTATGGTAGATATTTTGGATTATAAATCGCGACGAAAGGAAAACCTTGAAGAATTAGCTAAAACATCAGCGATTTCAGTTATTAACGGTGATGCTGAAAGTGTTGAACTTATGCCGATGAGTCCTTATGAAAGACGGATAATTCATCAGTTTTTATCTTTAAATTTTCCTGAAGTTAAATCAAGCTCACAAGGTGAAGGGGAAGATCGACGTATCGTAATAAGTTATCAGTTAGAGGCTAGTCTGGAAATTTCGGAAACCCAATAAAATAATCGGTCAAAATATTAATATTTTTCAAGATTTGCAAAGAAAGGTTTAAATCCAGAGAATAAAAAAAAATAATGGGTAATAGAACATTAAGAGTAAAAGCTTTATTTTAAATATTAAGGATAGTCTCGTGAGTGAAGAGTTGCAAGACAACAAATCTAAAGATATAAAATTAAGCAAAGATTTGGCTTTGCAGAAAAAACTTTTATCAACAACGCAAGGTTTAAGTCAGTCAGATGGTTTTTGTTTTAAAGAACCATTTATTATTGATTTTGTTTTGGCTTTAGGCTTATTAATTGCGGCTGGAGGGTTTACATCCAGTTTAATTAAGACATATATCTCACATACGGCTATGCAAAATATTAATCAGCATAACTATAAAGCCGCCATCAATATTTTAAAAGGCGTTCCGATTATAGACTTTTTTACAGTTCCTGGAACTGATATGGAAGACTTGTATAATAAAGCCTTATATTTCGATGCAATTGAAAAACTAGATGATGAAAAAGATAATAATGAAGCGATAAAAGAGTTGCAAAAAATAAAACCAGGGTCGCGATTTTATAATTTAAGCCAATTAGCCTTAAAAGAATATATAAAAAAATAAGCAAAATTGAAAGTAAATCACTTACTAAATAAACAAATTAATATAAGTTTAAAAGTACTTTTGATTTTACTTATAGTTTTAACGGTAAGGTTTATGGTAAAGGCTTATGCAGAAAATGTAAATTTAAAAAAGATTGAACCACAACTGGATTATCATAATATTTTAAAAGGGCATGTCCAACATTCTGAAAAATTAGATCCACTTGCTAAACAGTTTAATATTGGTCAAAAGTTTGACAAGGAAAATTTGATACGTCAGGTAAAAATTGGTGAAAATTGGTTTTGGATTCCTAAATGGCGCAGTGGAACTTTTAAACGGGAATCACAAGTGGATTTTACAGCGACTGGACAAATTCGTTATAAGAGTGAGGTTGAAAGTGTTTGGGGTTATCAATTAGATAGTCACGGTGAAGTATGGCAATATGTATATTATCCTAGTTCAGGATCGGTTAGAACGGATGATTATGAAGAAGTAAAATTATATCAGTTGATAAAACCTCTTGAAATTAATGTTAATTTGGTTCAGCTTTATTTTCGCTGCATTAATTTAGATGTAAGTGAAGAGTTGCAAGACAACAAATCTAAAGATATAAAATTAAGCAAAGATTTGGCTTTGCAGAAAAAACTTTTATCAACA
>DAHXLC010000224.1 GCA_027371815.1 Candidatus Melainabacteria bacterium | reverse complement strand
ATTAAGCTCTTTGCTTCTTAATTACGTCTCTATATTTATAGGCTTATTGAGGTTAAACAAATAACTATCTTTTACATCATCAATATCAATTGACATAGCCATATCCTCATTTAGTTTATCTACTAATATATTACCATCTTTTCGTAAACCAGCAAATGTTAAGGCCTCGCCTAATTTTTTTCTTTCTTAGGAATAATACCAAAGTCAATACGTCTTTCAATTATTCGTTTAAATGTGGTATCAGCTAACATAATTGAACCAGGTTCAATTTTAAACCCAAATATATATTCAAAACTTGGTGATTTAATTATTTCTAAAAGTGTGTCCAAAAAAATTGCTTCGGTTATTTTACGTTCAAAATCATCCATAATGTTTAACCTCAATAAGCCTATAAATATAGAGACGTAATTAAGAGGCAAAGAGCTTAATTAATTATTTTTAATATTGTATATATTTAAATTGTAGGTATAATTTAATATATACAAATGATATTCAATTTGCCTTCCTCATTTGTTTTAAATTTATCTAAATAGATTAATTCGTTTTTTAAAGAGCTGAAAAAACTTTTCGCTGGTGAATTATCGTGAGCATTGCCTTGTCAGCTCATACTTTGCTTGCAGTGTTTTTTTATAAGGCTTTAAAGCAATTCTAAATGCGTCACTAGCATATTGAACACCCATATCTGAGTGTAATAAAGAACAGATTTTGCCATTGCGCTTAAATATAGCTATTATATGGTTCTTTGACATTAGCTTTTTAACGGTTTTATGTTTGCATTTAATTCTTTCACTTTTTAGTTTCTGGTATATCCTTGGCTCACCATAACGACCTTTAGACTTAATGTAAATCCCGTTAAGTTTACTTAAAAGCTCATTGGTTCAGCTTTTTCTTTCACTATTAAGACTATTGATGTGTTTGTGTCCACTTTTTGGGGGGAAGCTCACAATTTCTTGGTTGATTTATTATTAAATTTTTAAATTGTGGGAGCTACTTAAAAAACAAACTGTTAACCATTGTATATCGCTTCTTTTGCATTCATTTTGCCAAACTTATTCCATTAAAAATAAATGTTTACGAATTTTTATACCAATTTTTGAGTGTTAGATCATTACAACTAGCTTGACAATCTTCGATATATTTTTCAAGTTTAAACAACTCATCACCATCTCGAAATATTGAAACTGGTCCATCCTCAGATACAACAACTACCAAAATATCTTCTGCTTTCTTGGAATAACGTAAAGCTGAATTATATCTAGCACCTCGAGCAAGATTTTCGTTGTCAACTTTGTACCCATCAAGCAAACAGCTAAAAGCTAGAATTGAATATTCTTTACTATCAATATGAATAGCGCCATCAATTTTACACATATTTTTAATGGTGTCAAAATTTTCGTTATTTATTGAGATTGGTTGTTCTAAAATATGCCCGCTTAAACCTCTATTTTGAACATCGCCAAAATCAATAATCAAAGTACAGCCAAATTTTTCAATTCTGGCTTTTGGGATTAGTTTGTTAAGAAAATTTTGAAGTTCCGGATTTATTGCATTATTAACAAATTTAGATAAATATTTATTAAACTCAATTGGCAGGCTATCTTCTATTGCTTTAAAATGACCATTAATAATCCTACATAGTGCCATGCCTTTCAGATATAAGGTGCTGTTTCCATCTTTAAATTCAATTCTTAAAAAATCGTCTTTAATATTTATTTTATTAAATAAGCCTATTACTTCTACTCCACTTGTTTGAATAGTTACAGCTACAAGATAATTGTTATCGCTAGATAAAGTCAAAAGTTTTCTTATATGTTTATAATTTTTAATATTAATTGGAGTTGTTAATAAAATGTTTAACTGATCTTGACACTGTGGTTTTGTTAACTCAAATGCAAGAATACCATTACAAGCTTTTCCTTCTTCTTTTACGCTGGCAATTTCAAGTAGTGAATTTAAAATTTTTTCAACTAAATGTTGTGGGTAAGTTCTGGCCAGTTCAGTAATAATAACCTCACGAATTACATCATAGGCTGAATGTTCAATTACCCTTTCACCAACACCATAAAATTGAAGAGTATTTTCTTGAGATAAGTTCCGAAAAAGCGCTTGAGCGAAATTTGTCCATTGTTTAACTATGCTTTGTGGGGAACTTTCACTGATTTTTTCAATGAACCATGCTTGATAATATAGTTGTTCATTTTGATCACAATAATATAACAGATCATTATTTATGATTGGTTGTAATGTTGAGGAATCAATAGTTCTTTTATCATTCGTTTGGGATGCAATTGATAAATCCGGGTGAAAATAAGACCAAATATTAGCCTTACAATTATCTAGTAATTTTGTAGTATCATATACAAAAAAACTATCACTAGATTGTTTGTTAATTGAATATATCAAAGCAACTCTAACTGCTCTGCCAAAAAAATTGCTTAAACCATTCTGCAAACCTTTTTTAAGCGTGTGAGCATAAAGCTGCATTTTTCGATTATTATTTTGTTCAGGTGTTTTATACATTGAAGTGGCTCCTGTTTTTTAGACAACTTTCCTCTTGTTCTGCAAGTAATGGTTTAAAAGCATACCATAAAAAATATAAATCATATATTTGCTAATTCATTTTTATTTAGCTGAAGCTTATTTTTTTAAATAAATTTCAGCTGGAGTTT
>DAHXLC010000176.1 GCA_027371815.1 Candidatus Melainabacteria bacterium | reverse complement strand
ATTAAACGAGATAATCTCATAAGTTGGTTTAATCGGTTAATTGCAGCTCATAATATTAAAAACCAACCGGATAATTTTAATGAAGAGTCATTAATCGATTTTACGCAAAATATTAAATTTAATTTGGGTTGGCAAAACTCTTTATATGAGCCTATTCTAATGGATATAAATCACTTAGGTCTTAATTTTCCAGAAATTGATTTAAATTCGAATTTAAATCCTAATGAAATTCTGACTCAATTAAGTGATAATTTAAAGCATGTTATATTATCAGGTTTAAATAATCTGGTTAATCAGCTTAAGTTAGATAAATTAAAATTTAATATTATTAATACAAAGGATAAGCTGTTTGACTTATTTGACACTACTTCATCTGTTTATATAAATAATTTAATTTTAGCTATTGATAACTTTGAGGCTAATGAATATCAATTAGCTTATCATAAAATTGCTGAGGTTTTAAAACTTCAGGATAAGTTTTTAAAACGCAAAAATTTAATCAGTAAATTACATAAATGGGCACCAGATTTTGCCAAACACATTGAAGAACGTAAATTTCAAGGTGATGCCTCACAGTTAGATTTTGCAGGAGCTTATAATTGGAGTGTGTTAAATAAAGAATTTAATAACCTTGCTAAAAATGATATTAATTTACTCCAGGATAATTTAGTTAAGTATCAAGAACAATTAGCTATTACTACTGAAAAATTGGTCGAACTTAAGACTTGGTCCTATATTGTCAAAAATATATCAGCGGAACAAAGACAGTCATTAATAGGCTGGTATGATATAACCCGTAAAATTGGCAAAGGCTATGGTAAACGTGTAGCCCAATTACGCAGTGAAGCTAATCGCTTGTTAACTAAGTGTAAAGAAGCCGTTCCCGTTTGGATTATGCCCATGGCGCGAATTCCGGAAACTTTTGATGTTGTTAATACTAAATTTGATGTATTAATAATTGATGAAGCCAGTCAAAGTGATTTAAATGCCTTAATAAGTTTATACATGTCTAAATATTGTATTATTGTTGGTGACCACGAACAAATTAGTCCTTCGGCGATTGGCCAGGAAGTAGATTCATTGAACCGCCTAATTGATACTTATTTGGATGAAATTCCTAATAAAGTTTTATACGATGGTAAAACATCAGTATATGATATAGCTAGACAATCTTTTCCTGTATCATTATGTCTAAAAGAGCATTTCCGTTGTCTGCCGGAAATTATTGAATTTAGTAATAATTTATGTTATGAAGGGAAAATTAAACCACTTAAAGATTCCAGTTTGGTTAATATAAAGCCACCATTGGTTGGAATTAGAGTTTTAACTACGGATAGTGAATTGACCGGTGATAATGTAAATATTGCTGAGTGCTATACTATTACAGCCTTGATTTTAGCCTGCCTTGAACTTGAGCATTATAATGACAAAACTTTTGGCGTGATTTCATTATTGGGTAGTGAACAAACTAATAAAATTGAAAAATTATTACGTAACTTTATGCCACCAACTGAATATGAAACAAGAAAAATATTGTGTGGGAATTCAGCTATATTTCAAGGTGATGAACGTGATGTGATTATGTTGTCGATGGTGGATATTCCTCAATCTAGTCAGTTACGAATAAAAGATCAATCATCCTTTAAACAGCGTTATAATGTAGCCGCTAGTCGGGCTAGTGAGCAGTTATGGGTTGTTCACAGTTTAGATCCTAATTTAGATTTAAAAAGTGGTGATTTACGATCTATGTTATTAAATCATGTTTATAGTTATGATTTTATCAAACCCACCAATGAGGTTAATAATTTAGCTAAAAAAATCTATGATCAATTATTAGCTTCAGGCTTTAAAGTTATTGCCAAATATATGGTTGGCTACTTTGAAATTGATTTAGTTGTTGAGCTTAAAAATGTAAGAATTGCCTTGCAAATTGATGGTGATGAAGTTTTCATTCAGGAAAAATTTACGAATGAATTAGAAAAACAGTTTATTTTGCAACGGTTAGGCTGGAAATTTTTAATTATTCAGGCCAGTAATTTTAATTATGATTTTAACAAGGCTTTTAATGATTTGGTTTTTAAATTAAACGAATTAGAAACTAATTATTCAAGGCTAAATCAAGTAATGACTGTTGATAATAGTATTGACAAACCAATAATTGTTGATAATTTAATTGATTTAGTTAAAATTAAAGCTAAGACAATTTTGAAGGATCGACTTAATTATAATTATGATGTTCTTTAGATTAAGGGAAAAAACTCGGATTAGTGAACATTAATACCAAATAACATCGGCTAAAAATTTTCTCTGTATATTAAAGGCAATGTCAGCTAAAGATAACTTGTCAGTATCAATAATTATATCTGCCTGACTATAAAACTTTTCTCTTTCTTCAAGCATTTGTAACAAAATAGAATTTAGTGACTCAGGCGTTTTATTAGATAACAGAGGTCTATTGGCAATGCCATCACCGGTTAATCTTTTAATTAAAGTATCAATATTGGTTTTTAAATAAATAAGATAACTGCATTTAGCTAATTTGTCAAAATTATTATTATAACATGGTAAACCAGCTCCAGTTGCCACAATTAAAAAATTAGGATTAAGACTAATTTCTGCTAAAACCTGAGTTTCTAATTGTCGAAAATATTTTTCACCATGATTTAAAAAAATTTCCGGTATAATTTTTTTTTCTTTTTCTTCAATTAATTTATCAGTATCAATAAAATTTAGTTTAATACTTTGCGATAATTGTTGACCTACCGAGGTTTTTCCGGATCCGGATAGACCTATTAAGGCAATTAGTTTTAACTTTCTTCCATCACTTAAATTATTATTCAAATTTAATGACCTTTATCGTTGATCCGTTTTTTTGATGATTTATTGGTGATTTGAGCGAAATTTTTACTATGGTTAATTATCACTGACTATATTTATTACTAATATATTCATTAATAAGTTGAATAAAATCATTGGTTAAATTATCGCCACTTAGGGTTGTTACATGTTTACCATCAATAAATACTGGTGCCTTGGGTTCTTCATTGGTTCCAGGCAAAGATATCCCTATATCAGCGTGTTTGGATTCGCCTGGCCCATTTACAATACAGCCCATCACCGCTATTTTTAAATCTTCATAGCCTGGATAAGATTGCATCCAGTTGGATCGATTACGGTTAAGGTGATTGGTAATATCTTTGGTTAATTCTTGAAAATAGGTGCTGGTAGTTCGGCCACAACCAGGACAAGAAACTATTTCTGGATCGGTAATTTTTAAGTTTAAAGCCTGTAATATTTGACGACAGATTTCAACTTCTTTGGTTCTTGATTCATTAGGTTCAGGTGTCAATGAAACTCTTATCGTGTCACCAATACCTTGATTTAATAAAATTCCTAAAGCAACACTTGAGGTTACGATACCTTTACTGCCCATTCCTGCTTCGGTCAAGCCTACATGAAGAGGGTAGTTACAGTTTAGGGCTAGTTTTTCATACACATCAATTAAATCATTCACCCGGGACACTTTAGTACTAATAATAATTTTATCTTGCCTAAGACCAAGTTTAACAGCTAATTCAGCACTCATAAGTGCGCTTTTAATTAATGCGTCTTTAAGCACTGTTGATGAATCTTTAGGTTCTGTTAATTTACTGTTTTCATCCATTAATTTTTTTAATAAGTCTGGGTCTAATGATCCCCAGTTAACGCCAATTCTTACGGGCTTGTCGTGTAAAATAGCAGTTTCAATCAGACTTTGAAAATTTTCATCATGTTTATCGTGCCTGCCTACATTTCCTGGATTGATACGATACTTAGCTAATAATCGAGCCATTTCGGAATATTTCTTTAATAAAATATGACCATTGTAGTGAAAATCACCAACGATGGGAATGTCTAAATTTTGCTTAGTTAAGTAAGCACAGATTTGTGGGACGCTGGCAGCTGATTCTTCATTGTTTACGGTAATTCTGACGATTTGGGCGCCAGCATTATATAATTCAATAATTTGTTTAGCTGTAGCTAGACTATCGCTGGTATCAGTATTAGTCATTGACTGAACAACTATTGGTTGCCCGCCACCAATTATAACATTGCCAACTTTTACTTTAAATGATTTACGCCGTTGTAACATAAAACAATTAAGCACCAGTTTGTGGTGAATTCTTATCAAGGAATTTTTGTAAAATTATGGCAGCGGCCACTTTATCTTTTAAGCCTTTATTGCGACCAGATTTTTTCCCCACTGCTACCAGGGTTCGAATTGCTGAAACCGTAGATAATCGCTCATCTTCATAGATTACCGGCAAATTAGTATATTGGGCTAGCCTTTTACCAAATGATTGCGTTCGAATTGCTTGATCACCAATACTGCCATTCATATTAAGTGGTAAACCAATTACAATTTCGACAATGCTATGGCGGTCAATAATATCTTTAATTGTCTGTAAGTCATAATCTGAATTGCGCCGGTTTATGGTTTCTAATCCCGAGGCCGTAATGCCAAGGGGATCGGAAATTGCTACGCCTATACGCTTATCACCTACATCTAAGCCTAAAATTCTTGGTTTAGAACCCATAAAATGAAAACCTAATTTACAATACTAAAAAGGAATAATTAATCTATAATAGTTAAATTTTAAATTAAATTACCCGATAATATATTAATTAAATTTAATTAAAAATTTTTAATAGTATGCGTTGATACTATATATCGGTTAAAATTATTACAATATTAACTACTTCTACTGCTTAATTTAAACAAATTATGAATTTATATCTTATTCGCCATGGTATTGCTCACGATCTTCATGAATCTGGTATAGCTGAAGATAGTCAAAGGCAGTTAACTAAAGAAGGTAAGGAACAGTTAAAAGAAGTCAGCAAAGGTTTAGTTAAACTTAAAATTAGGCCTTGTCATATTTTTTCAAGTCCGCTAATTCGAGCCAGACAGACTGCAGAAATAATTGCTAATACTTTTAATCATCATCAAAATATAAATATTATTCAAAGTTTAGCTCCGGGTTATAGTTTTAGTGATTTGTACAAAGATTTAAAAGCTCATTCCCCGTTTGAGGAAATTTTTTTGGTTGGCCATGAGCCTAGTTTAAGCCTATTAGCCAGTCATTTATTGTGGGCTAATGATAAATTAAACATTAGTTTTAAAAAAGCATCTGTGTGTCGAATTGATATTTATGATATCCCCCCAACTACACCAGGAACTTTAAAATGGATATTAACCCCTAAACTTATTCAGTCTTTAATAGGCTTGTAAATTGTTTTTTACATTAGTGAATTATTTTTGAAATTATTGATATGTTTTATTGTTAAATAATATATATCCACCTACATGAAAGGCGGTATCTGTATGGTGCGTCCAGTGAATTACGCCACCTAAATTGTTCCAGATATATTCACCTTTAATCGTGACGTCATCGTTAGCCTTAAGAGGTACACAAGGAGCCATTTTTAGATCGTGAGCAATAAGCACCGTTGAATTATTGTTTAATTTAATTAAAAATCGTTCATGAGGCAAACCATAAAGATCATAACTAAGCATTTTATAAACTTTAGCTTTGACGATAACTTCGACATGTTTTAGATGGTCTTTTTGTGCCTGGTAAATATCGACAAGACCAGTTGATGATTTTTGTTGATTTTGAACTGGAGAAGGTTTGAAAAAATTAAAGATATCAAAGAATTTTGTCGCTTGATTAATTGCGTTAGGCTTAATTGTTTGACTTAATTGTTGACTAAAAGTTAAGCTGGTTTGTGAAAAGTAGGTTAAAATTAACAGTAAACACAAACTAATAATGCGAAACTTAATTTTAAACATTGTTTTCATCCTGGAAGAATAATTATAAAATAAATAAATTTATCTGAATTTATATATAATTTTAGAGCATTTTTTGAAAAGTTTTAAATGTGGTATAAAGTTATTGTAGGAAAAGTTTAACCTCGTCTAATCGTTAAAAATGTTATCAAGTATTTATTTAGCTGGAAGTAGTTACGATTCACCGGAAATAATTGGTCTGGATCCTAACTATGATTGGCGATGTCAGGCTGTTTCCCGGTTAGGAAGTTATGGTTTATCGGTTATTAATCCCATTGAAATTAGCTTTGCGGCAATGGATCCAGCTAATATCAATGAAACTGAATCCGATAAGGATCCCCGCGTCGTACGTGCCCTAGATTTAATTGACCAGTCTGATGCTTTATTGGCCAATATCAATTTGTCTAGTTATGGCACCGCTATGGAAATTTTTTATGCCTATAATAAAGGTAAAATGGTTACGGTTGTGGGCCCATCACCATTTAGTCCTTGGATTCTAGCTCATTCTAAGGCTTGTTTTGGTAATATTGATTCGGCTTTAGATTATATTATTGATAAACGAACTTATACCAATCCCATTAATTGGGCGTTACGTTTTGAAGCCCAATTAAGTGAGCGATATGAACAATTTCCGCCGATTGGGCAAGCTGATTATAAGTTTTTTGGTGGTGATATACCCGTTTTAGTTTTAAGTCCACATGCTACGGGATTTTTTAAAAATGGTCAATTTATGGAACCTGATACTTTTACGGGGTCTATAGCCTATGTTTTACATCGTTTGACTAGAGCCTATAGTTTTAATTCTAATTTTTGCCTAGCAGCCGATCCCGCGGCATATCAAAATACTCCTTTTAATCGTTCCTTAGCTGATATTATTAAGACTGGTAAAATTGGTCTGGTTTTAATTTTAGCAGGATCCTCTTGGCAGGAAATTCAACGTATAACAATTAGTAGCAGTTTAATTAATAATAAACCCAATAAGTATTTGACGCATTTAAAAAATACTTTGTCCAATATCGAAAACAATATTTTAATTGAAGATATAGATGAAAGCATAGTACCCATCAACAATTTTTTAACTAAGGAATTAAATGTTAATACAATAGTGATAAAATTACATAAACGTTACCGGATGCCAAAATTACAAGCAGATTTATTTACTAATTTAATTAATAGTTTAAGTAATTTTATTAATGATGTAGGTCAAGAATTAGCAAAGGAAGCCTAAATGAATTCTTCAATACATTATCCCATAATAATTATAATTAGCTGTAAAAATAATAAAGAAGCCAAAAAAATTGGTAAATCACTAATAAATAACCGCTTAGCAGCTTGTGTTCAAATAATCAAAAAAATAAAATCATACTTTATTTTTAATGACAATTTTGTTAGCGATTCCGAAGCTTTAATGCTAGTCAAAACTACCCATGAACATTATGAAGCTATTGTTAAAAGTGTAAACCAGCTTCATAGCTATGAAATTCCTGAGATAATTAGTTTTAAAATGGATAATATTAATGAAGCTTATGTTAATTGGCTGTTTAATCAAGTTGAGAAAATATCTTGAAAATGAGGTTCTAATAAATGAGTCGGGAAACCATTGTTAAAACATTTTGGGACAATGTTGAAAGTCAAAATGATAAGACGGCTATATTATCTAAAAAATTTGGCCAATATCAGCCGATTTCATGGATGCAATTAGGCAATTATGTTTTAAAGTTAGCTGGTTTTTTGTTAGATCATCAGATAAAGCAATCTGAATGTATTGCTATATTAGCTAATTCTCGTTTTGAATGGACGGTTACCGATTTAAGCATTCTAAGTATTAACGGTGTTTGTGTCCCAATTTATCCGACCCATACAAGTTCGGAAATTGCCTTTTTGCTAAATCATAGTCAAACTCAAGCTATAATTGTTGAAAATAAGTGGCAATTGGAAAAGTTATTGGCGCTTAGCGATCTTTTACTTAAATTTGTTATTGTCCTAGATTCTAAAGATGTTGATTTACAGGCAAATTATCCTTATCCAGTGTTTAGCTATGAAAATATTATTATGGTAGAAGCTAATCATACTATTGTTCAATTACAAGAATATTGGCCAAATCGAGAAGATTTAGCCTCAATAATCTATACGTCTGGTACTACCGGTAATCCTAAAGGGGTAATGATAAGTCATAAAAACATTGATTCTATCTGTAAAATGATAATGAGTGTGGCTAATATTCAGCCAACTGATTTGATTCTGTCTTTTTTGCCTTTATCCCATGTTTATGAACGAGTTGGTGGTCAATTTTTGGCAATTTGCGCTAAAGTACCTTTAGCTTATGCCGAATCAATGGATCAAGTCGCAAAAAATTTGCTTGAGGTTAAGCCTACTTATATTAATGCTGTACCACGATTTTATGAAAAAGTATATCAACATATAAATTCAGAAATCAGAAAAATGCCTCAAGCCCAGCGGTATTTAGTTAGATGGGCTATTGCTATTGGTACCAGAGCTTACAATCAAGCTAAATCTTATAAAAATGAATCCAAATTAATTAATAATATTTATAAAACCGAATTAAGAATTGCTGATAGGCTCGTGTACTCAAAAATTCGCCAACGACTGGGTGGTCGTCTTAGAATGATGACTTCAGGTGCTGCGCCATTAGCTAGTGAAATTCAAACTTTTTTTCAGGTGCTTGGCTTACCTATTATGGAAGGCTATGGTTTGACCGAAACCTGTGCTCCGATTAGTTGTAATTTCCCGGGTATATTTAAAATTGGTACAGTAGGAAAACCATTGCCAGGTATTGAAATTAATTTTAGTAGTGATGGCGAATTAATTGTGAAAGGTGATAGCGTTTTTCAAGGTTATTATAAGGATCCTGAATCAACCCAGGCAGTATTTAAGGATGGTTGGTTTTTAACCGGAGATTTGGCTACCCAGGATTCTGATGGATATTTAAAAATTATTGATCGTAAAAAAGATATTATTATTACATCTGGTGGCAAGCATATTGCCCCACAATTTATCAGTAATTTATATAAAAATGAAAAAATAATTAATCAAGTCATTGCTTATGGAGATTTTAAGAAATATTTAACAGCTTTAATTACGTTAAATCATGATGAATTATCTAAATTAGCGATTGATCTTGGTATCAAACAAACCGATATTAAGGAATTGTGTAATCATCCTTTAGTGTTTGATACTATAGATAAAATTATTCAAAATAAAAATAGAGAATTAGCTAGTTTTGAAAGAATCAAGAAGTTTATCATTTTAACCGATGAATTAACCATTGAATCTGGCGATCTTACGCCTACACTTAAAGTAAAGCGCAAAAAAGTTATTGAAAAATATCATTATTTGCTTGATGCACTGTATACTAAAGATGAAACAACAATTGAAGAAAAAACTGGATAAAATTCTGGTTAAAATAAGGGAATAACTGGTGGACAGGCTTTAGCTTGATTTAATAATGTTTGTTGATTACTAGCAAAAGTAGCTCCGAAAAAAGTATTAGGTATGATAAATCTTTCATGTTCGTTATTATTCGTTCCTGGATTAGCCCAAGCATCATAAGGAAAATCATCACTATTATGTTTACGATAGCAAATTTCCAGATTGTCTTGTTTCCAAATTAATACAACTGGTGTGGGCATGCCATTATCCAGTTTTTCTTGCATTTGGTTTAACCACGATTTATTGATTTTTACAGTCATAAGTTGAGGGTAAACTTTAATAGTACCATTTTTAATATTTAAGGCTTCAATGATTTCAGGGCAGGCCTTAGTAACTACAACCAAGTTGCCATTTGACTGTTTGCACCAGGCAAGAGTATTTAAAAAAGTAAGTAACTTATCGCTGGAAATAGTTTCTTGGGCAGAAGTATTTAAAAAATTATCCATATGTTTAACCTTGTAGACTTATAAATAAGTAATAAATTTTAATTAGTATTTTCTATTTCTAAGCTTATAATAAATTTATTGGTTTATCATAAAAGATTATAATTTTTTAAAAAATTTATGAATTATTTTTTGCAATGTCAAGGGTTTGGCTATTTGCTTTTACTTATTGAGACTCATTTAGGTTTATTTGAACTGTCGTTTAATCAACAGTTACTTTTATCAACTCGATTTACCCAATTTCAGGAAATTAAGACATTAAGTAATGTTGATCTATTAAAGAAAATTCAATTAGCTTATCCTCTTTGGGAAATTGAATTTAATAGTTGTTTAGATTTTAGTCAAACTATTCCGACTTTTATAACCAAATTAGCTCGACAAATTAAAAATCATCTGATGGGTGATTTACAGAATTTTGATTTGTCATGTATTGATAAATCAAATTGGAGTTTATTTAAATCGTCAATTATTGATAATTTATGTTTAGTTAAACCTGGTTCGACAATATCTTATAAACGATTGGCTCTCAATAGCGGATTCCCATTAGCCTATCGAGCCTGTGGCAGTGTTATGGCGAAGAATAACTATGTATTATTAATACCTTGTCATAGGGTAATTAAGTATAATTGCGATCTTGGAAACTATAGTGCATATGCCGGTGTAATTACTAAACAAAAATTGCTAAATATTGAAAATATCAAATTATAAATAATTTAAATAAATGTTAGGATTGTTTTATAATAAAGCTAAAGTTATTAATATTTTTGAGATTTTTAATTAGTGAAATTTATTCGATGCATTTTGCTTACATTTTATCTAGTAAATATACTAGATTTTATTGTGATAAATTTGACTATAAATTTTTTTACTACACAATGTCAAGCTCAATCAATTTCGACCAAAAAGGTTTGGTATCTACCTCGACTTTTAGCTCAAAATGGTTATGAGACTCCATTTCCAGCTAGTCAAAATCAAGACTTGGACAATGGTTCACAATTTAATAATAATTCTGGTTTAACACCTAATAAAGGAAATCAAGCATTATCGGCCAATAATTCAACTGATCCAGCTAAGCCATTTGTCCCGAAAATTGTTGCCACGGGTTTTGTTACCTGGTGGTCATATGATTCAAGTGGTTATCATCCAACGATTATGATTCGATTGTGTAATGTAAGTCCAGTTAACTTGTCGTATGTACCAATTAAATTTCAAGCTCGTTTTGCCGATTCACGAACTGGGCAAGTTACTGTTGCTCATCAAAGTTATTGTAATGAATTTAATCAGAAACAAATTGCTTATTTAAAGTTTCGTGGACCAAGCGCATTTGATTTAGCCAGTGATGTTAATGCTTGGCCTAGGCTTGAATGCAAAGTAATGTGTCGAGTTGGTGAAGTGAATGATGCTGGTACCCAAACCTTGTTAAATACTCGGGTTGATTCGACCATTTTAACCGATGATCAAGCCACGAATAATTTAAGTCAAATGCCAGATATTCGTTCTTTTAACCAACAGTTTTCTTATAACGGATCTACTTTAAATTCAGGCTTTAATGATGATAATGGTGATGATTCACCAGGTTTATCTGCTCAACCAGAAACTATGGCAACTTATCAAAAAATTCAGAATTATCAGCCTGTCGTTAATTCATTTTTAAAATCAGTTGATGTACCAGGAATTGATCAAGCCTTTTATCTTTATCAGGAAAAATTTGGCAAACCACTGCATTCAGAGTTTCTGGGTAATTGGACTTGGGTTCAATATGGTTATAAACCTTTAAGTCTTAATATTTATGCTGGTTCTAAAGCCCATAAAGGTAAGGTTAATTTATTGATTTTGCAAATACCTGGCTATCTTGTTCCGCATACACCTGAAGCTTTACAATTTGTCAAGTTATTTACGGGTGTATATAGTACCCAGGAGTTGTCAGCACCAATTCACCATGTTAAATATACTCATGCTGGCCGTGTTGAATCGGTTACTTGTTTTGCCAGCTCATATAGTATTGTGATAATTAAGCCAAGGAATCAAAATGATTATTGTTTGATTGCTATTGGAGCCATATCAGCTGATTGGGAGGCCTCGTTAAAGAATGACACGCAAGGGTCTAATCTGTTAAGTTTTTTAATCCCCTTTTTAGAACCAAATATGGGTTTGTAAATTATTGGTTTAAAATTAAATTTTATTTACTTTAACCTTTTCTTCTTTACAAGCAATAAAAAATGTCTGACAATATATAATGTTGATGTGGAGATTTTATAAATATGACGTTAAGATTAGTAGACAAACCACCAATGGAAGACCTCAACTTAGCTGAATCCGTAACCAATGCCAAAACGATATTTGACTTATTGCCAAATGGTCTAATATATCTTTTAGCAAATCCTTATTTGGCTGGTAAAAATGCGCAAAATGCCATTGATGAGGCTTTAAATTTATATCATAAATACAAATTTGCCGGGACTTTGGATATTTTAGGTGAAGACTGCATTAATGATCAAGACTGTGATAATGCGGTTATTGAATATAAGGAATTAATCACTAAAGTTGCTTCCATAAATAATATTTTTCAATCAGGCCAAGAAAAATTAACAGTTTCATTTAAACCTTCAATGTTTAGCACAATTGCGCCATCGGTTATAACTAAAAAAAATACTAATACTGCTCTTGAATTAGCCTATGGTCGTATTAAACAAGTTGTTGAACACGGTTTCAATTTGAAAGTTAATCTTACTCTTGAAGCTGAAGATTATCGCTGGACAGATTTTCACTTAGATACTTATTTTTCTTTGTTAAATACTGGTTTGACTAATTTAGGTACAGTAGTCCAAACTAGGTTAAAACGAACTAGCAATGATTTAAAAAGGTTTACGGATAAGAGCCGGGTAAGACTGTTAATTGGGATTTATAATGAACCTAGTTCGATTGCTTATACTGATAAATTCAAGATGAAAGAATTAATGGTTGATTATGCTAAAATTTTATTTGATAAAGGCAGTTATGTTGAGTTAGCTTCTCATGATACGGATATATTAGGGCAAATATTTAAGGACGTTATTATACAGCAAAAAATTAGGCCTAGTCAATTTGAAACGCAGTATTTAAAAGGTGTACCCCGTTTAAATTGGCAAAAAGGCTTAGGTAGTGGTCTGTATTTTCAAGATAAAGTAGATGCTAAATATTTAGCTGAATCTGGTACTATTGTAAGGTTATATTTACCTTACGGCGTTCCTCAAGTTGCTAGCGCTTATTGCAAACGTCGTTTACAGGGCAATCCTAATATGATTGCTTATGGTATTAAAAACATACTGGGCTTTACCAAATGATTTTTTAAGAAAGTTATAATATCAGTTTTAGGATTTAAATTACTGATTTTAATTTGACTTTCAAAACTACCATGGCTCCTTAAATAATTTCTTAAATTATTATAAGTTCCTGGTTCTAATAACTCAGTTTGGATAGATCCAAGCCTAAGCGATTTACGTTTATGTTCATATTCAATATTGACTTTAGCTAATTCATCATCAAACGTCTTGCTGATTTGCTGTAATTCATAATTATCAGTTGATTTAGTAATTTCAAGTAATAAAATATAATTAGGTATCGTTGCGTAAAAAGGGATTAAGGTAAAATAATTAGCTTCAAGCTTAAGTCGCCAACTGGTTTGTTTAAATGCTTCGACGACTTGATATTCAGTGATTTTTTCACCAGTAAATGATGAAATATTATTGCTTTTATGACTAAATTCAATAGTTGGACATTCGTTGATAAAGCCGGTTACTTTTATTACATCACCAATATTATATCGATATAAACCAGCTTGGGTAGTTAGTAAAATTTGATATTGTTGATTGATTTCTAATTCATTAGCTAAATAAATTTTCGGATTTTTAGTACCAATTTCTTGTTCATGAATAAATTCATAAAAATGTGCATTTATTGCCAGCAACTGTTGATGTTGATTGAAGAAAACTGAGCCGCGTCCTTCACTGGCACCATAGCTAATATCCACAAAAGGGGTATCGAGAAAATATTGCCTTAAACTACTAAGGTAAAATGATGCACTAGCTTTTGTCCAACAGCTAACAACTTGAAGATTCGGCCAGATGTATTTGGGAATGAATTGGTTATTGTTTAGTAAACTATCAAAATATCTGGCTTTTTGACTATCCGGTTTAAATTTAAATTTCTTTCGCAAATCCTGATTTATGTCTAAATCAGGATTTAAACTGCCATCGTGAATGTCTTGAATAAGATGATTACCGAAGCTAGTTAAATATTGACATAGAATCATTATGGTACTGGGATTAAGCGTATAGATACTGGTAATAGGCTGTGTTAAAGCTATTCTTAACAAAGTATAATAATAAGCATCCCAGTTTTTAATACTAGTAATTTCATAAGGAATGGCCGTAATATTTTTTTTTACAATTTGTGGTTCTGATTTCATTAAGGCACCAGAAATTGAACCTATAGGTAATCCGTTTGGAGTAAGACTTTCATTGGCTGACGAGAAAATAGATAAGGTTAAACCTTCGCTGATTTTAGGGTAGGCCTTGAGTAAATTATAGCCAGAAACAATTGAAGCTTTACGAAAATAATTGATATAAGTTTTGTTCACCGGGATTAATTTTTGTTTACCAGTTGTACCACTGGTTGAAGCAAACATAAATGGTTCGGCCTTAGTTAAAATATTTTTCTGTCCATTAGCCATTTGCGTAATATAGGGTTCAAAATAATTATATTCACAGACAGGTAGGTGATTTTGAAAATCTGTAATATTATTAATGCCAGCAAAATTATGTAATTTGCCAAATTTAGTTGTTTGGTTATTTTTAATAAGCTTTAATAATAGATTTTCCTGGCTTGATAAAGTACTTAGGGTAAGTTTATGTAAATTATCATATTCAATTTTGGCTAGATTAGCTAAAATTTTATAAATAAATTTCGATTTCATAATCTTCAGAAAAAATATTAAATTTTTATAATATTTACAAGTTGATCAATTGTGCAAAACTGCCTATTTTAAGCAAGGTTAAAAGTTAATTTAAACTTGTTTAAGTTAACTAAAATGATTATTTATTGTATTATAAGATATTCTATTATGAATGTCTGTAGAAGGAGTTAAATTTTAATGATTCCTCTAGTTGTTTTTACAGCTATTTTAAGTATAACGATTATTTTAAGTCAGTTAACGGCTTTTCAACGTCTGAAAAATTACATTTTAACTGAAATTAATCAAAATTCGGATAGTATAAGGAATTTTCATCCAAAACTTAGTGTAATTTTGCCTTGTAAGGGATTCGATCCAGATTTTGATCAAAATTTAAAAATTCTTTTAAGTCAAAATTACCTTAATAATCTAAATTGCCCTAATTATGAAGTGATTTTCATTATAGGTGATAAACAAGATGACTCTTATCGTTTAATTGAAGAAGCTATTTTAAAATACCCACAAAGCAATACTAAATTAGTAATTGCTAAACCTGATTTTAAAAATGTCCATAAATTAAATAGCCAGTTATGTGGTTTACAAGAAATTGCTCAAGACAGTGAAGTGGTTGTTTTTGTTGATTCTGATGTAATTGCCAGCGAAAATTTTTTGGCTAATCTGATTAACCCATTGCAAAATTCAGCTATTGGTTTAACTACTGGTTATCGGTTTTATGTACCAAGATCGTTTAATATTCCGGGAATTTTAAGAACTATCTGGAATCGGGTTTCGGCTTGGGAAATGGCTAATCCAAATTTGGTATTTGCCTGGGGTGGGGCTATGGCAATTAAAGTAGATACCATAAAGAAAATTAATTTATTTATGGTATGGGAAAATTGTGCTGATGATGATTTATCTTTAACTAAAGCAGTCAAACAGCTTAATTTACAAGTAAAATTTGTTCCTCAATGTCTTGTAGCAAGTTATGCTGATGGAACTTTCGCTGAAATTAATGAATGGACTAATCGTCAGTTGCTTTTAACTAAATTTTATTACCCTGAATTGTGGTTTAGCGCAATGATTAAATCTGCAGTTTTGTTTTTATTTAGTATGATTCAGCTAATAGCTTTTATTCAAGTTATTTTTGGGCAAGGTCTTTATGCCTTAATAATTCTAGGTTTTGGATTATTACTTTTTTTATTTGAGCTAGGCTTATTTTTATATAGCCACAAATTTTGGTATCAAATTTTAATTAAATCTTGGCAAGACAATATTACAGTTCAACAAAAGCTTGATTTAAGCTTTTATGAGTCATTCTCAAAATCACTGTTACAGTTTTATATTATTATTCCTTTGGCTCATCTGGTTTTACCCTTAATTTCTTTAACTTCAATTTTTATCAATACTTTGAAATGGCGAGGTTTAGTTTATAAAATTAATAAACCTCATGATATTAAGCTAATTACTAGTTAAGCATTTTTTTAACATTTATATTTTACAAATTTATGCAAGATCTTCAAATTATCGCCTATAATTCTTTTAACAGCAATGCTTTTGCCTGTAATGCTTTAGTCCGTACTGTACCAGACCTTGCTAAATGTAATCATGGCGATTTCGATTTATTAAATTATCTTGATACCAATGCGAAATTAGTTGAAAAATCTTATTTTGCTTTAAATTCAGCTGCTAAATTAGCCGTAAGTGTTAAACAGTTAAATAATTATGGACTCATTAATTTAGAATTAGCCTGTGTTACGTGTCATCATGAAGATATCATAAACAACATTATTTATTTACTGAAAGCAAAAGGGCAATATCATGGTTTAAGGGTTAATTTAAGTAACGCTTTAATCATGGCTAAAGTATTAGTTAAATTAAACAAGTTGATAACTGGTTCAGTTGAAACCAAAGAACAATTGCTGGTTATTTGTCCTGATTTATTTGAATCTTATAATGAAGAAATTTTAGCTAAAGTTATTAAGCAAATTCATAAAATGGCCAATTGTAAAATTGCCTTAGAAGTTTGTTCCATTGTTGAAATTAATAAATGGCAGAATTCTGCAATTGATTATTTGATTGTTAAAGGTCATGAGTCAGCCGGCTATTCAAGTAATTTGACTACTTTTGTTTTTGCGCAAAAATTGGCTAACACCATTAAAAAGCCTTATTTTATTGAGGGAGGAATTGGCGAGAATACACTATTTTCATTAATGCTTGCTAAGGCATCCGGTATTGTTTTAAATTCAGTTTTATCTTTATGTACGGAAACTAATGCGCCAGTTAAATTAAGTCAAAAAATAGCTAGAGCTGATGGCAGTGAAACCTATGCTGTTAATTTTAAGGATAATTTTTATTATCGTTTTTTTAATGTTATGCCTAACCAGTCTATAAATTTAAAACCTAATGATAGATTACTCGATTGTCATGTTGATAAAAATAAACTCTCCACTCTATTAAGCAGTAATAATATTGCTATTATAGGACAGGATATTGCTTTTGCTCAGCATTATTATGAAATTAGCCCAACCGTTTCAGGGGTAATTAACTATATTCTTAATGGTTATAAAACAACTTTTGCTGAACTTAAACAATCATGCCCCTTAAGTGTTAATAGCGAATTAGCCAAGTTTCATAATACTAAATACCCGATAGTTCAGGGTGCTATGACCAGAGTTAGCGATACTTCGTTATTTGCTAAAGCCGTCAGTGATAATGGTGGCTTACCATTTTTAGCGCTGGCATTAATGCGTAAAAATGAAGTTGAAGAATTATTAAAATCTACTAAAACTACTTTGGCTAAAAATGCTTCATGGGGAGTAGGTCTTTTAGGTTTTATTCCTGCCCAAATTCAAAATGAACAGATTGAAATTATTTTAAAATACCGTCCCCCTTTTGCTCTTATAGCTGGAGGTAGGCCTGACCAGGCTTTACAATTAGAAAATAATGGGATTAACACCTATTTACATATTCCATCACCTAATCTTTTAAAAACTTCTGTAGAAGCTAATTGCCGTAAATTTATTTTTGAAGGACAAGAATGTGGCGGGCATGTAGGACCAAGAACTAGTTTCGTTTTATGGCAGTCGATGATTCATGAATTAACCAAATTAATAAATCAAGGTTATGCTGGTTCTGAATTTTCCGTTATTTTAGCTGGTGGCATTCATGATGAATTATCTTCAGCCATGGCAGCTTCAATTTTAGCGCCATTACAAAAGCTTAAAGTTAAAACCGGTGTATTAATGGGCACGGCCTATTTATATACAACTGAAGCGGTAGCAACTGGTGCCATAGTAGCTAATTTTCAAGAAAAAGCGCTCGAATGTAAAGAAACTGTATTGTTAGAAACAGCTAATGGCCACTCAATTAGGTGTATTAAGTCACCATATTTTGATTATTTTAAGTCCGTTAAACATAAGTTAACTGGTGAATTAAAAACTAAAGAAGAAATCCGGATTGAACTTGAATTAATGAATTTAGGTCGATTACGAATAGCCAGTAAAGGTTTAAACCGAAATCCGCAATCGGCAAAATTAGAACCGCTACCGTTAGATCGTCAATGGCAAGATGGTATGTATATGATTGGCCAGGTTGCTAGTCTGACTAAAGAAATTATAACTATGGCCACACTTCATGACCGTGTTGGTAATGGTGGTGCTAATCTCATTAATGAATATTTAGAAAATAAGGATAATATATCATTTAACAGTCTAGCAATTCAATTTAATTTTTTACACGATGATTTAAATGATAATGATATTGCTATAATTGGTATGTCAGCCAATTTTCCAAAGGCTAATACCATAGAAAATTTCTGGCATAATATTTTAAATTATGTTGATGCTATTGAAGAAATACCGCAAAATCATTTTAACTGGAAAAATTATTATAGCTGTAATAAAACTGAACGTGACAAAATTTACTCTAAATGGGGTGGATTTTTAGATTACAGTGAATTTAATCCAAAATCATATGGGATTCCCCCTAAATCATTACCTTTTATCGATCCAGTCCAGTTAATGGCGCTGGATTTGGTCAGTAAGGCTTTAGTTGATGCTAATTATCATCAAGGTGTACCTGATAAGACTAAAACTTCCGTAATTGTTGCTCATGCTGGGCATGGTCCCATAACAGCACTTTATTCATTGCGATCAATGTTGGAATGGAAATTACAGGATTTACCAAAAATGCTGAAGCAAAAAATTTATGATTCCTTGCCTGAATGGAATGAAGATGTATTTCCCGGATATTTAAGTAATGTCATAGCGGGCAGAGTGGCAAACCGTTTCGATTTTAGCGGTGTAAATTTTAGTATTGATGCAGCTTGCGCTTCTTCGTTAGCTGGTTTGTATACTGCTATTTTAGAATTAAGATCAAAGAATAGTGATTTAGTTATTCTTGCCGGTATTGATACGCACAATCAGCCTGGCGATTATTTGAGTTTTAGTAAAACCTTTGCGCTTTCACCTACTGGAAAATGTAAGACTTTTGATGCTAGTGCTGACGGTATTGTAATAAGTGAAGGGCTTG
>DAHXLC010000151.1 GCA_027371815.1 Candidatus Melainabacteria bacterium | reverse complement strand
AAATTTTTAACTTAAAAACCAATTATCAAACTATATACCTAGTCAATGTCGTCCATCTGCAAAAAGCCTTATATGCTTTTACTCCGCCTGAATTTTCCTCTTTAAAAAAATAATTAAGGACTTCTA
This sequence comes from Candidatus Melainabacteria bacterium, assembly GCA_027371815.1. GTDB lineage: Bacteria > Cyanobacteriota > Vampirovibrionia > Obscuribacterales > JAKAZS01 > JAKAZS01. The sequence goes on along the minus strand of DAHXLC010000151.1, from coordinate 6,707 downwards.
TTATATTACCTTCTTTAACATTGGCAATAGCTTGCATTAATTCAGGTGTTGTTTTTTTATAATAATAAGTTTTATTCCCTACATATGACCATCTTCTAACACTGGCATCTAAATACACAGAATCTAGTTGAATCGTTATTTGCTCAGGCAAACATTTTGGCCACCACCAATAAGGTCCATTACCCCAAAGCCGATAATTGTATGCCGTTAAAAATTTTTGATCCAGCTTCGTTCGTGGTTCAGATGAATTGTCAAATATGTTTCCATCTAAAACTATACCAGGTTTATATAATCTACACATTAAATTGAACTTATTACTAAAACCAATATTTTTAAAAATTTTGAGAGAGACCCAGTTAAGGAATTTCCGTATTTTACTTTTTTCTTCTAAAGTAAATACCTTGACTTTATCGTTCTGCTTATTATTTAATTCTTCACTTAAACAATTTGGCTGATTTACAAACAATATTAAGGCTAATAACGTTATACAAATTTTTTGCATAATTATTCCTTATTTTTATTAACCAGCATTTCAACATCGCTAAATAAATAATTAAAGGTTTTATCAGTCTCTTTAGGCTCTTCAGGCCTTATATGTTTGTGTACACGTCCAGTAGCATCAATCATATAATCACCACCTAAATGATTGTCTTTCTCATCTCGTAATAAATCAGTACCACTAAAAATCTGCCCAAGTTTTGTATCTGGTATTTCTGGATTTATTGAATAATTTAGAAAATCTTGTTTTTTGCCAAAGAGTTTTAAGTTTTCAGATTCAACATGAACTTTTAAATCGCAAGCCTGAATAAAATGAGGATGACTATGAAAGCTGGCAATGATTTTTTTATGTACAGCTAAATTATCTATTGCAGCAGATCCAGTTTTCTTTTCTTCATCACTTAAAAAAGGGATATTATTTCGAGCCTCTGAAGTTTCAATTGATTTGTCTGCATTATTGCTCACTGCCAAAGTATAATGATAGTTATCATCTTTATCTGTATAAATTTCCCCGCCCCATTCTTTACCAGTAATTTTTGAAAGCATATGTGCCTGCAGGCAAGCTTCGGCAGCTACCGTATCGAGTTTACTTGGTTTATCGTTAATTAACTGAAAATTTTCCTTCCAATTCATAATAAATTGAGAAGATTCCATATGCAGCATAAAAGTTGACTGTTTTAAATGAATCTGATTATCACCTTGATTAGGGTAAACTGGCTTGGCTTCTGGTTTAAGTCTTTCAAGTTTAAGTTTATCTGTTTCAGGAGGAAGTTTGGTTGGATTTTTTAAATTAGTTGGTTTAAGAAGCTTAGTATTTGCATGTTTAAAAAACTCTTTATACAAACTGTTTATGTCAGATGATAATTTTTTATTATCATTTGATAAAGGCTTTTCAATAGGTATATTAAATTTTCCCATGTAATTTCTTGCCCATTGTTATTGATAAAATAAATATATGGCATTAACATACCCACAAATAACTGTTTAATAACCGGTTTTTGCGAAAATTTAATGTTAAATATTTGGCTTGAATAATTTTTTTGTCGTTGATCAGATTCGCCAAAATCACCCAAAGTCCATACCACAACCTTCAGCTAGAGTAGCTCAAACCTTTGATTTGTTATCCGTTAAACTAATACCACCAAAAAGACTGCTTAAGCCCTTAACTCGCAAGTGTTTTGATAAATTTTTACGATTATTTTTTAGGAAGATGCGTTGACTTGATTAAAGCTTTGTCGTTAAATCGTTACACTGGCAAGTTGCAAAGTTTTATTTGTTTGAGGAGCCAATTATGAGTAAATCTTTTAATTGCTATAGGGTTCACTTCAACTAAATCGGCTCCCGATTTATCAGACAAGGTGCACCTGGTTTTTAAAAACCATTAAAATAAGTTCACTTCAACTAAATCGGCTCCCGATTTATCAGACAGCATTACGTTTAACAGCTCACCTTGTGGTGCTCGATCTTTGCATTTGTTTGACTCGATAGAGATAGCGGTGATTACATTGCACTCGATATCCGGTCTTAGCACGCCATAAACCTTCTTTATCCCTGGGAGCACTTTCAGCTGCCTATGGCTACATTGATTGTTGCACTGTAACTCGTAACCAGCAGCTTATCATTAATTTTATCAGTGAATCGATAGAGTAGCCGTGTGACAGCTTCTGGTGTAGCAAGAATGACTCGGGCTGTTTCGATTTCAGCATGATTAACGTTAATAAAATTTAATCTTAATCATGTAAATGGTTATATTTTCTTCTTGCATTAATTAAAGTTTAATGGTTTAATTTTTACAGTGATTAGTTGTAAAGTGTTATTTATTTGAGGTGAAAATTATGAGTAAACCTTCTGATGGGAATTTGAAACCAGAATCTAAGTTTGAACCAGCAAAAAATACCAAGCAATCAGCCTTGATGAAAGAATTTTTAGCTATGCATAAAGAAAGTTTAAACCGTAATAATAGTGATAGTGAAAACTGTGAATCTGCCATAGTACAGGATAAAGAATCGGTTGATATCCATAATCGGTTGTTAGCTAGTAAAGAAACGCAAAATTCTTTTACTGAAAATGAACGTATCGAGGCCTTAATGCATGCTCAAATAAGTGATCTTAAAGATATTGCTGGTGATACGAAAGCAGCCATTGGTGATAACTTAACCCTTCCAGATGATCTGGCTAATATGTTGAAGGATAAAAAAATCGTTAGCTTGGATGAAAAAGTATTAGTTGGAAATGAATCATTATCCGAACAGCAACAAGATTTAATTTTACAAGACATTGATAGTAAGAAGCTTAATATTGCTAATGATCTTAAAGACTTTATGCTTGAGCCAAAATATATAACTCATGATAAGGCTGAGTTTGAATCAATTAGTGCAGAAAAATCAGGAAGTGACGATCCGTTATTGGCAGGTAAGATTTCTAATATTATTAAAGATAGGAATGAAGATATTAAAAATGAACCGGATTATATTAAGCAAAATAATCAAGATGCTAAACTGGACAAAAAAATCTTAGATACTTTTAAGTCTGAATGAAAGCGTTAAAAATCATTACTTTTAAATTGCCTAATTAAGTTTGGACTTTTGGGTAAAGGTAATTTGGGCGTATTTCATTATAAGTTTTTTGCTTTGTGGATTTTTAGTACCAATCATATATCTTTTGAAGTCGATTCGAAAAGCACTCAATGTCATTAAGTTAATTGTATCGCAAAATGTAGTTGCGGGATATATAAATTAAGTCTGGCAGGCTATCAAGAATCAGGATTTGTAAAATGTTAAATAATTAACCGGTACAATTTTGGGAAAATAACTTATGATTGTGCATGTTAATTGCCCTGATTTATTTAAGGTCTAAAAATGATTCAACGCTATTCTCGTGAAATTATGGCAAGGCTGTGGTCGCAGACCAATAAATATCAAACTTGGCTGGATGTTGAATTGGCGGTTGTTGAAGCCCAGTATGAATTACAGCAAATTCCTCAAGAAGCGTATTTGAATATCAAAGCTAAAGCTCAATTTAATGAAGATCGTATTCTGGAAATTGAAGCCAATGTTAAACATGATGTTATTGCTTTTTTAACTAATGTTGGTGAATATATTGGTTTGGATTCTCGTTATTTGCATTTAGGCTTAACGAGCTCTGATATGATTGATACGGCTTTAGGCGTTACGTTAGCTCAGTCCGTTGATATAATAATTGATGATCTTAATAACTTTTATAATGTATTAGCTAAATTGGCGCTAACTCATAAATATACCTTGCAAATTGGACGATCACATGGTATTCATGCTGAACCAATAACTTTTGGCTATAAACTTTTAAATTGGCTTGATGAGATTAATCGTCATAAATTAAGATTAAATCAGTTACGTGATCTTGTTGCTTGTGGTAAAATTAGTGGTGCGGTAGGTACTTATGCTAGTGTTGGAACAGACTTAGAAAAGTTGGTTTGTCAAAAGCTAGATTTAAAGCCAATGTTAGTGTCAACGCAGATTATTGCCCGCGATATTCATGCTCAATATCTTCAGGTTTTAGCTTTAATCGCTAGCTCTTTAGAAAAATTTGCTATTGAAATCAGGCATTTGCAACGAACGGATGTTTTGGAAGTTGAAGAACCGTTTAGTATTGGCCAAAAGGGATCTTCCGCTATGCCTCATAAACGTAATCCGATAACTAGTGAAAATATTACCGGGTTAGCGCGATTGGTTCGCAGTAATTCAATTGCGGCATTGGAAAATGTAGCGTTATGGCATGAACGTGATATATCGCATAGTTCAGTTGAACGGATTATTCTGCCGGATTCTTCAATCCTTATTGATTATATGTTGGCTAGGTTTACTAAAGTATGTGAAAATCTTCAGGTCTATCCGGAAAATATGCGGAAAAATATGGATGTATATGGTGGCGTTATTTATTCGCAGACAATTCTGCTTAAACTTGTTGACAAAGGTCTAAGTCGTGAAGAAGCGTATAAAATTGTGCAAGGTCATGCTCATGAAGCCTGGAATAAACCTAGTGGTAATTTTAAGCAGAATTTGCTTAATGATACCAATTTGCATAATTATCTAACTAAAGCAGAAATTGAAAACTGTTTTAATCCCCAGAATTTTCTAAAATATATTGATACTGTTTTTGAGAGGTTTATTTTATAATGAATGTAAAAATGGCTGGTATGCTTGTTCCGGTCTTTGCCTTAAGATCTAAAAATGATCTTGGTATTGGTGATACGCTGAGTTTAATTAATTGTATTGATTTTTGTGCCAGGCATAATATTACCATTTTACAGGTATTGCCGATTAATGAAACCGGACCGGATAATAGTCCGTACAATGCTTTAAGTTCACAAGCGCTTGATCCGGTTCTTTTGGCGATGACCAGTGATATGGTGCCCGGTTTGACTGAGGCTATGGTTTTAGCTGAACGGGAAAGTCTGTCGGCCGATTTTGCTCATGAAGCCAGTGTAAATTATCCAATTGTTAAAAAGCTTAAATTAAATTTATTGAAAAAAGCCTATGTTGCATTTGTTGATTCAAAAAATAAAGCGTTAAAAGATTTTGCTACATTTAAAAAAAATCAACAAAAATGGCTGGATAGTTATTGTTTGTATCGCAGCCTTTTAGTCTTAAATAACGATAATATGGTTTGGACGGATTGGGATAATATTTATCAGGAAGTAACAACGGCTAGGCAAGCTCGTGATAGTTATGTTAAAGCTCATGCATTGACTGATGATATTTGCCTTGGCGATGATTTCTGGGCATATGTACAATTTGTGGCCTTCGAACAATGGCTTAAAGTCTATAATCATGCTTGCGCCAAAAATATTAAATTAATTGGTGATTTGCCTTTTGGTGTTAGTCGCTATAGCTGTGATGTTTGGGCTAATAAGGATTTGTTTGACTTGGAATGGTCATGTGGAGCACCTCCTGAAACTTATTTTCAGTGCGATGGGTTCTTGCAAAAATGGGGGCAGAATTGGGGTATGCCTTTATATAATTGGACTAAACAGGCTAAACGAAAATATGCTTGGTGGCAAAGCCGAGTTGAATCGATTATGACATTTTTTCATGGGTATCGCATTGATCATGTCTTAGGTTTTTACCGTGTTTATTCTTTCCCCTGGCTCCCTAAAGATAATCAGGAATATCTGGAATTGTCGCTTGAAGAAGTTCAAGTTAAGACAAATGGAAAAATTCCGCAATTTTTACCTTATAGCGATGAAGATGAAGCTGAGGCTAAATTAAATGAAAAGCAAGGCGTTAAAATTCTTAAAAAAATTATTGAATTTTCGCCTAATGCTATTATCATTGCTGAAGATTTAGGTTTAGTACCTGATTATGTAAGACCTTCACTTGCCAAATTGGGTATTGCTGGTTTTACGATACCGCAGTTTGAACGCAATAAAGATTATACTTACAAAGACCCTCAAAATTATCCAGAAGGTAATTTGGCTACTTATGGAACCCATGACCATGATCCATTGGCTTTATTTTATGATGGTTTAGTTAAATGGTGGCATAGTGATGATGGTCGGGTTGGCTGGCTAGAGGTTCAGCGCCTCATGCAGTTTTTGGGCTGGGATATTAATAACCCACCTTATGAATTTAATGATGATTTACACCAAGCTTTGTTGAGAAGACTGTTTGAAACAAGATGTCAGTATGCGGTTTTAATTATTTCGGATATTTTGGGTACGCGTCAAAGATTCAATCAGCCTGGATCAAACGCGGACTCTAACTGGAGTCAAAGACTAGAAATGAGTCTTGAAGATTTTGAACATCATGATTATTATCAAAATAAAATCAATTTCTTTCATGAATTAATTATTAGTAGTTCGCGAAATGAATCTAATGTATTTAGCCTCCAGCATTAAAATATCGCAGGCTTGATAATGTTTAAAATTGGCGTATAGACTTGAGTTTAGACCAGGGTAATGAGAATATGGTGTTAAGGATTTTTAGTTCTGGGTGGACTGATCTAATAAGCCTAACGCAGATGTTAACATTGGTTAGAGGATTTCTCAGTTAGGCAGGGTGTTTAGCCTTCAAAATTTATTTATTATAGAAACTATTTATCGGTAAAATTAAATTGAAATAATATTAAATTTTACTGATATATTACCGGGCAATTATATAAAGGCATACCCCAATTCTGCCCCACATTTTTGCAAGAACCCATCGCACTGAAAATAAGTTTCAGGAGGTGCT
>DAHXLC010000145.1 GCA_027371815.1 Candidatus Melainabacteria bacterium | reverse complement strand
ATTAATACTGTTAAAGATAAAGTTCTAAGCGATATTAATAATCAAAACAAAGAATCTGAATTTTATTCAATTTTAAAATACCACGCTGACTTACAATTTTTATTAAATGCTTTATATTTTTCTGGCTCTAGCAATTTAACTTTACCAGCTTCTGACAACAAAATACCCTCAGACACAATGGTTTCTATACTTATATCTTTGGCTTTAGATAAAGTTTCGACACTTCCATAATTAATTTCACTAAAACCAGTAGTTTCAAATAAAGCAATTGAAAATTTAGTTAAAGTATCGTAATTATTATCTTCTTCTGATAAAACTTCATCTAAAATTTGATTGATTTCTTTAAGCGCTGATCCAACGTCCATTTTATTACCAGTAGCTTCAATAACTTCACTATAACTTGAAAATATTGACATACCTGGACCAATAGCAGCTTGAGCTAAGTCAACCGGGGCAATATTACCTTCTTTTAAATGCCGTAAAGCTATAGGCAGTTCTTTTTTAAGCAATGACAAAAATTCTTTGCGGTTAACTTTTTGTGCATTAACTGGCCTTGGGCGGCAAACCAATACAATAGACGAAGCTAGCGCATTGGTATTGATACCATTAGTTCGGTTTGAAAGTTCAGTTCGCATTGGCCAGGTTCCAGTGATAGTTAATTGAGCATCAATTAAAGCTTGCAAAAATGTTTGCCAACCAGTACTGCTACGATCCTTTTTATCAGACTTTTCATCATTTTCAGTTTGTTTAAAAGCATAGTAAATAGTCATGGGGTAATTATTATCAGTAATCAAATTGGCATTTTTAAAAAATTCATACAAGCCATTTTCAAAAAATTCTTTAGCTTTTGCTTCACTTTTACCATGGCGATAAGCAAAAGCTACCAATTCATCATTTTTTGGTACAAATAAGGTTTTATATAAATCAGGGTAAATATTGCTTAAGCATTTATAATGCCAAATATAAAAATAATCTGATAAATCAGAATAACAAATATTGTCATAATAAGGTGGATCGGTAGATAAAATAAATTTATTGGTAGTGGTAATTTTAGTTGCATTTGTTTGATTTACAGTGCCTGTCATAGATTTTAAAGGTGATTGACTAAGTGCTTCTAAAACCCAATCAATCATATTATTATAACTGCCTGATGCGTCACTAAATACATTAGTTTCAGCATAGTCCCAGACCATTGGTATGGCTTGCTTACCAAAAGTATTTCTAATTTTGTTACCCGTATTTTGCCACGAACAATACTGCGAATTATAATCTACAACTTTACCTAAAACCAAGGTTAAATATGTTACAATAGCATTGGCATAATTTTCAATTGCAAGATTACGTGATTTTAAAATTGAATAAAATTCAGATTCTTTGTTTTGATTATTAATATCGCTTAGAACTTTATCTTTAACAGTATTAATAAGGTCAGTAATAGTCGTTAAAGATAACAATTGGCGTTTGGTAAATAGCTCAGACCAGTATTTAATGCCAAAACCTCGTCCGCTAACTAAATCTTTAGAATCTTGATTCATTTCAGCTTCTGGCTTATCGGCTAGTTCAATTAAATTAACTTTTTGTACAGTTTCAATTTGGAATTCATCTACTGGCAAATAAACTTTTGTCTTTATTCCTTTAGCTACAATAGCCGTCATTTGACTACTATTGCGTTTATTCTTAAATTCTTCACGTAAGTATTGTTCGCTAGCTGGCTGATTACAAGCCAAGCACTTAAATTTGGCTCCTCTAGCTAACTGCGTACCTTTATCATGCGTACCTTCAATAACATCGAATTCAATACATTTTTTTAATTGGTTAATTTTCGGATGTAAAGCTTTATTAGATTTTTTAGATTTTTTAAATAAATTAAAGGTAGTCA
>DAHXLC010000126.1 GCA_027371815.1 Candidatus Melainabacteria bacterium | reverse complement strand
CTTTGTGGTCGTACTTTATATATGCCACAGCTAAATATTTTTAAATCATAAAAAATAAAAAAAAATATAAATTTTCGGCTTAGTGTATGTAATCATTGCTAGGCTTATGTTTGCAGAATTGTTAATTTTTGAAATTTTATAGTGTTAGACACTTGTATAGCTAAATAAGAAGTCAAGTTGAATTTGTTTTTGACAATGATCAACCTTAAATTAAGGATTTAAATTTCAATAAGAAGAGTTAAATATTTAATGTTCGCAAAAGTGAAAATCTGGGTAAATTAATATTGTATTTATTGATAAAAGTATGATGGATAATTTAGCCTATAGTGAAATAAAGCCAACGACCAAGTCTAACCTTGGTCATCCGTCTTTAGAGTTTCAGCCAGAGTCATTGCAGCTGCCAAAGCTACCGACTGAATCTGCGTCAGCGTCAGAGCCATTGTCAGTGCCACAGCTACAATCTGCGCCAGAATTAGAATTACTACAGCCAAATCGAGTTTTAGTAAATATTGATGATCGTCTTAGTGAATCTTTAAATAAGGAAATTACCCCTTTAGCATTGGCCGATAAAAATCTTGACCATACGGCTAGGGCAATGATTGAAAATCCTTACCGTTTAGAGCGATTTTTAAATTTAAAACAAACATTTATTGACAGGCAGGCCAATCTGGGTAATCAAAATATCGCAAGTGCTTTAGAAAATTTAAACCGTTTAATTAGTGAGAACCAAAATGTTTATTTACCAGAAAATGTAAGATTAAAATTAGCTGAACAAATTTTATTTAATGCCAATAATCCTAGTTTAATTGATCAAGGTAAATCAACTACTTGTCTTACGGCTAATATTGAAAAACGAATTTATCTTAAACAACCGCATATTGCCATAAAACTCCTCACCGATATTGCCTTAAATGGCAATTTGGTTAATCTTGAAGGTAAAACTGTTGATATTGCTAATTCGGGATTTTTAGAACCAGATAGTCAATCGGCTGAAGTTTTAAATAAGCCTTTTAACCCTAAATACCTTAGTGATATTAAAATTGATAATTTTAGAAATTTTGCAAGCCAGATTTTTCAATCTGCCAGTGTTAATCTTTATTATAGTAAATATTTTGATCAGCTTGAAAGCTATAATATTTTACCTAATGAAGAAGTTAAATTTATTAAAGTGAAAACCGATCATGGTAACCCTAGCGATACTGGTGAAAGAGTTATTGCCATGGATAATAATTCTTCCACCCAAGCCTCTAGAATATTATTTGAGGCTTCGGGTTTATATCCTCAGGATGCAGTAGACTTATATAATTTATTGGTTCCTAGTTACGATGCTACCGGTAAATCCGGTCTTGGACAAGAAAAAGGCTTTGTGGTGGTTGGTGAAAATACTCGCCCTTTTGTTGAAAAGCAAATTAAGTCAGGAGCTGTAACTTTTATTGATACGCCGGAAAACTTTAGCCAGTTTTTGCAATTGGCAAGGCTTAATGGGCTATTACCGTTAATTTTAAATGTAAATCCGGAAATTGATGCCAGGCTTTTTGGTCCTAGAATTGCTGAAAATACATCTCATGCTATTATGTTGCATGAGCTTAAAACAGATCCAACTAATAATCCAGCGCTTTTAAAAGTTGAATTAAGCAATCAATGGGGTGCTGGTTTTAATTTTATGGGGAAGAAAGCCGTTTTGGCTTATCAGGTATTTAACAGTCTAACTTAATGGAGGTAAGTTATTTAAATTTAAGACAATTAATTAATAAATTTATATGGAAAAACTAACTAATATCGATAGTGAAATAAAGCCAACGACCAAGTCTAACCTTGGCCGTCAGTTTAGTCTAGCGTTATTAAATGGAGCAATTTTAAATCCGTTGGATGCGGTGAATCAGTTAATTAATAAAACTACTGGCAGTAAATTAAATGATAATTTAGCTTATAATTTAAAGCCTGCCAAATTTAATACCATTTCATGGTATGCGCAAACAGCAGGCTCTTCGATTGGTGCTTTATTGCCCTTAATTGTAACTGGTAAAGCCATAAATTTAGGAAAAGAAATTGATTTTACGGCTACAACAAGTGATTATGCTTATTTAAACAATACTGGTGCTTTAGGCTTAAATCTTAAAGAATCAGCCTTAACTGGCTTTACTTATGGCAGTTTGTTGACCCCAGGTAATGACAAGCAGAGTTTAACGGACTTTTTACAGCAGCGCTTAAATACAGGTATTTCTTCGGGTCTTATGTTTTCAACTATGACAGCAGGCAGTATTGGCTTAAGTAAATTAGCAACTGAACCAGAACTTAATTCAACTTTATTTGGTAAAATCTTAAGTAAGAATACGGCAAATTCTCTGTTAGCTTCAGTGCCAGCTAGTGTTATTGGTACTGAAAGTAACTCTTTATTAAATTCCGGTAAATTAGCTGGTAGTAAGGAGTTATTTCAACAGGCTTATTCGATGTCGTTAATTAGCCTTGGTTTTGGCTTGAGTAATGATTTAGGAGTGTTTAAAGTTAATGCAATTAAACGTTTAGATCAACCCGTAAATAATTCACAATTAGTTTTTGATCCTTTTAAAGCCTATGCTTTAAAACCACCAATCGATCCATCCTTATCTAGTTTTGATGCTAATGCATTTTTAAGAGCGGTGCATAGTTTGAAAGCCGGTTCCAGTTTAGAAAGTCAAAAAAATGCTCAATTATCAGCGTTAGCTCAACCAAAAGTTATAGATGAGCATAATCTTTTATCCGGAATGGATATAGCTAAAATGATAACTAGCAATAATCAGCAATTAGTTTTTACTAATTTATTTGAAGACAATGTTTATCTTAAAGACCCCGATAGTACTGATTCTAGGTTGATATATCCAGGTCAAAGCATTGATATTAATCCACATGGTAAATTAACGCTAGGTTCTATTGATGGACCTAATATACCAATTTTGCCAAAGCAAATTCTGGCCATCCC
>DAHXLC010000210.1 GCA_027371815.1 Candidatus Melainabacteria bacterium | reverse complement strand
GCTAATAGTGCTATTGAAGCAGTTTTTAGCAATCAATATAGTTTATTGTTACTTGATTTAAAATTACCTGAGTATAGTGGAGTATCTGTTTTAAAAAAAATCAAAGAGCATAATAATCCAATTATGGTGATTGTATTAACTGCTTTAGATGGTTTAAATGAAAAAGTTATTTGCTTAAATTCGGGAGCTTGTGATTATTTAGTCAAACCAGTAGCCCTTGAAGAAATTGAAGCAAGAATTAAGGCTATGCATCGTAAAGAATTTTTTCAAAATCAAATGATTTTTAATTTTGAAAATTTTTCTTATGACACTAGTTCTCGTAGAGCCTTAATTAAGGATAAAGTAGTTACTTTAACGGCTAAAGAAACGCAAGTTCTTGAAATTTTTCTGCCGCGGCTTTCTCAGGTTGTACCAAGAACTTATCTTCAGGATCAATTGTCAACCATAGATAATGAAATTACTCATAATTCGCTGGAAATAATTATTTCCCGATTAAGAAAAAAATTAGAAGGAAGCCGAGCCTCAATAAATCCAGTGCGCGGAATTGGTTATATTATGGATATTCAAAAAATTAAAGCTAAGCAAAGTTCTTAATATTTAATACTTTCAGTCCTATAAATTTTGTTTTTGAGTTAATATGGAAAAATGCTTAACAATTCAATTAAAAAACAATTATTAACCTGGCTCATTTTTCCTTTAATTAGTTTATTTGTAATTTTTACTTTAATTGCTAATTATATAACCAATAGCCTTACCATTGCCTTATTTGATCGACAATTATTAAATATAGCTAGTTTAATTGCGCTAAGAATTAATAATACAAAAACCAGTATTGAAATTCCGGAAGAGTATTTTAATTCATTTTTAAAAAATCCTAATGACGAGCTTTTATTTAAGCTATATTCAACTGATGGTGGTTTTATTGCTGGTGATAATGAATTACCGGGATATATTGATTTTGACTATAAAAATCCATTTATTAAAAGTATTATATATAAACATAAAAAATTTCGGATGGTGGTGTTTTTTCCGTTCCCGAAACGAAAAATTCAAAATATTCTTCTGGCTGTAGCCTTGTCAACTTCGGAAAGCAATTATATTGCACATCGATTATTTCTCTTATTTGTCGTTCCCCAATTATTATTGATTATCTGTAGTTTAATTGTAGTTTGGTTGGCTTCAATAAAAAGTCTGGAGTCTTTGCATGCGACTTCAGCGGCAATAGCTAAAAGATCTAGTACAAATTTAACGCCATTATCTCAGGAAATGGTTCCTCAAGAAATAAAACCGTTGGTTAAAGCCATAAATGACTTATTTAATCGCATTGAAAATGATAATGAATCACGTGAACGATTTATTGCTAATGCTGCCCATCATTTAAGAACACCATTAGCATTAATTAAAACCTATAATGATTTGGCTAAGTCATATACTCAAGATGATAAAGTTGGTGATGCTTTAGCTAATTCCCAAGATGGCATTGATAAAATGGCGCATATGATTAAACAACTGTTGTCGTTATTGACTTCTGAAGCATTAAACCAGAAAGGATTCGTGAAAACAAGTGTCAATTTAAACGATTTAGTGGAAAAAACCGTAAGTAAATTCGTGCCTGTTGCCATAAGTAAAAATATGGACTTAGGCTATGAAGCCAAATCGCAAAGTCTATATATATTTGCGGAACCAAACAGTATTGTCACCATGGTGGAAAATCTTTTGCATAATTCACTTACTTATTGTAATGAAGGTGCAAAAATAACGGCCATCCTTTATGAAACCAATGAGGAAATTGTTCTGGTAGTTGAGGATGATGGACCTGGTATCCCTAAAGAACATCAGGAACTTGTTTTTGAGCGGTTTTATCGAATACCCAAAAGTTCTGCCGATGGAACTGGGCTTGGTCTTTCAATTGTCAGCGAAATTGTTAAGGCGCATAAAGGCAAGATTGTTTTGGAAAGTAGTCAAAATCCATCAGGCCTAAAAATCATTATTAAATTTAAAAAAGTTACTTAAAAAATATGGTTTTTGATTCGTTAAGACTTTTTATTGGCGACTTATAATTAGCAAAATAGCCAGCTAATTTTTTATTATTAAAACTTTAGGCAAACAGTTGAAGATTTTTTCGTTAAATTATCGTAAGTTTTAAGTTGTTTATTTGATTTATAAGCTTTTAGATGGTTTGACCAGAAACTAAAATTAATAAGTGTAAGTCATTAACTATTAATTAAAAATTTATGGAGATCTAAATCATGAATAATTTTTTCAAATTTTGTTTAGCTTTAGGAATATTTTTAGGCATTTGCATGAGTAGTCTACCTAGTCATGCTCAAGTCAATAATTTGGGTAACCAGAATTTCCAAACGGGCAACCCAAACCAGCCCAATAATTGTCGTCGCCATCATCGACGTCATCGCCATCACCGACGTCATCGCCATGGCAATCGTAATGGTAATAATGCTAGCAATGGTAATAACACCAGCAATGGTAATAACTCAAATCCGGGTAATATCAATTAAGCTTGACTTGTTGATATATATACCGATGCATCTAGACGTTAAGGTCAATTTTTGTTAAAATTGGCCTTAAAATTAGGTATACAATTTAGTACCGTGGAGTTAATTAAATAATGCAGCAATATTTGGATTTATTAGCCCAGGTTCTGGAGCATGGCGAAGTAAAAAAAGACAGAACCGGTGTTGGCACGATATCAATGTTTGGTCTAACGGCAATTTATGATATTCAAGCTGGATATCCCTTATTAACTACCAAAAAAGTTAATTTTAATGGGGTGTTAAGAGAGTTACTCTGGTTTTTAAAAGGTTCGACTAATATTAATGATGATTTAAAAGAACATACGCCTATATGGAATGACTGGGCTGATGAAAATGGTAATCTTGGACCAGTTTATGGTTATCAATGGCGTTATTGGGAAAAATTTGAATTTGATCCTCAACAGAATCAATATGTTAAGTCGCATATTGATCAAATTAAAAACATTATTCATTTGATTAAAACTAACCCGGATTCACGCCGACTTATATTAACGGCCTGGAATGTAGCTGATTTGGATAAAATGGCTTTACCACCTTGTCATATGATGTGTCAGTTTTATGTACGTAATGCTCAATATCTTGACTGCAAATTATATCAGCGCTCAGCCGATTTAGCGATTGGTGTACCCTTTAATATTGCTAGCTATGCTTTATTGACGATGATGTTAGCTAATGAATGTAATCTAGAGCCCGGTCGTTTAATTCATAGTTTTGGTGATGTGCATATTTATCAAAATCATATTGATGCCGTTAAAATGCAATTGACTAGAACGCCCGGTCAATTACCTACTGTTAAGATAGCTAAAAAAGCATTTTTTGATTTAACTTTTGCCGACTTTGAATTAGTGAATTATGTTCACCAAGGCTTTATTAAATTGCCCATAGCGGTTTAATGGTAAAATGATGTTATATTAATAATGGCTGTTTTAGCTGGCAAGAAGTGATTGAATTAGCAAAAACTATGGAGAAGGTAATGATGCGACATTTTGATATAATTGTAGCCGTTGACCGAAATAATGGGATTGGGAGGAAAAACTCCATGCCCTGGAAACTAAAAGGTGATTTGCAATATTTTTATAATATCACTTCTAAAACTAGTGATACCAGTAAGCAAAATGCCATTATTATGGGACGTAAGACCTTTGAATCTTTACCAGTAAAACCTCTAGCCAAACGGGTTAATATTGTACTATCCACTAATTTAAAGCTTGACTTGCCACAACATGTTATTCAGGCTATTTCACTCGATGATGCTTTGGTTAAGGCTGATACTTGTGAAAATATCTTTGTTATTGGTGGTGGTATTTTATATGAGCTTGCGATTCAACATCCTATGGCTCGCTATCTTTACTTTACGCGAATTGACCATATATTTGACTGTGATGCCTTCTTTGCGACTTTGCCGGCCAATATTGTGGAAGAATCGGTCAGTGAATTATTTAAAGAAAATGAATTAACCTACCAAAATTTTAAATATTGTTTACCACAATATGTTCACCATAATAATTCTTCTAAAACTATGCTGATGGCAAAATAATACTTTTTGCCTATTACAAGATAAATAGTTTTATTAATATTGTAATATTAGATGTAGACTAGCCGCCAATTATTGAAATATAAGTAGATTAAATTTAAGTAAAATAGACAATGTAAAATTTGGATAACGGGCTAATTTTATTAATTATTCTAAGGTTAAGTGTTAAATATATATATATGGATATTACTTATTTAGAAGTATTAAAAGGTTATACTTTAGGAATTTTTCCCATGGGTAATCAATTTAATGAATTAGAATGGTATTGCCCACCCAAACGCTGTGTATTTTTGCTTGATCAGTTTCATTACCATAAAAGATTAGAACGTAAAATAAGACAAGGAATTTTTGATATTAAGATTAACCAGAATTTTAAACTGACAATGCAGATGTGTGCGAATCGAGATGATACCTGGATAAGTGCTAAAATTTTGGATATCTATACTAAATTACATGAATTAGGCTTTGCCCATAGTGTCGAAGCTTATTATGAAAACAATTTAGTGGGTGGTCTTTATGGTGTTAGTATTGGTGGTGCATTTATGGGCGAATCAATGTTTCATACGATGACAGATGCTTCTAAAGTTTGCCTAGTGTATTTAGTAAAGCGACTTCAACAAAAAGAATTTATGATTTTAGACTGTCAATATCAGACAAATCACTTGAGCAGTTTTGGGGCTAAAATTATTAACCACGAGGACTATATTGAAATCTTGGCTAAGGCACTTATATTTAAGACGAGTTTTATTTAAAACACTCACGCATTTTTAAAGTCGATTTTAATCGATAAATTATTTCAATTTGGCTAAAACAACTAAAAATCATAATTTATGCCGGCTGTTGTGTCGTTGCTTTCTAAAATATTAAAGAACGTGGCCGCAATGGCATTAAGCTTATTGTAGCGATGCTAGCAGGCTTAAATACGCTTACGGGATAATTGATTCATGGCTCATAAATCCGCTGGCAATATAAAAGCGGCCTTTATTGAGCGGAAGCTTAGGCTCTTACTGGATAAGTAATTTATGCGTAGCTTCAACAATATGTTTAGCCGTAATTTTAGCACAATCCATTAATTCTTCGGGCGTGCCTGAGCCAACCAGGCGACGAACACCCAGTTTTAGAACTTGGGGTAGGCTAGTTTTTGGTACTACTTCACTATGGGGATCCACTGTAAAAGCATCTAAAACAGCATCACCAATGCCACCATCAACAAAATGATCTTCAATGACAATAAATTTACCAGTTTGCCTGGCCGCTTTATGTAAAGTTACTTTATCTATTGGTTTAATTGAATACAGATCGATAACCCTTACCTTGATATTTTGTAATTTTAGTTCTTCATAGGCTTTTAATGCTTCAAAAACAGTTATGCCAGCTGCTATTAGTGTTACTTTGTCTTGGTCTGATTCTTTAAGAGTATGACTGCCACCAATAGTAAATTTAGTATCTTTATTATAAACAATTGGAGTTTTTTCGCGGGTAGTTCTTATATAGCTGATACCTTGATTGTGGTTCGCCATCAGCATAACTAAATGCATGGCACTATAAGCATCACAAGGATATAAAACGGTACTACCATGAATTGCCCGCATCATGGCAATATCTTCTAAGGCCATTTGCGATGGACCGTCAGCTCCAATTGATACACCTGCGTGAGAGCCACATAGATTGAGATTACTGCGACAAATGCTGCCCATTCTAATAAAATCATAGGCTCGTGTTAAAAATGCGGCAAAAGTTGAGGCAAATACTACTTTATTCATGCTGGCTAGGCCAATACCACAGCCGAGCATAGCTTGTTCGCTAATGAACATTTCAAAAAAACGGTCACTATGAGCGTGTTTGAATTTATCGGCATAGGTAGAGTTGGAGACTTCAGCATCAATAACAACCATATTGGTTAAGACATCACCAATAATTTTAAGTGTATCGCCATAAACTTCACGAGTTGAGGCTTTATCAGTAAATTCTAGAGTTTTAACGGTTGCTAAATCTAGTTTCTCATGTTTAGGTAGTTTGATTTCTTTGGGTTTATTTACTTTTACCGTTGTTGCTTGAATACCGCCCAGTTCAGCAATAGCATCTTTAGCTTCGCTAGCATTTAAAGGCTTGCCATGCCAGTTCTCTTTATTGGCAGTAAGTGTGACGCCATGCCCTTTAACCGTTTTGGCTATAATAAACGTTGGCTTAACTGTATTAGCTTTAGCTTCAATTAAGGCTTTATCAATTTCATTAATGTCGTGCCCATCAATTTCAATGGTATGGAAGCCAAATGAATTAGCTCTTTGCGCGTACAGTGCTGAATTCCAACCAATGGAAGTCTCGCCTCTTTGACCTAAACGATTCATGTCAAGTATAGCGATTAAATTATTCAATTTATAGTATGAGGCCAAATTCATGGCTTCCCAGATTGAACCTTCAGCCATTTCACTGTCACCCAGTAAAACATAAACTTTATAATTGTTTTTATCCAGATATTTACCATTAATAGCCATGCCAAGAGCCATGGGTAGTCCCTGGCCAAGCGAACCGGTTGCCACGTCTACATAAGGTAAAATTTCGGGAACTGGGTGGCCTTCTAGCCTTGAACCAAATTTACGTAAACTCATTAATTCTTGGTCGCTAATTGCACCACAGGCTTTGTAAAGTGAATAAAGGAGAGGGCTTGCATGACCCTTAGAAAAAATTAAGCGATCATTGGTGCTGGATTTCGGATTATCAAAATCATAATTTAAATGCTTGGCAAGTAAAACTGCCATGATGTCACTAGCTGACATGGACGAGGTCGGGTGACCTGAGCCAGCTTGCGTTGTACAGCGTATACTATCTATTTTTAATTGTTTTGCCAATTGGGTTATTGTATCAATAGCCGTTACTTGTGACATAATATCTCCTATGTAAATTTAATTTTTTATTTAGCGATTTTGACATAGTATTAATGTTAAAGTAAATTTAAGGAAAACCTGATTAATTTAATTTTTTATCAATGTTACGAATTTATTTAAAAATATAGATATGGAATGTGTTGAGCCAGTAAAATATTCAATTTGCCTTGATTTAAGCAATAAATCGATGGATAAGTTTCCGGCATTTTTAGATTTTGCTTTTAAAATTAATAAAATTACTAATAGAATTGTTTTAAATTCAAATAATTTAAGTATTCTTGATGTATCCTTACATGATAAAAAT
This sequence comes from Candidatus Melainabacteria bacterium, assembly GCA_027371815.1. Taxonomy (GTDB): domain Bacteria; phylum Cyanobacteriota; class Vampirovibrionia; order Obscuribacterales; family JAKAZS01; genus JAKAZS01. Next base: position 6,073 of record DAHXLC010000210.1, on the reverse strand, counting down.
AATAAAATAATTGAAACAAAGTATCAGCTTAAAAATAAATTTTTAATTATTAATACGAAGGCTCTTAATAAAGGAAATTACTTATTAAAAATTAACTACCTGGCTAACTATAGTAGGAATTTGTCAGGAGTTTATAAAGCTAATTCATTAACTGATAATTCGGTAACTATAATGACCCATTTTGAGCCAAATTTTGCCTCAAGCTGTTTTCCTTGTCTTGACGAACCTTGTTATAAAGCTATTTTCGCTATGTCTTTTGTGCTAGATTTAAATGACAAGGTTATTTCTAATACCAGTATTATTAATGAAGAAAACATTACTGCCAGTTTAAGAAAAGTTAGTTTTGCGGATACATATCCATTGCCAACTTATTTAATTGCCTTTGCTATCGGTGATTATAAAGTGATTGAATCAGCTAAAATTAAAAATACTACCATTAATATCTATGCTAGTAGTAGTCAGGTTAATTTAGGTAAATTTGCCTTGAATTTTGCCAGCCAATGTTTTGCTTATCTTAGTGATTATTTTAAAATACCTTATCCAAATCCCCAGCTTGATTTGGTGGCATTGCCGGAATTGCCTTTTAACGGTATGGAAAATGATGGAGCTATCTTTTTTCGTGAAAAAAGTTTGCTTCTAGATGAAAGTCAAAGTTTTGGAGCCCAAGTTATCTTAGTCTGTGATACCATAAGTCATGAAATCAGTCATTTGTGGTTTGGTAATTTAGTTAGTATTGAATCCTGGTCGATGTTATGGCTCAAGGAAGCTATGGCTACATTAATTCAGATTAAAGTGGTTGATTTGTATTTTAGTGAGCTAAATCGCTGGGGCTTGTTTTCCTACGCTAGGTTAAATGCATTGTTTATTGATGGTCTTAAAAATACCCGGCCAATTGAATTAAACAAAGCTAGTTTAGAAAAAGCTTATGAATTATTTGATACCATTACTTATCAAAAAGGATCACAAATTTTAGCCTGGTTTGAAAAGTTTTGTGGTGACAATGCTTTTCGTAAAGCGATTATAAATTTTCTGGACAAATATAAATTTCAATCTACCAATGGGATTAATTTTTTTAAGGAAATTGAAAATACTTGTAATTTCCCAGTCTTTAAATTAATTCCTTATTGGATAAATGATAGTGGTTATCCTTTAATTGATTTGGAAATAATTAATGAGCGAAGATTTAAAATATCACAAAAACTGTTTAAGTATAATGATGAAAATAGTGAGAAAGATAAAATATTTAATTTACCGCTAATTTTAAAGATCTATCCCCAAGATTCTAGCCTTAAACCTTATTTTTTAAAATTTATTTTGGAGAATCAGTGTGCTACCTTTGAAACTGAATTTGACTTAAGTTTTGTTATGGCCAATGCCTATGGACTTGGGTTTTATCGGGTTAATTATCATAACAATTTCACGGTTGATAATTTTACTAATTTAACGGCTAGTGAGAAATTATCAATTCTTGGAGATTATTATGCCTTATTGCTGGCGCAAAAAATTACGTTTAAAGATTTTATTGATAAAATTCATTTATTTAAATACAGTCAAGAAGAGTGCATCTGGCTTTATTTAAAAGAAATTTGGCTGACTTTAGACGTAACTTTACCGTTTGAATTACATACTCAATTAATTGAATGTTTGGCCAAATTAATTAAGGAAAATTTGCAAAACTATCATATTGATTTGTCGATAATATTTACGACGGTAGCTAATTTTAATGAACAGGCTTATCTTTTACCAATGATTGATATATTGAGTTGTATAGATGAGTCAATTATTGAAATCGTCAAAAAATATCAGGATTTAGTTAATTTGACAAATGTTATGTTAAAACCTAGTGTTTTAACTATATGCAGTGGCTTTGGTGATGTTGCTTTATTTCATAACTATTATCAATACTATCTTGAATCGAGTAACCCTCAAATTAGTCAGCTTTATTTTCAGGCCTTAGCCAATTTTCGCATCTCGCTAATTCATAATTTGTTATTTGACTATATTAAAACTAATAAAATTAAAAAACATGATATAGCTTACTTGTTAAAAAATATGCTTTTAAATAAATATAGTGCTAAAAACACTTGGAATTTTATTAAATTTAATTATGAATATTTAACCACTGTGATTAGTGAATCAGCTATGGCAAATATTTTTATGGGTTTGGGTGGCTTAGTTACGGATCTTGATGAAAATCAGTATCAGGAAATTGAATTATTCTTTAATGAATATTATAAAAATAATTTACCCTTACAATTAAGTCAGCAATTAGAAAAATTATTTATTTTGTTAAGATTTAGACTTAATTTAACATTAGTGAACTCGTTTGTACATGGCACTTAATGCTGCCAGCGTACTTGATTGGGACCAGGCAAGTGGTTTGTTGGCATCAGCAATCCACTGAGTATTATCGGCATTTCTAATATAGGCTTCAGGAAGTTTCCAATCTGAGTCAATTCCAGTTAAGGCTCGATTAAAGTGAAAAATTTGGCCATTCAAAAATTCAGGGTTTTGTGTGCGATCATACATATCGGATAATACGGCTGAAATCATTGGTGATACATGAGTCCATTGAGCAGCCATATCTGATGGCAATTCTGTGCGATTAGTTCGGCCATCCCAGACATCGCCAGGATAACGTCTAACACCAATATCACCCATCAGTTGACCTTCAATATTTTTAATGATAGTTGTATTCATTGCATCATCCAGTAAAGGTTGGTGCGATAAGGCACTTAAATAAAGCGGGTTTATTAAAGCCGCATCAACATTTCTAATACTGCCGTCATCTGATCTGACAAATTCATTGGGCAATAAGGTTTTTAATTTGTTTTCACAATTACTGATTAGACCTTCAAGATCATTAGAATTTACAGCATAAGTTTTACCATTATATTCATAAGATAACGGACCATTTTTATCAACATAGGTTTTTTGTTCGCGTAGGCTGGCTAAGGCCATGCCAATTGATGAAGCATGTTCAGCCCGTTTGTCTTCCCAGGCACCAAAGTCCCAGTCTTCCCATGCATGTATGGTTTTAAAATAATTAGGCAATATCGCGGCATAATCTTTGGCAAATGGTGCAATGGATGGGTCATCAATCTTTAAGTGACCTTCATTGATAGCGTGGAATAATAAATAATTTATCGAAGCCAGAGCATCATTTTGAGCATTGCCCCACGGATCGCCAACATCTTCTAAGCTAACGCCATTGTAGCGGATATGTGGTCTTGCACCAATATCAAAACCACTTGCTTTACCATCAATAATATCCAATAGGCGATATTGATGGGTCATTTGATATTTTAATGATGAAGCTAAACCATTTTTCCAGGCATTATCATCAACAATATGTAAGGCGTTTAAATCAGGGTTAAATTTGGCTTGATATTCAGATAAGGCTTGCATGATATTATCCCTGTCCCATTGCAGAATTAATAAGCCGCCTGCTGCTGATTCGAGGCTGGGTTCGTCAATTACCGTAACAGCTGACTGACCGCCGCTAGAATAACGTCTTAATTCAATGGTTTTATTTTTGCTTAAGAAATTAGTTATTTTATCTAAACTGGCTTTATCATAACTGGTTTTAGCTAAGCCTTCGACATCTGGGTTTTGAAAGTCAAGTTTGGCATCGGCAATATATGGATAAGGATTGGGTGAGGTTATTTCAAAGTTTTTCGGAATTAGGGCAATCTTACTAATATTAGCAAATTCGGCACTGTTAGCTAAGTCTGTGCTGTTGGCTGTAGCAGATTTAAGCTGAAAATTATTTTTAACAGATTCTATACCTTTAAAGCCTAATTCTTGAACGGCTGGCAATAAAGTATTTAAGGTTGCTCCAGTAATACCTGCACTTAAAATTTCATTGGCATTGGGTAATTTGTCCTGCGTAATTAAACTTTGGCTAGCTAGACCCGTTATTGCACCAATAGCGCCAATGGGAGCATTGGCGATTAACCTGGATGAAAGTGGTAAATCCTTGACTAAGCTATTACCACCCATAAATACACTAAAACTTGCTAAGTTGGCTGCTGCATTACCAATACGGGTTTGCCCAGCTTGTAACGGCCCAAAATACCCAACGAGGCCAGATCCGGCTATCATAGCTGTACTTTGACTTTTTAGAATTGCACTGACTTCAGTTTTAAGGCCTAAGGTATCTGCGCCAGTAGCTAAAGCTTCATGGGTGGCTAGGCCAGCTACAACAAAAGGGACAGCCATGCCAATGCCGCTAGCTACATTTTGAGCCAGCCAGGAGGCTGAATATGGTTTTTGGGCTTGAATTTTATATTCTGGTGTTACTGGAAGAATGTCTTTATGATCAAGGGTTTTACTGACCGCATTAGCCATATTTTCAGCTATATCAACTGGTGTAATTACGGCTGAATTTAGTAATGGATGAAGAATATTATTAGTAAAAAAAGAATTGTCTTTAGGTTTAGTATTATTGAGGTTTAACTTTTCTGTTTTAGTTTCAATTGACTTGTTGCCTTCAAACATTTGTTTTACCCATAAAAGCTATTAATAATGCTTAATAATAGATATGTTTTTACCCAAGCTCAATGGGGAAAACCGCAAAGGCAAAATATTCTTTTGTTTCGCAAGCATATGCATAATATTAGTGAAAGATTTGTAAGACAAAGGTTTTAAGTCAAGGTTAATTAGTTTTAACTGGTTATCCTTGACCTTGACTTAAGAATTAAATCAGTTGAAATTGGTTATAGTTAAAATTGTTTGTAATTTATTAGTTAAGTTTAATAAATTATGCTCTTAATGAATTTTCTAGACTTATGCGTAAATTTAAGGCTTTAAGTTTTTCTTTGAGACGTTCAATTTCACGTTTGCGTTTTTTCAGAGGCTGGAGGCAAACTAATGAAGTCATATTAATATAAAATAAAGGAGTGAATGACATTACAACTCGAGTCATGTCTTCGCCATTAAATTCGGCATAGCATTTTATGGACATATAAATACCCAGAAGATTAATTGTTAAAAATATGAACATAATAGCAAAATATAATATTTTTTCTCTTAACAACAGGACTATAGCGTTGTTAATTTCATGATGTAATTCTAAGGTGTAATAACTGTTAACAGGATTATTAGTAATATGTATATTAGTTCCACAATTGCCACAAAACTTGGTTTCAATTGTAATGTAGTCATTGCAGTTAAAACAGTTTTTAAGGTTGTCTAAACTATTGGTTAAAAAACTCGTTGACATTTATTCCTCATGAATAATGGGGTTTATTAATAGGAAGCCGAGGTGATTGCTAATTTGTTTGCGTAAGCGATATTAGCACAGTTACCTTCTAATATAATATAATATAGCCAAATCTGAATTATGCAAGTGTTTTAAGTAGATTACTAAAAAAAACTAATCTTTAGAACAACGCCCTGTTTGTTAAAATCAGTTATAAAGATTAGTTAAACGTAAATTTTACTTTGAGGCTAGTTCTAATTAAATATGGTGTTAACCTTTACGACCACTTAGAAAAGATTCAGAGTTTATTTTACGAATTTGGTTACTTATTACCCAAAGACTCTCCCAAAAAGCCAAACATTAATTTATTTAAATCCTTAGCAATATTACTTCCACAATGTTAACTGAATCATTTTCTTCACCAATAACGGCTAATCTAATTGCTAAATTAGCCCTGCGCCCAAATAAACTGATTTTTAGTGAAGGGAAATTATTAGGTCTAGAATCACGCCCCAGTGAAGGTGGAATGCAGGTAATTGTTGATTATTTAGCTGATGGGCAAAAGCTTTTAAATAACAATGTCCGTTCTAAAGTTCATGAATATGGTGGTGGTGATTTTAATTTTATTGATGGCGAAATTGTTTTTGTTGATGGCAATAGTCAGCAAGTTTATTTAGCTAGTTTAGATAATCAAATTATCCAGTTAACTAATCAACCCAATTTTCGTTTTGCTGATTTTACTAAATATAAGGATTATATAATTTGCGTTGCCGAAAATCAGTTTATTTGGGCGCAGGGCTAATTTAGCAATTAGATTAGCCGTTATTGGTGAAGAAAAAGATTCAGAGTTTATTTTACGAATTTGGTTAC